>NZ_BAABAC010000018.1:116083-174723 GCF_039537225.1 Nocardioides ginsengisoli
GTTGCAACGGGCAGGAAGTGCAGGAATCCCCGCTGAAGCGGGGATTCCGACACGCCCTCAGCCCCCGACGTACGCCGCGAGGTGCTCGCCGGTCACGGTTGCCTTCGACGCGACCAGGTCGGCCGGCGTGCCCTCGAACACCACCGTGCCGCCGTCGTGGCCGGCGCCCGGCCCGAGGTCGATGATCCAGTCGGCGTGGGCCATGACGGCCTGGTGGTGCTCGATGACGATCACCGACTTGCCGGCGTCGACCAGTCGGTCGAGCAGACGGAGCAGGTTGTCGACGTCGGCGAGGTGGAGGCCGGTGGTCGGCTCGTCGAGGACGTAGACGCCGCCCTTGTCGCCCATCCGCATGGCGAGCTTGAGCCGCTGCCGCTCGCCGCCGGAGAGCGTGTTGAGCGGCTGGCCGAGCTTGAGGTAGCCGAGGCCGACGTCCTCCATCCGCTGCAGGATCGACGCGGCGGCGGGGGTCTTGGCGTCGCCGGAGGCGAAGAAGGCGTGCGCCTCGGCGACCGGGAGGTCGAACACCTCGGCGATGTTGAGCCCGCCGAAGGTCAGCTCGAGCACCGCGGCCTGGAACCGCTTGCCGCCGCACTCGTCGCACAGCGTCGCGACCGTCTCCATGAAGCCGAGCTCGGTGTAGATCATCCCGTTGCCGTTGCAGCTCGCGCAGGCACCCTCGGAGTTGGCGCTGAAGAGCGCGGGCTTGACGCCGTTGGCCTTCGCGAACGCCTTGCGGATCGGCTCGAGCAGCCCGGTGTAGGTGGCCGGGTTGCTCCGCCGCGAGCCCTTGATCGCGCCCTGGTCGATGACCACGACGTCGTCCTGCGGGGCGATCGAACCGTGGATCAGCGAGCTCTTGCCCGAGCCGGCGACGCCGGTGACGACGCACAGCACGCCGAGCGGGACGTCGACGTCGACGTCGCGCAGGTTGTGGGTGGCGGCGCCGCGCACCTCGATCATCCCGGACGGCGTCCGCACCGACTCCTTGAGGGAGGCGCGGTAGGCGAGGTGGCGCCCGGTGAGGGTGTTGGAGGCGCGCAGCCCCGCGACGTCGCCCTCGAAGCAGACCGTGCCGCCGCCGGTGCCGGCGCCCGGGCCGAGGTCGACGACATGGTCGGCGATGGCGATGGTCTCGGGCTTGTGCTCGACGACGAGGACGGTGTTGCCCTTGTCGCGCAGCTCGAGCAGCAGCTGGTTCATCCGCGCGATGTCGTGGGGGTGGAGGCCGATGGTGGGCTCGTCGAAGACGTAGGTGACGTCGGTGAGCGCCGAGCCGAGGTGGCGGATCATCTTGGTGCGCTGCGCCTCGCCGCCGGACAGCGTGCCGGCGGGGCGGTCGAGGGAGAGGTAGCCGAGGCCGATCTCGACGAACGAGTCGAACAGGTGCAGCAGGTTGCGCTTGAGCGGCGCCACCGAGGCGTCGTCGATCGAGCGGACCCACTCGGCCGCGTCGGTGATCTGCATGGCACAGACGTCGGCGATGCTCCGGCCCTGGATCTTCGAGGAGCGCGCCGCCTCGTTGAGCCGGGTGCCGCCGCAGGCCGAGCACGCCGCGAAGACGGCCGCCCGCTCGACGAAGGACTTGATGTGCGGCTGCAGCGAGTCGACGTCCTTGCTGAACATCGACTTGCGGATCTTCGGGATCAGCCCCTCGTAGGTCACGTTGATCTTGTCGACCTTGACCTTGCGCGGCTCGGCATAGAGGAAGTCGTCGAGCTCGCGCTTGGTGTACGTCGCGATCGGCTTCTCGGGCGGCAGCACGGCCTTGAACGCGGCGACCATCCAGCCGTCGGCGGTGTAGCCCGGCACCAGGATCGCGCCGTCGACCAGCGACTTGGACTCGTCGTAGATCTGGGTGAGGTCGAGGTCGGAGACGGTGCCGCGGCCCTCGCACTCGGCGCACATGCCGCCGAGGTAGATCGCCTGGCGCACGACGTTCTTCTCGACCCGGCCGCCGGCCTTCTCGGTCTGCATCACGCCGCTGGCCTTGCGGGTCGGCACGTTGAAGGCGAAGGCCGTCGGCGGGCCGATGAACGGGTCGCCGATCCGGCTGAACAGCACCCGCAGCATGGCGTTGGCGTCGGTGGCCGTGCCGACCGTCGACCGTGCGTTGGCACCCATCCGCTCCTGGTCGACGAGGATCGCGGTGGTGATGCCCTCGAGTACGTCGACCTCGGGCCGGGCCAGCGACGGCATGAAGCCCTGCACGAAGGTGCTGTAGGTCTCGTTGATCATCCGCTGCGACTCGGCGGCGATGGTGCCGAACACCAGCGAGCTCTTGCCCGAACCGGACACGCCGGTGAAGACGGTCAGCCGTCGCTTGGGGATCTCGACGCTGACGTCCTTGAGGTTGTTCTCGCGGGCGCCCTGCACGCGGATCTGCTCGTGACTGTCGGCGGGGTGCACGGTGGGGTCGGTCGGCATGCGCCCATCATGACCGATGGCGCCGACAGCGGGACCCGGGAGGCGGGGCGTCGTTGGGGTGTACGAGAATCGCCAGTCCCGGAGCGGGTTTCGGGGTGACTACGTGGGGGAGGGCGCCGTGGATACCGAGCTGAGGGAGCCGGTGACGACGTCGTACGAGGAGTTCGGCGTCAGCTGGATCCACCGGGTGCTCCACAAGGACCGCATCCTGCACACCATCGACCAGGTCCTCGGCGACCAGATCGCGCTGGGCCCGATCGGCGCCGGGCCGGGGCGTGCGTTCGCGAGCGTCAGCTTCGTCGGCACCTACCGGCCGACCACCGGCGAGCTGGTGCCGGGCGAGCTGCTGACCTACGCGATCGACCTGCCGATCAGCGTCGTCTTCGACCTCGACCTGCCGCTGGACCGGCTGACGTTCAACGCGGAGGTCGTCGTACCGCTGGTGCTGGTCGTGCACACCGAGGCGCCGCTCAGGCTGCGCCTCGAGCTGATCACGCCGACCGAGGACCAGATCGGGCTCGAGCTCAAGACCGACACCCGCCGCGGCGCGATGCTGCGCAAGGTCGCGGGACTGGACGCCGAGCTGCGCCGGTTCCTGCTCAAGGTGCTCGACACCGAGCTGGCCAAGCCGTACGTGCGACGGGCGACCTACCTCGACATGGAGGAGCTGATCACCGAGGCGTGGCCGGCGTTCACCGCGCAGTTCCTGCCGCGGGGAGCCGAGGACCGCAAGGCCTGACGGGGCGAGGTGACCGCGTCGTGGAGCGCGCCGCAGGCCACCGCGATCAGCGGGATCCACACGGGGATCAGCATGAACGCGAAGATCGGGAGCAGCTGAAGGGCGTCGTTCATGCGTCCGAGTCTCAGGTCGGACGGCGTGCCGGTGCTTGTCACGGGAGACAGAGCCCGCGGGGCGCTTTGTGCTCGCGGCACTACTGCGCCGCGAACGAGGTCAGCTGCGGCTTCTCGTAGCGCGCGCAGTCTGCTCGTAGCGGTAGCGGCAGCGGTTGTAGGCGACCGGGTCGAGCAGCAGCCGGGGCGGGAGGGTACGGCGAGCGAGCCGGATCAGCCCCAGGTAGACCCGCAGCTCGGCCCGTCGTACGCGCGTCCAGCGGACGCCGTCCCCGCCGCCGTCCTGCAGGGCGACATCGAGGTCGAGCGCGACCGGCTGGTCGACGTCCTCGTCGACCTCTTCCGCGCCGTCGACGTCAGACGGTGACCGGCTCCGCCGCGAGCAGCTCGCGGACCCGCGGCACCACCTGGGTGCCGTAGAGCTCGATGCTGCGCAGCAGCTGCGGGTGCGGCATCGCGCCGTTGCTGTACTTCAGGTCGAAGCGCTGGATGCCGAGCGCCCGGACGGCGCCGGCGATCTTGCGCGCGACGGTCTCGGGGGACCCGACGAAGAGGGCTCCGTGGTCGACCTCGGCGTCGTACTGCGCGCGGGTGCCGGGGCCCCAGCCGCGCTCGGCGCCGATCCGGTTGCGGCTCTCCTGGAAGTGCGGGTACATCTGCTCGCGCGCCTCGTCGTCGGTGTCGGCGACGAAGCCCGGCGAGTGGACGGCGATCGGCAGCGCCGGCTGCTGGAACTCCGCCAGCGCGCGCCGGTAGAGGTCGGTGAACGGCGCGAACCGAGCGGGCTCGCCGCCGATGATCGCGATCGCCAGCGGGAAGCCGTAGTTGGCCGCCCGGACGACGGACTCGGGCGAGCCGCCCACGCCGATCCACGTCGGGATCGAGCCGCGCTCGGTGGTCGGGAAGACCCGGGCGTCGCGCAGCGGCGGACGCAGCTCGCCGCGGCTCCACGTGACCGGCTGCTCGCCCTGGAGGGCGGCCCAGAGGTCGATCTTCTCGCTGAAGAGCTGGTCGTAGTGGGCCATGTCGTAGCCGAAGAGCGGGAACGACTCGGTGAACGAGCCGCGGCCCATGGTGATCTCGGCCCGGCCGTCCGACAGCGCGTCGAGCGTCGCGAAGCGCTCGTAGAGGCGCACCGGGTCGTCGGAGCTGAGCACCGTGACCGCCGTACCGAGCTTGATCCGCTCGGTGCGCGCCGCGATCGTCGCCAGCACCATCTCGGGGCTGGTGACCGCGAAGTCGTCGCGGTGGTGCTCGCCGATGCCGAACACGTCGACGCCCACCTGGTCGGCCAGCACGGCCTGCTCGACGATATTGCGGATCACCTCCGGGTGCGCCAGCCGCTCGCCCGTCGCCGGGTCGAGCGTGACGTCTCCGAAGGTGTCGAGCCCGAAGACCAGCTCGCTCACTTCTCGGCCGCCTTGGCGGCCTCGACGTCGAACTCGCGGACCGCGGCGATGACCTGCTCGAGCGCGGGCGCCGGCAGCGCACCCGCCTGGGAGAACACCAGGGCTCCCTGCTTGAACGCCATCAGCGTGGGGATCGACGTCACCCGCGCGGCCGCGGCGAGCTGCTGCTCCTCCTCGGTGTTGACCGAGGCGAAGACCAGGTCGCCGTGCGACTCGGAGGCCGCCTCGTAGATCGGGGCGAAGTTGCGGCACGGGCCGCACCACGACGCCCAGAAGTCGACGAACACGATCTCGTTGTCGAGGACCGTCTGCTCGAAGTTGCCGGCGGTGAGGTCGATGGTGGACATGTCCATCCTCAACGTCTGCGGGGCGATTTTGTTCCCTGCGGTGCGGGGTGCGGGCGGCGGCGCGGGCGGTGGGCCGGCCTTGTAACTCGGTGTTACGGGATCCACCACGGTCGAGCGTCACCTGCCACGGTCGAGCGTCATCCACCACGGTGAAGGGCGATCCACCACGGTGGAGCGTCATCCACCACGGTGTCGTTACCGGTCACAGCGCCGTGGTGGTTACACGGACACCGAGTTACACGCGGGTCCCGCCGCCGCCCGGACCATGCCCTAGCCTCCTCCCATGGGCGAGACCGCGCGCACCACCCACGTCCTCGTCGACGGGGAGAACATCGACGCCACCCTGGGGACGTCCATCCTCGGACGCCGTCCCCGCCCCGAGGAGCGGCCGCGCTGGGAGCGGCTGCTGCAGTTCGTGGAGCGGCGTTGGGGCCAGCAGACCAACGGCCTGTTCTTCCTCGCCGCCAACAGCGAGCTGCCGATGTCGTTCGTGCAGGCGCTGCTCGCGATCGGCTTCCGGCCGGTGCCCCTGTCCGGCGGCGCCAACCAGAAGGTCGTCGACATCGCCATCCAGCGCACGCTGGAGGCGATCCGCGAGCGGGACGACGACGTGGTGCTGGTCAGCAACGACGGCGACTTCGTCGAGCAGGTCGAGGGCGTCCTCGACGGGCGGCGGGTCGGGCTGGTCGGCTTCACCGAGTTCCGCAACAGCCAGTTCGCGCAGCTGACCACCCGCGGGCTGGAGTTCTTCGACCTCGAGTACGACGTCAACGCGTTCAACGAGCGGCTGCCGCGCGTCCGGATCATCCCGATCGACGAGTTCGACCCGACGCAGTTCCTCTGAGCGTCGTGCTTGTCCTCGGCCCGATCTCCGGGTGAGATGGGGCGATGCGAATCCTGGTGCTCGGCGGTAACCGGTTCCTGTCCCGCGCGGTCGCGGCCGAGGCGGCCCGTCGCGGCCACCAGGTCGTGTGCGCCAACCGGGGGCAGTCCGGCGCCATCCCACCCGGCGTGACGACCCTGCGGTGGGACCGGTCGGAGCCGGCGCCCGACGAGCTCACCGACGGCGAGCCGTACGACGCCGTGGTCGACGTGTCGCGCACACCCTCCCACGTGCGCCGCGCGCTGGCCGCCGTCCCGGACGCGCACTGGGTGTTCGTGTCCACCGTGTCGGTCTACGCCGACGACACCGACCCGGCCGGCCCCGGCGTCGGCCGGCTGCGCGAGGCGATCGACGACGACGTCGACCCGACGGCGAGCGTCGACGCCTACGGCGGGATGAAGGTCGCCTGCGAGCGGCTGGTCCTCGACGCGGTGCCGGGCGCGGCCGTCGTACGACCGGGCCTGATCGTGGGGCCCGGCGACCCGAGCGGACGGTTCGCCTATTGGGCGCGGCGCTCGGAGGCGACCGGCGACGTGCTCGCCCCGGGGCGGCCGGACGACGTGGTCCAGGTCATCGACGTCCGCGACCTCGCGGCGTGGATCGTGACCCTCGCGGAGGAGCGGACCGGCGGCGTCTTCGACGCGGTCGGCGAGCCGCTCCCGATCGGCGACCTGCTGGCGCTGTGCCTGCCGCACGCGCGCCTGGTGTGGGTCGACCACGCCTTCCTCGAGGCGGAGGGCGTCGAGCCGTGGTCGGGGCCCGACAGCATCCCGCTGTGGCTGCCCCGCCCGGCCTACGACGGCATGCTCGCGCACGACGCCGGGCCTGCGATCGCCGCGGGACTCGAGCTGCGGCCGGTCGCCGACACCACGCACGACACCCGCGGCTGGCTCGAGGCCGACCCGGCCGCGCGGATCGGCGGGATCACGCTCGAGCGTGAGGCCGACCTGCTCGACCGGTGGAGCGCCCTGACTCCTTAACATGCAGCGGTGCTGCGCATCGCGACCGTCAACGTCAACGGCATCCGGGCCGCCCACCGGCGGGGCTTCGGCGACTGGCTGGCGACCCGCGGCTGCGACGTGGTCACCCTGCAGGAGGTCCGCTGCCCGGTCGACCAGCTGCCCGACGACGCCTTCGGCGACTACGAGTCCGCCTACGACGCGGGGCAGCTCGCGGGGCGCAACGGCGTCGCCGTCCTGACCAAGGTGCCGCCGCTGGCGGTCCGGACCTGGTCGGTCGCCGACCCCGACCGGCCGCTGCCGCGAGCGCTGCGCACCCACGCGACCGAGGGCCGGTACGTCGAGGTCGACCTCGCCGACGCCCCGGTGACGGTGGCCAGCCTCTACCTGCCCAAGGGCGGCCTGCCCGCGCACCTCCAAGACCCCAAGCGGATGCGCGAGGCGCCCGACGGCGGCGCGAAGTACGAGCGCAAGATGGCCTTCCTCGCCGGCTTCGCCCGCCACCTCGGCGCGGCCCGGCGCCGGGCGGCCGCCGAGGGCCGGGAGTTCCTCCTCACCGGCGACCTCAATGTGGCCCACACCCGCCTCGACGTCGCCAACTGGCGACGCAGCAACCAGGTCGAGGGCTTCCTCCCCGAGGAGCGGGAGTGGATCGCCGCCCAGCTCTCCCCTCGCACGCTGGTCGACGTGGTGCGGCGACTGCACCCGGACGTCGAGGGGCCGTACTCGTGGTGGAGCTGGCTCGGCCGCGCCTACGAGCGCGACGCGGGCTGGCGGATCGACTACCACCTCGCGACGCCGGCGCTGGCCCGCGCGGCGGTGGTGGCGGTCGTCGACCGCGAGCACGACGGCGTCCGGCTCAGCGACCACGCGCCGGTCGTCGTCGACTACGACTTCTAGGACACCGAGCGCTCGCCCGCGACCGGGACGAGCGTGATCGCGAGCAGCGGCAGCAGGCCGGCCAGCGCGAAGGTGGCGCCGTAGCCCCAGAGCGTGATGGTGAGGCCCGCGAGGGGCGGGACGACGGCGGCGACCAGGTGCTGGCCGGTGTTCTGCAGGCCCAGCGCCCGCCCGGACCAGAACGGGCCGGCGCGCTCGGCGACGGCGGTGAACGCCAGGCCGTTGTCGGCGACGGTGACCGCCGACGCGACGACCAGGAAGAGGACGGCGAGCGGCGCCAGATGGGTCGCGGCGGTGAGCCCGAGCAGCCCCATCGTCGCCGCGGCGAGGACGGCGACCGCCCGCATCGGCCGCATCCGGCTGCCGAGCAGGTCGGACACCCAGCCGGCCGCGATCCGCGCCGCGGCGCCGGCGACCTGGGTGAGCGCCACGATCAGTCCGGCGCGGCCGGGCGACCAGCCGAGGTCCTCGACGAGCCAGGTCAGGCCGAACGTCCAGACCGCGAACTGCGGGACGACGAGCAGCATCGAGGCGCCGTGGACGCGGGCGAGGAAGGTGTCCGCGCGGTAGGGGTTGGCGGCCGCCTGGGCCTCGTGGTGCGGCGGCCGCGGCGGGTCGAGGACGACGAGGGCCACCAGGACGCCCGCGACCACCGTCGCGCCGGTGGGGACCCACAGCGCCGGGCCGACGCCGTACCGGTGGGCGAGGGCGGCCACCGTCGCCGCCGCGAGCCCCACCCCGAGTGGCTGCCCGGTCTGCCGGATGCCCATCGCGACGCCGCGCCGCTCCGGCGGGAACCAGCCCACCACCACGCGCCCGGACGCCGAGTTGGTCGCCGCCGCGCCCGCACCGGCGACGAGGAAGGCCGCGGCCAGCAGCACCGGCCGGTCGGTGAGCGTGCCCGCCGCACCGCCGGCGGCCGTGATCGCCAGCCCGCTGATCAGCGCGAACCGCTCGCCACGCCGGTCGACGAGCATCCCCCACAGCACCAGGGTGCACATCAGCCCCACCATCGCGGCCGACGCCACGAGACCCGCCGCGGGCAGGGACATCCCGTGCCCGCCCTCGGCCACCGGGCGGTGCAGCTCGGGGATGAGGAAGGACGGCGCCACGACCATCGCCGCGGTCGCCGCCTGGCCGCCGGTGCTGACCGCGAGCATCGCCCAGCGACGGGCGGGGGTGACCGTGCGGCCGCCCGCGCGCTGCGGGGCGGCGGTCGAGGTCACCGGTCCAGTAGACGCCCGTCCGCGAAGGTCCGGGACGCGGATCTCACGTCCGGCGGTGTGACATTGCCGTCACCGGGGTAGGCCCCATCCCGAATTCTGGGGAAAGCGCGGCCGATCCGCCCCGAAGCGGCCCGGCCTCGCGGACCCTGGAATCCGCCGGGGACGCTGGTGGGGCCAGGGGAGGGCACATGATCGAGCAGAGACGCGCAATGACCACCGCGGTGAGCGGGCTGAGCGAGCTGACCGAGCTGGTCGGGCACGCGCTCGGCCGGGCGGTCCGGCTGACGCCGCACCTCACCGCCATCCCGTACGGCGGCCTGCTGCTCCAGGTCCGCGACCGCGTGCCGGCCGGCGCCGCGCCCGCCGGGAGCCCGGTCGCGCTGGCGCGGTGGGGCGTCGACGACGCGACCTCCGCGAGCATCCTGGCCGAGGCCTCCGTCCTCGCGGCGCTGAGCAGCCGGGCCGACCGTCTCGTCGTGCCGGAGGTGGCGGCGCTGACGACCTGGCACGGGCGGCCGCTGCTGGTTCAGGAGTGGCGGACGGCGGCGGGGCCGGTGCGCGCCCCCGGGGCGCGGGAGCGGCGGGCGGCCGAGCGGTCGATCGTCGCGCTGGCGTCGCCGGCCGAGCTCGGCAGGTCCTACGCCGACGGGCTGCGCGGCGAGCTGCGCGAGCTGGAGCACACCGGCTTCGCCGACCAGCTGCTCGCGACCCTCGACCGGCTCGCCGAGCGCTACGACCTCGACGCGCTGCCCCGCGGCGGCTGCCACGGCGCCTGGTCCTCGCGGACCCTGGCCGCCGGTCCCGGCGGGTCGGTGCTGGCGTGGGGCTGGGACCGCTATCGCGCCAACCGGCCGGTGGGCTTCGACGCATTGCACCACCGGCTGATCGAGCTGCGCGGCGACAGCCGCTCGCCCGACGCCGGCACGGCGCTCGTGGCCGAGGCGCCGCGCCTGCTCGGGCGCTGGCACGGACGCGTTGTTCCCGAGGCGTCGTGCGTGGCGCGACTGCTCCTGCTCGAGCTCGCGGCCCGCGAGCTGCGCGAGGTCGGGCCGCGAGGCGCGCCGGTGTCGTGGCTCGCCGACTGGATGGCGCCGACCGTCTTCAGCGCCTGAGCTCGCGCCGCCTCAGTCGCCGGACGGCACGATCGCCGAGATCACCGTCCCGTCGGCCCGCTGGATCCCCGCCGGGTACGGCGGCTCGCCCTCGAGCCGCGGCCCCTGGTGCTTCAGCGCGACGACCGCCGGCGCCCCCGGAGCGACCGTGACCGCGGTGCCTCGCACCGACACGGTGACCGGGCGGACGCCGTGCTCGACGTACAGCTCCAGCTCGTCGGGCCGCACCGTGACGCGCAGCCGCGTGCCGTGCAGGGTCACCCGGTAGACGAGCGACGACCACTCCGACGGCAGCCGCGGGTCGAACTGCCACTGCTGGTCGCCGGCCGCCGAGCCGATGTCGCGGAAGCCGCCGAAGCCGCAGACGAGAGCGGTCCAGGCGCCGCCGGTGGAGGCGACGTGGATGCCTTCGGCGGTGTTGTTGTGGCGGTCGTCGAGGTCGACGAAGAGCGCGGACATGAAGTAGCGCAGCGCCAGGTCGGCATAGCCCACCTCGGCGGCCATGATCGACTGCATCACCGCCGACAGCGTCGAGTCGCCGGTGGTGATCGGGTCGTAGTAGTCGAAGTCGGCCTTCTTCTGCTCGGCCGTGAACTCCTCGCCCTGCAAGAAGAGCGCGAGGACGACGTCGGCCTGCTTGAGCACCTGGAACCGGTAGATCACCAGCGGGTGGTAGTTGAGCAGCAGCGGCCGCTTCTCCAGCGGCGTGTTCTCCAGGTCCCACATCTCGCGCTCGAGGAAGTGCGCGTCCTGCGGGTGGATGCCGAGGAACTCGTCGTACGGGATCGACATGCCCTGCGCGCACTCGGCCCACTCGTCGGGCTCGTCGGCGGTCAGGCCGGTGCGGCGCACCAGTGCGTCGTAGGCCTTCGGGTCGTCGCGCTGCAGCTCCCAGACGGCGCGGGCCGCACGGCGCAGGTTGAAGCGCGCGAGCACGTTCGTGTAGAGGTTGTCGTTGACGACGGTCGTGTACTCGTCGGGCCCGGTGACGCCGTGGATGTGGAAGGTACGCCGCGACTCGTCGCGCCAGAAGCCCAGATCGGCCCACAGACGGGCGGTCTCGACGAAGATGTCGACCGCCTCGCGGGCCAGGAACTCCTCGTCGCCGGTCGCGCCGACGTACTGGCTCAGCGCGTACGCGATGTCGGCGTCGATGTGATACTGCGCCGTCCCGGCCGCGTAGTAGGCCGACGCCTCGTGTCCGTTGATGGTGCGCCACGGGAAGAGCGCGCCCTTCTGCGACAGCTCGCGGGCGCGCTCGCGGGCGCTGGCGAGCAGCGAGTAGCGGAAGCGCAGCGCGTTCCGTGCGGCCCACGGCATCGTGTAGGTGAGGAAGGGCATCACGTAGATCTCGGTGTCCCAGAAGTAGTGGCCGCCGTAGCCGGAGCCGCTCACCCCCTTGGCCGCGATGCCCTGCCCCTCCGCGCGGGCGGAGGCCTGCAGCACCGCGAAGAGGTTCCACCGCACCGCCTGCTGCAGGGCGGGCTGGCCGGGGATCTCGACGTCGGCGCGCGCCCAGAACTCCGCCAGCCAGGCTTTCTGCGCGGCGTACTGCTGGGCCACGCCCTCCTCGCGGGTGCGGTCGAGCGTCCGCTCGCAGCGGTCGATCAGCTCGCGCGGCGGGACCTTCGTCGCGGTGTGGAAGGAGACCAGCTTGGTCAGCCGGACGGGGATGCCGGGCTCGGCCGCGATCCGGTAGATCACCTTCGCCAGGTCGTCCTCGGAGTGCACCGTCATCGAGTGGTTCGACGCCGTCTCCAGTGTGTGGTCGGCGACGACGCCGATCGTCATCCCGCTGTCGACGGTCCGGTAGCCGAGCTTGATCCGCCCGGTCTCGGGGTCGGCGCCGTGGATGCGTGGCGCGAGGACGCGCCGCTCGAACGCCTCGGCCTTGCGGGGATCGGCGCCGTTCTTGCCGTTGACCCCGCCGTTGTCGACGGGGAGCCCGGCGCTCGGGCCCACGCCGGGCGGCGACTCGAGGTGCTCGTCCTGCCGGTTCACCAGCTGCGACGAGATCGACAGCGACGCCGGGTGGTCGAGGAGGGTCACCTCGAAGGTGAGGACGGCGAGATGGCGCTGCCCCAGCGGCACCATCCGCGAGCTGCGGATACGGACTCGCTTGCCGCCGGGGGTGCGCCACAGCAGGTCGCGGCTGAGCACGCCGGTGCGGAAGTCGAGTGCGCGCTCGTACTCGAGCAGGTCGGCGACCGACACCTGCAGCGGCTCGTCGTCGACGTAGAGCCGGATCACCTTCGGGTCCGGCACGTTGACGATCGTCTGCCCCACCCGCGCGAAGCCGTACGCCTCCTCGGCGTGGGAGATCGGCCAGGTCTCGTGGAAGCCGTTGATGTAGGTGCCGTCGACGTGCGCGTCGCGGCTCTCGGAGTTGTTGCCGCGCAGGCCGAGATAGCCGTTGCCGACCGTGAACAGGGACTCCATCGTGCCGCGGTCGGACATGTCGAACCGGGTCTCGACCAGCCGCCACTCGTCGACCGGGAACCGGGTGCGGTCGAGCGGGTCCTCGACCGGCGGCGCGACGTGCGAGGGGCCCGGGCCGCCGTCGGGCGCGTTCACCCGCGGCTCCCCGCGACGAGCTCGGCGAGGTCGCCGACGACCACGTCGGCGCCGGCCCCGCGCAGCGCGTCCGCGCCGGCGCCGCGGTCGACGCCGATCACCAGCCCGAAGTGGCCCGCGCGTCCGGCGGCGACGCCGTTGATCGCGTCCTCGAGTACGACGGACCGCTCGTTGGTCGCGCCCAGCTCCTCGGCCGCATGGCCGAACGTGTCGGGCGCCGGCTTGCCGGGCAGGTGCAGCTCGGCTGCGAGGCCGCCGTGCATCACGAAGTCGAAGTCGCCGGTCAGCCCGGCCGCGGCGATCACCGCGGGGGCATTGCGCGAGGACGACACGACCGCCAGCTTCTTGCCGCGGCGGTGCAGCTCCTCGATCAGCGTGACCGAGCCGGGATAGGCGACCACGCCGTCGGTCTCGAGGATCGTCGTGAACGCCTCGTTCTTGCGATTGCCCAGGCCCATGACGGTCTCCGCGGTCGGTGGGTCGTCGGGACTGCCCTCCGGCAGTGTGATGCCGCGCGACGCGAGCACGGCGCGCACGCCGTCGTAGCGGGGCTTGCCGTCGACGTACTCGAAGTAGTCGCGCTCGGTGTACGGCGGGTACACCGTGCCGTCGTGCGCCGAGCGCTCCGTCAGGAAGGCGGTGAACATCGCCTCCCAGGCGTGCATGTGCACCTCGGCCGTCGGCGTGACCACGCCGTCGAGGTCGAAGAGCACGGCGTCGTACCGGTCCCATTCCACTGCTGTGTCAGGCACCCGCTCAGGCTAGCCCGGAACCGGCCCCGGTCCCTCAGGGACGCGATCAGGGTCACTCCTGATGTGTCCTGGGCGTCTCGTCTGATGGAATACGCCCATGCGGCTCCCCCTTCTCGGCCCGATGCTGGGCACGGTCAAGCAGCGCGTCGGCATCTGGCTGCTCAACCGGACCATGCGCAACGGCATCGACCTGCGGAAGCTGCGCTTCCTCCCCGACTCGATGACCCTCCCGCTCAAGCGGGACGGCCTCGACCCGCTGCCCGCGATGGCCCAGGTCCAGGCGGAGACGCCGGTCAAGAAGCTCGCCGACCTGTTCGGCAAGGGCGTGTGGCTGGTGTCGGGCTACGAGGAGTCGCGCGAGGTGCTGTCCGGCGGCGCCGAGCTGTGGTCCAACGATCTCGGCCAGTTCGTGTCGCAGGAGGGCCGCTCCGAGGAGGAGCAGATCGGCGGCCTCGGCATGACCGACCCGCCGCTGCACACCCAGCTGCGCAAGTACCTCACGCCCGAGTTCACGATGCGCCGGCTCGCCCGCCTGCAGCCGGGCATCGAGTCGATCGTGCGCCAGCGCCTCGACGCGATGGAGGCCGCGGGCCGCGACGGCAAGGCCGTCGACATGGTGCAGGAGTTCGCGTTCGCCGTCCCGTTCGACGTGATCTGCGACTTGCTCGGCCTGCCGGTCGACGACCGCAAGCGCTTCCTCGAGCTCGGCGTTGCCCGCTTCGACCTCTCCGAGGGCGGTGCCGGCGCGTTCGGCGCGGCCGCCCACACCCGCGAGTTCCTCATCAACGCGGTGCGCGAGCAGCGCGACAACCCGGGCGACGGCCTGATCGGTGCGCTGCTCAAGGAGCACGGCGACGAGCTCGACGACGTCACCCTCGGCGGCATCGCCGACGGCGTCTTCCTCGGCGGCTACGAGACGTCGGCCAGCATGCTCGCGCTCGGCGCCTACCTGATCGCCACCACGCCCGAGGCCGGCCGGATGCTCCGCTCCGAGAACGCCGAGCAGGTCAACCAGGTCGTCGAGGAGCTGCTGCGCCACCTGTGCGTCGTCCAGCTCGCCTTCCTGCGCTTCGCCAAGCAGGACGTCGAGGTCGGCGGCGTGACCATCAAGGCCGGCGACGCCGTCGGCGTCTCGCTGCTCGCCGCCAACCGCGACCCCGCGCTGGCGCCGGGGCTCGACACCTTCGACCCGACCCGCGAGCCCACCCGCCACCTGGCGTTCGGCTGGGGCATGCACCGCTGCGTCGGCGCCGAGCTGGCGCGGATGGAGCTGCGGACCGCGCTGCGGATGCTCGCCGAGCGCTTCCCCGACCTGGCCATGGCCGCCGACATCTCCGACCTCGACTTCCGCAAGCTCTCGGCGGTCTACGGCGTCGAGGCGCTGCCGGTGTTCCTGGGCTCGCCGGACGTCGTCCCGGCCTGATCTCCTGGTCTCACCCGGCACCACTGTCGTCCTTCGGGCGCTTTCCGAGCGGAGATGCCGGGTGCGACGGAGGATCTGAGTAGGCGTTGCTCAGGCGAGACCCGGCCGGGCGCCGCTAGCGTCCTCGCCATGAGCGCGTACGACGCCGTCGGCGGATCCGGCGGGGTGAGGGCCGCGGTCGCGGTGTTCTACCAGCGGGTGCTGGACGATCCCGACCTCGGCGGCTGGTTCGGCGACGTCGACCTGGCCCGGCTCAAGGCCCATCAGCGCGCCTTCCTCGGCCACGCGCTGGGTGGCCCCGAGCTGTTCGGCGGCCGCGGACTCGCCGACGCCCACGCCGGGCTCGGCATCACCGATGCCGCCTTCGACGCGGTCGTCGAGCATCTGGTGCTCACCCTGCACGACCTCGGCGTCGAGGGGGCGACGCTCGCCACGGTGCGGGCCTTCCTCGAGACGCGCCGGGCGGACGTCGTCGAGCTCAGCTGCCCGCCAGCTCCTGGCGGCCGCTGACGCCGAGCTTGGTGTAGACCGACTGCAGGTGGTTGTCGACGGTCCGCGACGACAGGAACAGCTGGGCCGCGATCTCCTTGCTGGTCGCGCCTCCTGCCGCCAGCGCGGCGATCTCGCGCTCGCGCGGGGTGAGTGGACTGGTCGCCTCGGCGGAGCGGACGACGGGCACGTCGAGGCCGTCGCAGCGTCGGACCAGCTTGTCGGCGCGCGCCCATGCGGCGGTCGCGGCCCGTGCGCCCTTCAGGGCCCGCGCGGCGCCGGCGGCGGCCGCGGCGGCGAGCCGGAGCCCGTCGCGCTCCTCCCACCGCTCGCAGATCTCCAGCAGCCGGGTGTGATCGCCCGCAGCGGCGGCGGCCGCATGGTCGGCCAGCAGGTCGAGGTAGCCGCTGGCCGCGCCGTCCGCGATCCGCCGGAGCGGGACGACGGCCGCGTCAGCCCGGTCGAGCTCGATCGCGGCCTCCCAGGACGTCGCGGCGAGCGCCAGGTTGCCGCCGGCCTCCGCCTTGCCCGCCGCCTCCTCGATGTGGCGCAGGATCCCGGCCGCGTCGGCGCCGCCCTCGGCCCAGCCCCGCGCGAGCGCCAGCCAGGACGACGGCACCAGCTCCGCGGGGATCTCCGCCAAGGTCGCGCGGGCCTTGTCGAGCGCGCCGGTCGCGCCGTGCACGGCGGTCAGGCTCAGCCGGGCCAGGACGGCGAGCCCCGGCGGCCCGACCGACGTCGCGCCGCTGATCGTCTCGGCCAGCCAGCGCTCGGCTGCCGCGAGATGCCCGGCGTCGGACGCGATCCGGCCGAGCAGGAACTCGATGGAGCGGCCGAGGATCTCGTCGCCGCCGTCGGCCGCCTCGGTGAGCGCGCGCACGGCGGTGGCCCGTGCGGCGCCGTACCGACCGGCGAGGTGCTGCACGGTCGCCAACGTCAGGCTGGTCTCGCTGCGGAACAGCCCGAGCACCTGGCCGTCGGTCGCCTCGGCGAAGGCGACCGCGGTCTCCGCGGCAGCCATCGCCTCGTCCTCGCGGCCCAGGCAGCCGAGCGCGATGGCGCGGGCGTGGGCGATGCGGGCCCGGTCCTGCTCGGTGTCGCCGAGCAGCGCGGCGAGCCGGTCCGCAACCTCCACGGCCTCCGCGGGGCGGCCCGCCGAGACCAGCGCCGCGATCCGGGTGAGCTCGAGCGCGGGGCTCGGGCGGCTGGCCCTGCTCGCCGCGCGGTCGAGGACGTCGAGCGCCGCGATCGGCCCGCGTCCGGTGAGCTGGGCGACCGCGACCAGTCGGGTCAGGCGCACGCCCGGCGTGCCCTCGCCGGTCAGCCGCTCCAGCGTGCTGAGCGCCTCGTCGGACCGTCCCGCCCGCAGCAGCGCGTCGGCGCGGAGCAGCAGCAACTCGCCGTCGCCGGGGGCAGTGCGCAGACCGGCATCGGTCAGCCGGATCACGAGCAGGTGGTCGCCGGTGCCGGCGGCGTAGCGCGCGGCCGCGACGATCAGCTCCGGATCGGCGCCGATCCCCGCCTCTAGCTGCCACATGGTGACGAGCAGGGCCTGCGGTGTCCCGCCCGCGCGCTCGGCCAGCAGCGCGGCCTGCTCGGTGAGGATGTCCTCGACCCGCAGCCGCGACATCGCCTGCACGAGCACGGTCGCGTAGACCGGCTGCGCGGGCGCCACGCCCCGCTCGCCGACCCGCACCAGCCCCGCCTCCTCGAGCGCCGCGAGCGCCCGTCGTACGCCGTCGCCGGGGAGCTGGTCGGGACGCAGCTCGCCGCACACCGCGAGCCGCTCCAGCGCGTCGCGCGCCTCGGGCCCGAGCGGCGCGAGCCGGGCGAGCACCAGGTCGCGCAGCGTCGGTGTCGCGCGCGCGTCGCCGGCGAGCTGCCACATGTCCGTGCTCGCGTGCAGCGTCTCGTCGGCGAGAGCGCCGAGCACCAGCTCGCGCAGGTAGAGCGGGTTGCCGCCGCTCGCGGCATGCAGCGTGGCCGCGGTGCGGTGCGCGACCGGGCCGTTCAGCGCGCCTTCCAGCACCGCCATCGTGGTGGCCGGGGTGAGCGGCTCGAGGTCGACGCGTACGTCGCGGGCGGCGCTCCAGGTCGCGACCAGCGGGTCGGGCAGCGGGTCTCCGGCGCGCAGGGAGACGACCAGGCGCAGCCGTCCGGCCGCGGCGAGCTGGGCGACGAGCAGCAGGGACGTCGAGTCGAGCAGGGTCGCGTCGTCGACCACGAGGACCGTCGACCGGCCGGCGGCCGCGTGCGCGAGGGCGGCGGCCGCGTCGGCGAAGAGGCGGGCGGGATCGGCGGGTGCGCCGTCGTACGGGCTGAGGCCGGGTAGCTGGGCCGACAGCGCGCCCAGTGGCACCACGGCGAGGATCGCGCTGCCGACGACCTCGACGACGTGGTCGCCCTGGGCGCTCGCACGGGCCGCGATCTCCGCCAGGAAGCGGGACTTCCCGACGCCGGTCGCTCCGTGGACGGTGACCACGCGCGCCGGGCCGGACAGGGCCGAGAGTGCGGCGTCGAGCTCGCGTTCCCTCCCGAGAAGAGGCCACGGTCCGGGCATGCGGGGAGTCTAGGGCGGTCGACCGGGGGCTGGGCCGCATCGGTGAGCAATCGTCCGCCCGACCTGAGTAATCGCCGATTCTTTACCTGAGCACCCGGTTGAGCAGCGCTTGCCCATCCGCCCGCGCATCCCCGCGCCCGAGGGTGGAGCCATGTCCCCACCCTCACTCGTCGCCGCCGTCCTGACCGGATTCGCGGCCACCCTCGTCGCGCTCGTCCCCGGCGCCGCGCACGCCGATCCCGCGGCGGCGCCGACCGTGCCGACCCAGTACTTCAGCACGACGTACGGCACCACGCTGACCGGCAACCTCTGCGCCGGAGCCACCGACCCGCAGGGCGGTCCGATCACCGTCGACTCGGTCGCGGCGACCGACGTCACCTTCACCTACCTGAGCTCGACGTGCGCGTTCACGCTCAAGCCCGGCACCTACGAGGGCCCGCTCACCATCTCCTACAAGCTGACCGACGGCGTCAACGTGAGCAACCCGCAGAAGATCGTCGTCACCGTCGGCCGGCAGGGGAATGCGGCGGTCGTCACGCAGACCGAGTCCTTCGCGACCGGCAAGGGTCTCAAGCTGATCTTCTCGAACCTGCAGGGCCAGCTCACGGCCAACGACCTCGATCCGGAGGGCGCTCCGATCACGACCCAGTCGCAGACGATGCCCGAGAACGGGGCCTTCCTGCCCGGCGAGGACTTCCTGGGCGCTCCTGCGTACGGCACCAAGGCCTACGTCTACACGCCGCCGACGGGCTTCGTCGGCACCCGCCGGTTCACCTACCTCGCCAGCGACGGGGTGAACACGACCCAGCAGGTCTACACGATCACGATGACCGACCAGGGCCCGCAGAAGCTGCCGGTCGCCAAGCCGGACGCCTACGACGTCCCCAAGGGCGGCAGCCTGACGACGACCAAGGCCAACGGTCTGCTCGCCAACGACTCCGACGCCGACTCGGCGTACCTCCAGGTCAACGGGCACACCGACCCCGCCCACGGCACGCTCACGGGGCTCGACAACTACACCGGCGCGTTCACCTACACGCCGCAGCCGGGGTATGTCGGCGCCGACTCGTTCACCTACCGGGTGACCGACTCCGAGGGCAACGAGACGCCCTTCGCCACCGTCAGCCTGAGCGTGAAGTCGCTGCCGCCGGTGGCGGTCGACGACGCCCTCCAGGTCGCGCAGGACACCGCGACGGTGATCCCGTTCTCGACGCTGACCGCCAACGACTCCGACCCCGACTCGTCGTACGTCGTCGTCAGCGTGCTCGGTGGCGGCCACGGCACCGCGCTCGCCAGCTATGCGGCGAAGACGATCACCTACACGCCGAATCCCGGCTACAGCGGGCCCGACACGATCATCTACCGCCTGCGCGACCCCGACGGCAACGACAGCGGATGGGCGAACGTGGCCGTCACCGTCGTCCCGACGGGCGTCAACCAGGCGCCGGTCGCCAACGCCGACGGCTACCAGGTGCACCAGGGCAAGCCGCTGACCGTGAGCGCCGCGCAGGGGCCGCTGGCCAATGACACCGACTTCGAGAAGCAGGCTCTCCAGAT
Source organism: Nocardioides ginsengisoli (assembly GCF_039537225.1). Taxonomy (NCBI): domain Bacteria; kingdom Bacillati; phylum Actinomycetota; class Actinomycetes; order Propionibacteriales; family Nocardioidaceae; genus Nocardioides; species Nocardioides ginsengisoli. The sequence goes on from NZ_BAABAC010000018.1 coordinate 135,554, forward strand.
CGCGTCGCACGGGACGCCGCAGCACGGCACGTTCACCGTCTTCGACGACGCCACCGGCGCCTTCACCTACCAGCCGCAGGCCGGCTGGCACGGCACCGAGACGATCACCTACACCGCCAAGGACCCGCAGAACGCCGTGAGCGGCTCCGCGACCATCACGATCGAGGTCGTCAACGACGCGCCGGTCGCCGTCGACGATGCGTACGACGCGGTGCCCGGCGTCCCGCTGCACGTCTCGGCGGCCGAGGGCGTGCTCGCCAACGACACCGACCCGGAGGGTCTCCCCGTCGAGGCCACCGACTGGGGCTTCCCGTCGCACGGCATGCTGGCGCACAACAACGACGGCTCGCTCGTCTACACCCCGGACGCCGACTTCACCGGCGTCGACACCGTCGCCTACGCGGTCCGCGACGACGCCTGGCAGAAGTCGAACTACGCCACCGTCACGTTCACCATCGCCACCGGCGAGCTCACGCCCGCGACGCCGACCCTGCCGGGGCCGGCGCAGGTCGGCCGGCCGCTCGTCGCGAAGCCCGGGTCGTGGGGGCCCGGGACGGTGAGCCTCGGCTACCGCTGGCTGCGCGACGGCACGGCGATCGACGGCGCCACCGCGGCGTCGTACACGCCCGGGGCGGCGGACCTCGGCCACCGGCTGAGCGTCCGGGTGACCGGGTCGCGCACCGGCTACGCGAGCGCCGAGCGGACCAGCGCCGAGGTGCTGGTCGGCGTGGGGACGCTGAGCGCGCCGACGCCGCGGGTCACCGGCACGGCCAGGACCGGCCGGCGACTGCGGGCGGTGGCCGGGACCTGGGGGCCGGCGCCGGTGACGCTCACCTACCAGTGGCTGCGCAACGGCAAGGCGATCAAGGGCGCCACGAGGGCGTCGTACCGAGTCGGGCGCAAGGACCGCGGCAAGCGGATCGCCGTCCGGGTGACCGGATCGCGGCCGGGCTGCACGACGGCGGTCCGGGTGAGCGCGGCGAAACGGGTGCGCTGAGGAGGATTGAGCCGGGGGGATCCGGGGGAAGAGACGGGCCTGTGCCGCGCGCTCCGATCGTGGGGACGGTCGCGCGGCACAGGCTCTCGGGGCGCTCCGGCCGGAGCAGCGGGGAAGGCTAGGCTCGCTTTCCTGGAATCATTCAAGAAAAGGTGGCACGGTGGTCGCATGACCACCGCGACCCAGCACCGCACCCGTCAGCACGTCTCCCACCCGGCCTTCCGCGCCGACGAGCAGCTCGCCGCGAACCTCCAGCAGGTCCTCGTCGACCTCAACGACCTCGCCCTCCAGGGCAAGCAGGCGCACTGGAACGCCGTGGGCGCCAACTTCCGCGACCTGCACCTCCAGCTCGACGAGATCGTCGCCGCCGCCCGCACCTTCACCGACGACGTGGCCGAGCGGATGCGCGCGCTCTACGTCGTCCCCGACGGCACGTCGGCCCGCACCGCCGCCCAGTCCAGCCTCCCGGCCTTCCCGCGCGGCGAGGTCGACACGGGTGAGGCGATCGACGCGATCGTCGCGTCGCTGTACGCCGTGACCGGCACCGTCCGCCGCGTCCACGACGAGGTCGACGCCGCCGACCCGACCAGCGCCGACCTGCTGCACACGATCCTCGAGCGGCTCGAGCAGCTGGCCTGGTTGACCGACGCCGAGCGCCGGCTCCCGGGCGCGTCGGTGCCGGAGGCGATCGTCGTCTGAGTCGGGCAAGTTGCTAGACAGATCAGCCGACATGTCTCACGCTAGGGACATGTCGGCTGAACTGTCTCACGGCTACCGCCCCGGCGGCGGCACCGCGTGGCGCGACCCGTGGACGTCGTACGCCTGGCTGCGCGACCACGACCCCGTGCACCACGTGACCCCGTCGCGGCGCCCGGGCGACGACTACTACGTGCTGTCGCGCCACGCCGACGTCCTGGCCGCGGCGGTCGACGTGGCGACCTACTCGAGCACGGGCGGGCTCACCGTCGAGTACGACGAGCTCGAGCGGATCGGCCTCGTCGACAACCCGCCGTTCGTGATGACCGACCCGCCGGTGCACACCACCTTCCGCAAGCTGGTCGCGCGCGGGTTCACGCCGCGGCAGGTGCGCGACCTCGAGCCGGTGGTGCGGGCGTTCGTGGTCGAGCGGCTCGAAGGCCTGCGCGCGGCGGGCGGGGGCGACATCGTCGCCGAGCTGTTCAAGCCGTTGCCGAGCCTCGTGGTCGGCCACTACCTCGGCGTCCCGGCCGCCGACCAGCCGCGCTTCGACGACTGGAGCGGCGCGATCGTCGCGGCCAATGTCGCCGGTGAGGGCGAGGCCGCCGCCGTGGGCGCAGCCGGCGCGACGATGGAGCTGATGGGCTACTTCTCCGAGCTGGTCGAGCGGCGCCGCCGCGAGCCGGGCGACGACACGGTCTCGCAGCTGGTGCAGGCCGACGTCGAGCTGCTGGAGATCCTCGCGTTCGTGTTCACCATGGTCGCCGGTGGCAACGACACCTCGACCGGCGCGCTCGGCGGCGCCGTTCAGCTGCTCGCCGACCGGCCCGACCAGCGCGCCCTGCTCGCCGCCTCGCCCGCCCTGGTGCCTGATGCGGTCGACGAGTTCCTCCGGCTGACCTCGCCGGTCCAGGGCCTGGCGCGGACGACGACCCGTGAGGTGGCGCTCCACGACCGGGTGATCCCGGCCGGGCGCAAGGTGCTGCTGCTCTACGGCGCCGGCAACCGCGACCCCCGCACGTACGGCCCCGACGCCGACGCGCTCGACGTACGCCGTCGGCCGAGCCAGATCCTCAGCTTCAGCCAGGGCCACCACCACTGCCTCGGCGCGGCCGCCGCGCGGCTGCAGATCGGCATCGCCCTGACCGAGCTGATCACCCGGATCCCGGACTTCGCGGTCGACGCCGACGCTGTCACCTGGGCGCCCGGCGCCTACGTCCGCCGTCCGCTGTCGATGCCGCTGGAGGTGCTCGCGTGAGCGGTTGGGTCGATCGCCGTACGCCGGCGGAGGGGCGGATCCTCGACGCGGCCGGCGAGCTCTTCGCCGTCCGCGGCGTCGGCGCCGTCGCGATGGGCGAGATCGCCGCCGCGGCCGGCTGCTCCCGCGCCACCCTCTACCGCTACTTCCCCGACCGGGCCGCGCTGCTGCTCGCCTACGTGCAGCGCGAGGCGGTGCGCGTCGGAGCCCTGGTCGCCGCCGACCGCGCGGCGACCGTGACGGACGCCGTCCTCTCGGGGCTGCGCCACGTCCGCGCCACCCCCACCCTGGCCGCCTGGTTCAGCGAGGCCGATGCCGCGCGCTCCGCCGACCTCGCCCACCGCTCCGACGTCGTCGCCGCCCTCGGCCTGACCATGGCCCCTGACCGCGACAGCGCCCGCTGGCTGGTCCGGGTCATCGTCTCGCTGCTGACGGTGCCCGGTGGCGACGAGGCCGAGGAGCGGCGTCTGGTCGAGCGGTTCGTCGCGCCGGTGGTGGGGCCGGTGGTGGGGCCGGTGGTGGGCTCGTCGGAGTCGGTGGGCTCAACGGCCGAGCGGGGCGGCTGATCGAGGCGGCTTCTTGCCGGATCCGGCAAGAATCGGGCCATCTGGACGTGGGTTGCGGAAGTGCCCTTGGCGGGTCTGGCTCAACGTGTTGGGATGGAGTCATGGCTCTTCCGACCGCTCCCGACGCCGGCGTCAGCACGATGCTGGCGTCGCTGCGGGCCGAGGTCGAGGGCCGCGAGGCGTCGCTCATCCGCGAGTGGGCGACGATCGCCGCGTGGGCGCTGGAGAACGTGGTCGAGGGCGTCGAGGGCGCGGCCACGATCCGCGACGGCTACATCGACACCGGCCTCCCTGTCGCCGGCGACGGCGCACCCCTGGTGTCCGAGTTCGCCCTCATGGAGCTCGTGGCCGTCCTGGACCGTACGCCCGACGGCGGCCGCGACTACGTCGGCCACGTCCTGGGCTGCGCCTGGCGCCTCCCGAACGTCTGGGCTGCCGTCATGGCCGGCCGGTTGGCGCCGTGGCGCGCCCAGCGGATGGCCGAGGAGACGCACCCGCTGTCCGCGGAGGCCGCGGCGTTCGTCGACCGCAACCTGTTCAACGCCTCTGGCGTGGGCTGGGCCCAGCTGGAGCGGCTGATCGCCGAAGCGATCATCCGGTTCGACCCTGAGCGTGCCGAGGCCGAGCGCGCGGCCGCCGCCGACCACCGGTACGTCGACATCGACCAACCGAACAGCAACGGCCTGGCGTCCGTCAGCGGCCTGCTCGATGCCGCTGACGCCCACGACCTTGACGAAGCAGTGTCTCGTCGCGCCACCCTCCTCGGCACGCTCGGCAGCGAGGCGCCGCTCGACGTCCGTCGCTCCCAGGCGGTGGGCGAACTGGCACGGGCGGACCTGATGCTCGACCTCGAGGGCAGCCCTGCGAAGCGCGCGACCCTCAACGTCCACATCACCGACACCACGCTCTCGGGGGACAACCCCGTGGGTCGGTGGAACGACCGCCCGATCAGTGCCGAGCAGGTCCGCGCATGGCTCGGCTCGGCGACCACGGTGGTGGTGCGGCCGGTCATCGACCTCGCCGAGCACATCCCGGTCACGTCCTACGAGATCCCCGAGCGCCACCGCGTGAGCGTCGAGCTCCGCGACCACACCTGCCGATTCCCCCACTGCGGCAGGAAGGCCTCACGCTGCGACCTCGACCACGTCCGACCGCACGGCAAGGGCGGACCCACCTGCCCCTGCAATCTGGTCCCGCTCTGCCGCCGGCATCACCGGGCCAAGACCCACTCGAAGTGGCGCTACGAAGTCACCAAGCCCGGCACCTACACGTGGACGAGCCCCAACGGCTTCACCTGGCAGGTCGACCACCGCGGCACCCACGCCCATCCGCTCCGAACATGAGTCGATAGCAAGCGCATCAACTCATTCACCGCTGGACAGGGGTGTACCGGCAGCAACGGCTGGCCGACAGCGAGCCGCAAGCCACCACCTCCATCACTGCGACGCGCCACCACGCACTCAGTAAAGAAGACCCCGCACCGAGCGTGCCGCGACCAAGCGCTCACCGCCCTCCGTCACTGCGTGACGAGCACCGCCCCGACCTGCTCCTCCACGCTCGGCGTCAGCGCGTCCGAACCCGTGACGATCTCGACCCGCGCGATCCGCCCCGAGAACCGGAACCCGTCCCGCGTCCCGTAGTCGGGCGTCACCGGCGTGCCGCGGTCGATGCCGACGTCCAGGGTCTGGTCCATCGAGAACATGAACGGAAGCGACCGCTCCAGGCGCCCGGTCGCCACGGGCGTCCCGTCGAGCACGAGCGTGACGGTGGCGCCCTTGCCGAGCCCGCCGCCGTCGTAGGCGAAGACCAGCTCGGCGACGTGGTCGCCCTCGGTCAGCGCCGCGGACGACCGCACGTGGGTCCACTCGATCGCTGCGTAGCTGTAGGCCCAGGTGAGGATCCCGTCCTTGACGTAGAGCGACCAGCCACCGAAGTAGCCGCCCTGGGCGACGAGCACGCCCGAGGTGGCGGGGCCGCCGGTGAAGGCCGCGCGTACGACGTGCGAGGCGTTGCGCACCGCCGGCACGGCGTCGTCGCGCAGCCGCCCGGACGTCGGCCCGAGCACGATCGAGGTCGGGGGCGCGGGGCGGCCGGTGCCGCCGGCGTTGAAGCGGCGGGTGAGCTTGTCGTCCATGGGCAGCACGTGGTTGCGGCGGGCCTCGGCGAGGAAGAGCGCCTGCAGCTCGGCCAGGCGCTCGGGCTCGCGGGCGGCGAGATCGCGGGCCTGGGTCCAGTCGGTGGTGGTGTCGTACAGCTCCCAGCGGTCGTCCTCGAAGCGCGGCGTCTCCTCGAACGCCGGGTGCCAGGGGGCCTTGTGGGCGGCGACGGCGGTCCAGCCCTCGTGATAGATCCCGCGGTTGCCGAACATCTCGAAGTACTGGGTGGTGTGCCGCTCGGCGGCGTCCGGAGCGTCGAAGGAGTAGGCGAAGGAGACGCCGTCGAGCGGTGCCTGCGGGACGCCGTCGATCGTCTCCGGCACCGGGACGCCGGCGACCTCGAGCAGGGTCGGCAGCACGTCGTTGACGTGGTGCCACTGGTGCCGGACCTCGCCGCGGGCGCGGATCCCCGCGGGCCAGTGCACGACGAGTCCGTTGCGCGTGCCGCCGTAGTGGGAGGCGACCTGCTTCGTCCACTGGTACGGCGTGTCCATGGCGACCGCCCAGCCGGCGGGGTAGTGGGCATAGGTGTCCGGTCCGCCGAGCTCGCCGGGTCGGGAGGCGATGAAGTCCGCGATCCGCTGCGGCGACTCCTCGATGCCGTTGAAGTGCAGCCCCTCGTTGAGCGTCCCCGCCGGCCCGCCCTCGGCGGAGGCGCCGTTGTCGCCGAGGATGTAGAGCACGATCGTGTTGTCGAGCTCGCCCCGCTCGCGCAGCGCGTCGATCACCCGGCCCACCTGGGCATCGGTGTGCTCGGCGAAGGCGGCGTACAGCTCCATCAGCTGCTGGCCGGTCTCGCGCTCGAGCTCGGAGACCTCGTCCCAGTGGGGGACTCCGGGCGTCCACGGGGCCAGCTCCGCGTCCGGCGGTACGACGCCGAGCTGGCGCTGGCGTTCGAGGGTGAGCTCACGCTGGCGGTCCCAGCCGTGCGCGAACTCCCCGCGGTAGCGGTCCCGCCACGCCTCGGGCACCTGGAAGGGGGCGTGGGTCGCGCCGAACGCGAGGTAGCAGAGCCACGGCTTGTCGGGGGCGTGGGTGCGGACGTCACCGGTCCAGGCGATGGCGCGGTCGGCGAGGTCCTCGGAGAGGTGGTAGCCCTCGGCGGCGCTGCGCGGCGGGTCGACGAAGGTGGTCCCGTCGACGAGGGTCGGCTCGAACTGGCTGGCCTCGCCGCCGAGGAAGCCGTAGAACCGGTCGAATCCCTCACCGGTCGGCCAGCGGTCGAACGGTCCGGCGGCGGTCTGCTCCCACGGCGGCGTCTGGTGCCACTTGCCGAAGGCGCCGGTGCTGTAGCCGTTGGCGCGCAGGATCTGGGCGAGGGTGCCGGCGCTGCGGGGGCGCAGGCCGTCGTAGCCGGGTGCTCCGGTCGAGATCTCCATGACCGTCCGACGCCGACGGCGTGGTGGTTGCGGCCGGTCATCAGCGCCGCCCGCGTGGGCGAGCAGAGCGCGGTCGTGTGGAACCGGCTGAAGCGCAGGCCGTCGTCGGCGAGCTGCTCCGCGACGGGCGTCCGGCACGGCCCGCCGAACACCGAGGGCGCGCCGAAGCCCATGTCGTCGAGCAGGACGACGAGCACGTTCGGGGCACCGTCGGGTGCGGCCAGGCGGGTGCGACCAGGGAGGGGCGCGCTCTGGTCGCGGATGTCGACCTCGGCGTCGTACGACGCGCGGTCGCGGTGGAAGGGCAGGTGCAGGCGGTCGTCGGTCATCGGTGGTCCGTTCGTTCGGGGAGGGAGTTGCCGCACCGGAAGCCGACATTGGCGGAGGCCGAGTCGGGGGTGTTGCCGGTGCGGGCGGCGACGCGGTAGCGGTTGCAGTAGGAGTCGTGGCAGAGGTACGAGCCGCCGCGCATCACGCGCGCGTGGCCGTGCGCGGGTCCGCGCGGGTCGTCGGCGGGGGAGGTCGCGTAGAAGGCGGGGTCGAACCAGTCGGCGCACCACTCCCAGACGTTGCCGACGGTCTGGAAGAGGCCGTAGCCGTTGGGGCGGTACGACTTCACCGGCGCGGTGGTGAGGTGGCCGTCGTCGAGCGAGTTGTGGTGCGGGAAGTCGCCCTGCCACACGTTGAGCCGCCAGGCACCGCCGTCGTTCAGCTCGTCGCCCCAGGGGAAGCGCCGGCCCGACAGGCCGCCGCGTGCGGCGTACTCCCACTCGGCCTCGGTGAGCAGGCGCTTGCCGGCCCAGCGGCAGTAGGCCTGCGCGTCGTTCCACGTCACGTGGACGACGGGGTGGTGCGGAAGCTCGCCGATCGACGAGCGCGGCCCGGCCGGGTGCCGCCAGTCCGCGCCCTTCACCGCAACCCACCACGGCGTCGCGTCGAGCCGGTGCAGGACGTCGCCGCGCGCCGCGTCGACCGCGAGGTGGAAGACCGCGGAGACGCCGAGCTGCTCGGCCTCGGTGACATGGCCGGTGGCGCGGACGAAGCGGGCGAAGGCCGCATTGGTCACGGCGGTCTCGTCGACCAGGTACGGCGCCAGCGTCACCTCGTGCACGGGGCCCTCGCCGTCGGCCGGGTCGCCGTCGCCGAAGTGGTCGCCCATGGCGAAGGTCCCGCCGCCGATCACCTGCTGGCCGCGGATGTCGCGTTCATCCGCCGGCGGTCGGTACGGCGCCGCGGGCGCGATGGTCAGCAGGTCGCCCTGTGCGACGGATCCCGCGCAGCAGGCACTCACGACGCCAGCTCGCGGACCCGGCGCCCGCGCCGCCGCGTCGGGTCCGGCACCGGTACGGCGTCGAGCAGGCGCCGCGTGTAGTCCTCGGCCGGCTGCGCGAACACCGTCGCGACCGGCCCGGTCTCGACCAGCTGGCCGGCGCGCAGGACGGCGACCCGGTCGGCGACCTTGTGCACCACCGCGAGGTCGTGGCTGATGAACAGGCAGGCGAACCCGAGCCGCTCCTGCAGCTCGCGGAACAGCTCGAGCACCCGCGCCTGCACCGACACGTCGAGCGCGCTGGTCGGCTCGTCGGCGACGAGCAGCGTCGGGTCGAGGGCGAGCGCACGGGCGAGGGCGATCCGCTGCCGCTGCCCACCGGAGAGCTCGCGCGGGCGGCGCTCGGCGTACGACGGCGGGAGCTGGACGGCCTCGAGCAGCTCGGCCACGCGCGCGTCGCGCTCGGCCGGGGTGCCGACGCGGTGGATGTCCAGCGGCTCGCGGATGCTCGCACCCACGCTGAGCCGCGGATCGAGCGAGGCCTCCGGGTCCTGGTGGACGAAGGCCAGGCCCCGCCGCAGGTCCCGGCGCTCCGAGCGCGGGGCGGCGAGGACGTCGGCGCCGTGCAGCAGCACCTGACCACCCGCGAGGGGGACCAGCCCCGCGGCGAGCCGGCCGAGCGTGGTCTTGCCGGATCCGGACTCGCCCACCAGTCCGACCACCTCGCCGGGCGCGACGCGGAGGGAGACGTCGTTGAGCGCGGGGAAGGCCCGGCCACGGCGGCTGGATCCGTAGCGGACGTGGACGTTCCGGAACTCCACGGCCGGCGTGGCCTCGTCCGCGGGCGCGGCGATCGGCACCGCCGAGCCGGGCGCGGGGAGGCGGAGCACGGAGGCGAGGAGCGTCCGGGTGTACGGCTCACGCGGCCGGGCGAAGAGCGCCCGCGTCTCGCCCTCCTCGACCACGTTGCCCGCCTGCAGTACGACGACCCGGTCGGCGATCTCGGCGACGACGCCCATGTTGTGGGTGATCAGCACGATCGCGGTTCCGGTCCGCTCGCGGATCCGGTCGAGCAGCCGCAGGATCTCGGCCTGCACGGTGACGTCGAGCGCCGTCGTCGGCTCGTCGGCGAGCAGCACCTCCGGCTCGTTGGCGAGCGCGAGGGCCAGGACGACGCGCTGCTTCTGACCGCCCGACAGCTGGTGCGGGTAGGAACCGAGACGCTGCTCCGGCTCGGGGATCTCCACAGCCCGCAGCAGCTCGATCGCCCGCTCCGTGGCGGCCTTCCGCGACCTCAGGCCGTGCGCGCGCAGTGCCTCGCGGAGCTGCCAGCCGATGGTCCGCACCGGGTTGAGGGCGGTCTGCGGCTCCTGGAAGACCATCGCGATCCGCGCGCCGCGCACCTCGTTGAGCCCAGCCTCGGACAGGCCGAGGAGCTCGCGGCCGTCGTACCGGATCGAACCGGTGGCCTTCGCGCCCGGCGGCAGCAGGCCGAGGACCGCGCGGGCGGTCATCGACTTGCCGGAGCCGGATTCGCCCACCAGCGCGAGGATCTCGCCCTGGCGCAGGGTGACCGAGACGTCCTCGACGGCCGGTCGCGGCTGCGCGAAGGAGATGGCCAGATGCTCGATGGTGAGCACCGGCGGGGAGAGGGGCGAGTCAGGCACGGCGGGCCTCCGCGAGGGACTGGGAGATGAGCAGGAGTCCGAGGACCAGCGCGACCACGATGGTCAGCGGGCCCGCGGCGAAGAAGGGCGCCTCGTGCAGCAGGCGGACGCCGTCCTTGATCAGGGAGCCGAGCGACGGGTGCGGCGGGCGGACGCCCAGGCCGAGGAAGCTCATCGCGCCCTCCACGAAGACCGCGACCGACATCGACACGGCGAGCTGTACGGTCAGCGGCTCGAGCGAGTTGGGCAGCACGTGCTTGCGCAGCACCCACCACGGCGTCGCTCCGACCACCTGCGAGGCCTCGACGAAGGGCATCTCGCGCACGGTCCGCACCGACGTCCGGACCAGCCGCCCGAACACCGGCAGCTCGATCGCGACGATCACCACCGCCACCGTGAAGACGCCAGGCCCGAGGAAGGCGGTGATGAGAATCCCCAGGATCAGAGCGGGAAACGCGAGTAGCAGGTCGAAGGCGCGCTGCGCGATCACGTCGGTCACCGGCCACCAGCTGGTGACCAGGCCGAGCAGGACGCCGAGCGCCGCGCCCACCGGGACGGCGGCGAAGACGACGACCAGGTCGACCCGGATCCCGTAGAGGGTGCGGGAGAGGATGTCGCGGTTGAGCTCGTCGGTGCCCAGCCAGTGGCCGGCGCCGGGGCCGACCAGGTTGGCGCCCTGGATCTGCTCCGTCGGCCCGTACGGCGCGAGCAGCGGCCCGAGCACGCCGAGCAGCAGCACCAGTCCGACCAGGACGACGCCGACCCGGCCCCGACCGTGCAGCAGCGCGTGCCGCAGGCGGTTCGCCCGCACCGGGCCGGGATCGCCCGGCACCGGCCCGACGGGCACCGGGGTGAGCGGTTCGGTCACCGAGGCGGTCATCACGAGACTCCGTTCAGCCGGACGCGCGGGTCGAGCCACGCGTGGATCAGGTCGCCGACGAGCTGCGTGAGCACGAAGACGACGACCGAGAGCAGCAGCAGGACCTGCACGACGGGGTAGTCGCGCGACGAGATCCCCTGCTCCACCAGGCGCCCGAGCCCCGGCCACGCGAAGACCGCCTCGACGAGGATCGCCCCGCCCAGCAGGCTTCCGAGCTGCAGCCCGAGCACCGTCACCGTCGCCGGCAGCGCGTTGCGCAGCGCCTGGGTGAGCACGATCCGCCGCCGCGGGATGCCGAGCGCCCGCGCCGTCGTGACGTACGGCTGCCGCAGCTCGGTGCGCAGCGACTCGGTGAGGAAGCGGGTCAGTGCCGCCCACGCGGGGAGCGCGAGCGCGAGGCCCGGGAGGATCAGGTACTGCAGGGCGATGTCGGGCTGGGAGAAGAAGCCGGCCGGCGGCGTACCACCGGCCGGCAGCACCGGGAAGCGCACCGCGAACACCAGCACCAGCACCAGCGCGGTCGCGAAGGTCGGCACCGCCACCGCCGCGGTGTTGACCGCGGACAGCAGCGAGTTGAGCCACCGCTTGTCCCACACCACCGCGGCGGTGCTGGCGACGATCGCGCCCGCCGCGGCGAGCACGAGCGCGAAGAGCGTCAGCACCACGGTGTTGAGCGCGCCGTCGGAGATGAGACTGCCCACGTCGCCCCCGAGCTTGTACGACGGCCCGAGGTCGAGCCGGGCGAGATCGCCGATCCAGTGCACGTACTGGCTCCAGAACGGCCGGTCCAGGCCGAGCTCCGCGCGGATCGCCGCGCGGGACTCGGCCGTGGCGTCCGGCCCGGCGAGCACCGAGACCGGGTCGCCGGGCACCAGCCGGATCAGGGCGAAGATCCCGACCGACGCGAGCGCCGTCACCAGCAGGGCGGAGCCCAGCCGGCTGAGCAGGTAGCGGGTCATGGCCGGATCACTTCGTCAGGTACGTGTCGTAGAGGATCGGCTCGCCGCGCTTGGTCTGCCCGAGGTCGTGGACGGTGGTGCTGCTGGCGTCCTGGGGCAGGGTGATCGCGATCTCCAGCAGGAACGAGCCCTTGAGCAGCGCCTGGTTGAGCGCCGCGTAGTCGGCCGGGTCGACCGCGCCGGGCTTGGCCTCCCAGACCTTCTCGGCCGCGGCCTTGTAGGTCGGGTCGGAGTACAGCGACGCGTTGTGGTCGGCGTTGAACGGGTACGCCGACACCGCGAGCGTCGACGGCGTCCAGTTGGCGTAGCCGTGGCTGAGGATCCACAGCGCCGGGAACTTCGCGCCGATCAGCTGCTGGATGACCTGCGCCTGCTCCTGCGGGTCGAGCTCGACCTCGATGCCGACCTTGGCCAGGTCGGCCTGCGCGATCTGTGCGATGGCGCCGTAGATCGGGTTCTCGGCCGGGTAGGTCAGCGGCAGCTTCGGGATCTTCACGCCGTCGGCCTTGGCCTCGTCGACGAGCTTCTTGGCCTTGGTGAGGTCGTAGTCGTAGGTGGCGTTGGCCTTCTCGTCGTACGCCGGCGAATAGCTCGGCCACGGCGTGCTGATCGGCACGCCCGCCCCGCGGAGGACCTCGTCGACGACCCGCTTGCGGTCGAGGGCGTAGGCGATCGCCTGGCGCACCCGGACGTCGGACAGCGCCGGGTTGGTGACATTCGTGCCGACGTAGACCTGGCCCTCGGCGCCGTTCCACTGGTTGACCTGGAACTGCTTGTCCTTGCCGAGGCTCTGGAAGTCGCGGTACGACGCGCCGAGGATCAGGTCGAGCTGGTGGGCGCGGAGCTGGGCCACCTGCGCCTGCGGGTCGGGGATCACGCTGACGTCGATGCCGTCGAGCGCCGGCTTGCCGCGCCAGTAGTCGTCATTGCGGGTGAAGCTGATCTTCGAGCCCGGGCTCCAGCTGGCGAACTTGAACGGGCCGGTGCCGACGAACGCCTTGCCCTCGCGGAGCTGGCCGATCGTGTCCTTGTCGATGATCGGGAGCATGTCGAGCAGGTCGAAGATGTTGCTCAGCGGGTGCGCGAAGGTCAGCGTGATCGCGTGCGGGTCGGTGGTGTCGAAGCCGGTGACGGCTGCGGCGGTCCGCTGCAGCTGCACGGTCCACGTCGGGTCGGCCCAGGTCTTGATGCTGAACTCGACGTCCTTGCTGGTGAACGGCCGCCCGGAGTGGAACGTCACGTCGTCGCGCAGCTGCAGGTGCAGCTGCGTGCCGTCGTCGGAGAGCTTCCACGACGTGGCCAGCGACGGCTTCGGGTCGAGGCTGTCGCGCGGGTAGTCGATGAGCGAGTCGTAGACGCTGCCGATGAGGACGTTGATCGCGTCGCTGGAGTTGGTGAAGATCCGCGCGGGGACGATGTCCTGGAGCGCGCCGACCCGCAGGATGCCGCCCTCCTGGCGCTTGCCCGAGCTGCTCTTCAGCTCGTCGACGGCCGAGGAGCAGGCGGTCGCGAGGAGCAGCGTGAGGAGCGCGACGACGACGCCGGCGAGCCGGATCGGGCGCCGCCGTACGGGTGCGGGGACAGGTGTGGACACGGGTGTTCCTTTCGGGACAGGAGAGGGGGTCCGAGAAGGGGAGAGGGATGCTCAGGCGCCACGGCGACACATGCCGCCGGCCTCGACACACGCCAGGGGGTCGTCGAGGACCGGTCCGAGCGCGACGGTGCAGGCGCTGATCGCCTGGATGTCCGCGCCGAACCGCGTGAAGGAGACGGGCACCTGCTGCGCCAGCGCGCTGTGCGCGGCATAGGCGGCGGTGATCTCGTCGAGCAGCCCCGGGTCGCCGGTGAACGCCTGGCCCACCAGGACGACGCGGTCGGGGGAGAGCATGTCGCGCACCGAGCCGGCGACCTGGCCGAGCAGCCGCGCGCGGGCGGCGTCGGGCAGTGTGCTGACGGTGGCCGCGAGGCAGCCGGTCCGGCCGCACGGGCACGGGACGTCGGACGCGGTGGGGAAGTGGGTGAGGCTGGCCGCGCGGGTGACGTCGGTCTGCACGCCGCGGTCGACGGCGACCGCCCAGCCGATGGTGTCGCGGGCGTAGAGATAGAGGGTCAGGCCGCCGGTGCCGTGCCGCCGGTGCAGGAACTCCGACGCGGCGACGGCCGAGATGTGGTCGCCGGTGCGCACCGGCAGGCCGGTCAGCTCGTGCACCTCGGTCTCCCGGTCGGTCGGCACCAGGTCGAGCTCGCGCCAGGGCGCGACCAGGCCGGCTGCCAGGGGGACCCGGCCGGGGTGCGCGCCCAGCAGCGCGGCGGCGACCCGACTCAGCTCCTCGAGGTCGGGCTCCGCGCCGAGCGGGCGCCGTACGGTCTGGGAGGTGAGGACGCGTCCGGTGAGGTCGCCGAGCGCGACGGTCGCGATCCGGCGGCCCACGTGGAAGCCGATGGTGAGGTAGCGGTCGGCGTCGATCTCGATCGGTACGCCGGGCCGCCCGGTCGCGCCGGGGCGGGCGAGGTCGGGGCGCTCGCGGACCAGGCCGAGCTCGACGAGCTGGGCGACGGTGCGCCCGACGGTCGCGATGCTGAGCCCGCTGGCTGCGGCGACCTCGTCGCGGGAGGCACGGCCGGCGGCGCGGACCTGCTCGAGCACCTGCGACGGCGTCGAGCTGAACCGGCCGCGGGAGACGGTGATGATCGGGGAGCGGGCCATCGTCGTCCTCCTTCCGGTCGGTGCGGGCGTCGTGCCGTGACAGCAATAGTCGATCAAGTAACTCGACAAACTGTAGAACACGCACCGACCGCCCCCGCAACTCGATCCCGCGATCCGGGCGGGTTCGGCTCACGGTGAGTGGAACCCTTGTCGGGACCGGGCCTGCTCTCCACGGTTGGGGCCATGACTCTCCTCGACCACCCGACCGCCACCGACAGCACCGATGCCCCCGATGTCACCGTCCACCGGCTCGGCAGCCGGATCGGCGCTCGTATCGACGGCGTCCGGCTCTCCGGCGACCTGTCGCCCGCGACCGTCGCCGCCGTCCGCGCCGCGCTGCTCGAGCACAAGGTCGTCTTCTTCCGCGGCCAGGACCACCTCGACGACGACGCGCAGATCGCGTTCGGCGAGCTGCTCGGACCGCTCACCACCGCCCACCCGACGGTCAGCACCGGCAGCGCCCGGGTGCTCGCGCTCAAGGCGACCAAGGGGATGGCGGCCAACTCGTGGCACACCGACGTCACCTTCGTCGACCGGATCCCGGCCTTCTCGATCCTGCGCGGCGTCACCATCCCGGCGTACGGCGGGAGCACGGTCTGGGCGAACACCGCGACGGCGTATGCCACCCTGCCGCCGCAGCTGAAGGCGCTCGTCGACGACCTGTGGGCGGTCCACACCAACGACTACGACTACGCCAACCACTACACCGAGGAGGGCGACGCGAACACGCAGTTCAGCCGCGCGGAGTTCGCCTCGACCGTCTACCAGACCGAGCACCCGGTGGTCCGGATCCACCCGGAGACCGGCGAGCGCGCGCTGCTGCTCGGCCACTTCGTGAAGAACTTCGTCGGCTTCAACTCCAAGGAGTCGTCGGCGCTCTTCAACCTGCTGCAGGAGCGGGTGACCAAGCTCGAGAACACGGTGCGCTGGTCGTGGCAGGAGGGCGACGTCGCGATCTGGGACAACCGCGCGACCCAGCACTACGCGGTCGCCGACTTCGACACCCAGGTCCGCGAGGTCCGGCGGATCACCGTGCAGGGGCCGGTCCCGGTGTCGATCGCGGGTCGCGAGAGCCGGGTCGTGCAGGGGTCGGCCGACGTCTACAACCGGCTCGACGAGCTGATCTCCTGACTCCTTGGGGAGTCGTGTGCCTGAGAACCCGGATATCCGCGTTCTCAGGCACACGACTTCGTCGGGCCTGGCGGCGTACCGTCGAGCCATGACTCCCGCAGAGGTCCTGACCGACTCGATCGGCCGGGTCGTGGAGTCCGTCGAGGCGGTCCTCGACGGGCTCACCGACGCCCAGCTCGTCGAGCGCCCCCGCCCCGACGCCAACACCATCGCCTGGCTGATCTGGCACCTGACCCGCGTGCAGGACGACCACGTCGCCGACGTCGCGGGCACCGAGCAGGTCTACACCGCGCAGGGCTACGCCGAGCGCCTGGCGCTGCCGTTCGACCCGCGCGAGCACGGCTACGGCTTCACCAGCGACCAGGTCGCGCAGGTCAAGGCGCCGGCCGGGCTGCTCCTCGACTACTACCGCGCCACCCACGAGCGGACCCTCGCCTACCTCGCCGGGCTGAGCGGCGACGACCTCGACCGGGTCGTCGACGACCGCTGGGACCCGCCTGTCACGCTCGGCGTGCGGCTGGTGAGCGTGGTCAACGACTGCACGCAGCACGTCGGGCAGGCGGCCTACCTGCGCGGGCTCCTGGTCTAGCAGCCCGCTACGGCGCCAGGCCCCGCAGGATCTCCGCGGCCGGCCTGGCCTGCGCGCTGCGGAAGCCGGTGCCGGCCCACAGGTGCAGCCGGTGCGGGTCGCCGGCGCGCGCGGCGGTGCGGCGCAGGTCGCGGGTGAGGTGGTGCAGCTCGGGATACCCGTACGGCGCGCTCGCGTGGTGCCGGTCGACGAACGCATTGCGCAGCGCCCGCGCGGGCCTTCCCGTGAAGCAGTGGGTGACGACCGTGGTGGCGAACGCCGGGTCGGCGAGCGCCTCGCGGTGGGTGGTCGACGTACCGGCCTCGCTGGCGCGGAGCAGCAGGGTGCCGACGGCGACGGCCTCCGCGCCGGCCGCCAGCAGCTCGCGGACGGCGTCCGGCCCGTCGACGCCGCCGCCGGCGATGAGCGGCAGGCGGGTCGCCGCGGCCACCGCGCGGACGGCGTCGGCGGTGGAGGCGTCGGTGATGGGGCGGTGGGGATCGAAGGTCCCGCTGTGCCCGCCCGCGCGAGGCCCCTGGACGACGAGCCCGTCGACGCCCGCCTCCTCCGCGGCCCGTGCCTCGTCGGCCGTCGTCACCGTCGCCAGCACCCGTGACCCCGCCTTCCGCAGCGCCGCGATGTCGCCCCGCTCGGGCAGCCCGAACGTCAGGGACACCACCGGCACCGGCTCGGCGACGAGCAGCGCGACCTTCTCGTGCCAGGCGTCGTCGTCGTGCCGCGGCTCGGCGGGCAGGACGACGTCGAGCGCCTCGGCGTCGCCGCGGATCGCCTCGGCGTACGCCGCGAACGCCGCGGCGTCGATCGCCCTCGGCTGCGGCACGAACAGGTTGACCCCGAACGGCCGTCCCACCGCGTGCGCCGCCCGCAGGTCGGCCGCGAACGCCTCCGCGCTCAGATAGCCCGCCGGCACGAACGCGAACGCCCCCGCCTGCGTGACCGCCGCCGTGAGCGCGGGGCTGGTCGGGCCGCCGGCCATGGGGGCGGCGGCGAGCGGGAGAGAGGCATCCAGGAGGGCCATGTCGTCCAGGATGCCTCAGGTCCGGGAGCCCCGGCACCGAGGCGGCCCAGGGTGTGTCAGGACGTTGCCGGGTTGTCCTTGTCCTGCCTTGTCGTCGCGTGAATCATGTGCCGCCCATCTCCACCACACCAAGGAGCAAACGATGACTCGGGTCGCGACACTACTTCTGGCAGGCGCGAACGACAACGGCAACCTCAAGGGCTGCTCGGCCCGCAAGTACGACACCACCTGAGCCGCATGCCTCCTTGCCCCAGGTCTGCCTGGATCGTGGCGGTCTGTCTCGTCCTGGTCTGCGCGGCCTGCGCGGGCCAGGACGAGACGGCGCGCGCCGAATACACCGAGCCTCGCCTGAAGAATGTCGCCGTCGTCGACGCCGCAGTGGCGCTGCCCTTCGACGCGTACACGCTGTCCACGCCCGAGCTCGAGCACATGGCGCGCGACTATGCGCAGCTCCTCGAGGGCTGCCTGGAGTCACGTGGGGTGCCCGTTCCAACTGATGCCTTCTTCGCCGGCGACTACCTGCGCGCTTCCGACCCGAGGGACAACCAGTTCCTGGTCTGGGGTGGCCCCTTCGGCACTCTCGATGCGGCGCACGCGAAGCGGTGGGGCTATCACGCCAGTCCGGACGGCCCCTACGCCAACGGGCCGGCCTTCTATCTGAGCTCGCCGGACAACCTAGGGCTCGGGGGACACGCCTCTCCCGGCCTCGAGCGCGCGGAGCGCGAGCTCGACGGGCCGCTCGACTCCGGGAAGGCGACGTGTCGCGCTGAGGTCGATAAGCAGTTGTCGGCACCGATGCCCGACGTGGCTGACGTGAAGAGGGACACCTCGCAGCTCGCGCTCGGGCATCCCGCCGTCGTGCCCAGGCTCGCGGCGTGGATGACCTGCATGCGCGAGGCAGGCTTCGGTGGGTTCAAGCACGTCTACGACGCCGAGATGTCGGTCTACCTGCGTCCACTCGGGGCCGCGGAGATCAGGCTCGCCGTCCAGGACGTCGCCTGCACGAGGTCGAGCCGGTGGGCGGACTTCTACTACGCCGCGCTGGCCGACTATGAGAAGCAGGCGATCAAGAACAACCCCGACCTCTTCTCCGGGGCCCTGTCGGCGGAGCGCAAGCGCGCCGATGCCCTCTCGTCGGCGCTCGACCAAGACACACGTTAGCCAGCGCGCGGATGCGCGAAGGGCTCGCCTGAGCCCGCCCGATCGGATACCGAACATCCGGGAGAGGAGCGCCGACACGTGGCGCGTCGCAAGCGGTCGACCTGGCTGGTGGTGGCCATGGGTCTCGTCGTCATCGTGGGCCTGGGCACCTTCGGGCTGTCGACCCTCATTCGCTCGCCGGCCGACCGGCTCGCATCGACCAGGCCGCCCGAGCCCACCCTGCTGACAGCCCCGGTGACGTCCGGTTCCCTCCGCAGTCCGGAAGTGTTCGCCGGCCGCATCCGGTGGCCGCGACTGCGCGCGGTCGTGCCGATCCTCGACCCCTCCCGAGCATCCGTCGTGACGGACCGACCTGCGCCGGTCGGGCGCACGCTCGGGGCGGGTGCCGTACTGACGGAGATATCGGATCGACCGGTGTTCGTCCTGCCGGGCCAGGTGCCGATGCTGCGCGATCTTCGCGATGGCGACCAGGGAGACGACGTCGCCCGGCTCCAGGTCGCCCTGCGGGCAGCCGGCTACGGTTCGACCGACACCAGCGGCGAGTTCGGGACGTCGTCCATCGCCGCGCTGACGCGACTGTATGCCGACCACGGCTACGAGCTCCCTCGCGTGGGCGGCGACGAGAGGGCCGGCTACGCCGCGAGGAGCGAGCTGGTGTTCGTTCCCGTCCTTCCGGCGACGGTGGTGAAGCTGCCTTATCGGCTCGGCGACACGGTCGACGGCGCGGTGGCCACGCTCGGCATCGGCCAGCCGATCGTGACCGCGACGGTCGATGCCGCCTCGGTGCCCGAGAAGGGCTCGACCGTGGACGTCGCGGTCAAGGGTCGCGCTCAGCCGTGGACCGGTGTCGTCACGAAGGTGGGGAAGCGCCGGGTTCCCGAGGGCGGCAGCGCGGTCGTCGACGTCAAGGTGCGCCTCGAGGAGTCCGTCCCCGGGTCGTACGTCGGCAGCGCGGTCCGGATCTCGGACCGGAGGCGGCCCCCGTCCGGGCTGCTCGTTCCCATCGCAGCGGTCAACTCCACGACCGACGGGTCGCTCTTCGTGCGCACCGTCAAAGCCGGGCGGGAGTCGGTCGTCGCCATCAAGGTGCTGGAGACGGCCGTGGGGGCGGCGCGGGTCGCGCCCGCCATACCCGGCGCCCTCGCCGAAGGCGACGACGTCGTGCTGGGGGTAGCCCGATGAGTCACGATGAGACTGCCGGCGACGGGCCCCCGGTCGTGGGCCTCGAGCACGTGACGAGGACCTACCGAGGCAATCCGCCGGTCGCAGCGCTGCAGGACGCGACGTTCTCCATCCGGCGCGGCGACCTCGTCACGATCGTCGGCAGGTCGGGCTCCGGGAAGTCGACACTCCTCAACATCCTCGGGTTGCTCGACCGCCCGTCGTCTGGCCGCTTCGTGCTCGATGGTCACGACGTGACCGGTCTCTCGCAATCGCAACGGACCAGTCTGCGGGGGATGAAGGTCGGTTTCGTCCACCAGTCCTTCCAGCTGCTCGCGCACCGCTCCGCTCTGGAGAACGTCGCCCTGGCCACGCTCTACCGGGGCGATTCCTCTGCCCGGTCGCGTTCCCGGGCCACCGCGGCTCTCGCCGCTGTCGGGCTGGAGGCGCGACAGGACCAGTTGCCGAGTGCGATGTCCGGGGGCGAGCGCCAGCGCGTCGCCATCGCGCGTGCCATCGCAGGCGAGCCGGCGCTGCTGCTGTGCGACGAGCCGACCGGCAACCTGGACACGCACAACGGGGCCGCGGTGGTCGAGACGCTCCTGGCCAGGAACGCGAGCGGCGTGACCATCGTCCTCATCACCCACGACCGAGAGCTGGCGCTGATCGGCAACCGGCACTTCGAGATGTCCGACGGGCGGATTCGTGAGAAGCCCAGCCCTGGCGGCGCGTGATGGGCCGGTCCGTGGATCGCTCGAGAGTCCGCATCTCCCGCCTTCTCGCTGAGGCTGTCGAGGGCATCGCCACCCGGCCCTCTCGGTCGGCCCTCATCGTGGTGGGCACGATGCTCGGCGTCGGCTCCTTCGTCACCGTGCTCGGCTTGACCGCCACGGCCAATGCGCAGATCGGCGCGTCGTTCAACGCGCAGAGCTCGACCGAGGTCAGCATCGGCTTCGCTGACGGAGCCCCCGTCAAACGGTTCGATCCCGGCGCCGACGCGAGGGTCGCCGCCATCGACGGCGTCCAGGCGGTCGGCGTGCACCAAGAGCTCGGACTGGAGGCGTCGGCGTTGCCTCGCCGGCTCGCCAGCGGCGTCACCCCGCCGCCTGTTCGAGTCACGGCCGTCTCTCACGGATTCTTCGACGTGGCGGGGCCGCGTCTGGTCGCAGGTCGTCTGTTCGACCCCTTTCTCGAGCAGCAACCCGTGGTGCTTCTGGGCGAGCGGGCCGCTCGGGCCCTCGGCATCACCACGCTCACAGGCGAGCCCGCCGTCTATCTCGACGACCAGCCCTTCACCGTCGTCGGACTGATCCGGAGCGGACGAGTCTCGGCGATGGCGAGCGGAGTGATGATCCCGTTGGCCTACGCAAGGGCCAGCCTCCGCGACGAGACGCCCGAGGCGATGACGGTGGTGACGCGGGTCGGCGCGGGCGAGACCACGGCCGAGCAGGCGCCGCTGGCGATCGCTCCGTACGACGTCCGGAGCATCGTCGCGAGGTACCCGCCTCGCGCGACCGCGTTGAGGGAGGCCGTCTCCGACCAGCTGCGACTGCTCTTCATCGCGCTCGCCGCGGTCTGCATGGTGATCGGGTCGATCGGCATCATCAACGTCAACCTCATGGCGGTGATCGAACGCACCTCGGAGATCGGTCTCCGGCGCTCTCTCGGTGCCACGCGCCTGCACGTGGTCGGTCAGCTGCTCGTGGAGTCGTCCGTCCTGGGCGTCCTGGGAGGCATGGTGGGCGGCCTCGTCGGCGAGGTCGCGGTCGTGATCGTCTCCGTGGTCCAGGACTGGACGCCCACGCTCGACGCGCGCACGCTGCTGGCCGCACCGGCCGTCGGCACGCTCGTCGGCATCGTCGGCGGCGCCTATCCGGCCGCGCGGGCCGCCCGCATCGAGCCGGTCGAGGCATTTCGCAGAGCCTGACCTCGCTCTCGACGGCCGAGCCGGGCCGGCGCCGCCGTCAGGCGCAACAGGCCTGCGGCGTGGCCGGCTCGGCGGGGGCGTCGGCCAGCACCGTGTAGATCTCCCACCGCTCGCCGTCGGGTGTGTCCTCGACCCAGAACTTGTCCTGGACGGCGTAGCAGCACGTCGTCCCCCGCTCGTCGTACGACGCGAACCCGGCCGCCGCGAGCCGCTGCTGCTCGGCCTCGACGGCCGCGGTGTCGGCGACCTCGACGCCGAGGTGGTTGAGTCCGCCGCCACGGCCCGGACTCTGGATCAGAACCAGCTTGAGCGGCGGATCGGCGACCACGAAGTTGGCGTAGCCCGGGCGCACCTTGGCGGGCTCGGTCGCGAACAGCCGCGAGTAGAAGCCGATCGAGGCGTCGAGGTCGTCGACGTCGAGGGCGAGCTGGATGCGGGACATGGATGGCTCCTGGAGATAGATGAACTTCGATGTCTGTCAAGACTGGACCGAGCCATCGATACCTGTCAATATCGACGCATGTCGAAGTCTCTCCTCGAGCTGACCCCGGTCGAGGCGGTCGCGTGCTGCTCGCCGGTCACCCGCGAGCCGCTGTCGGCCGAGGCGGCCGACCGGATCGCGCCGCTGCTCAAGGCGCTGGCCGACCCGGTCCGGCTCCGGCTGCTGTCGCTGGTGGCGTCGCACGCCGACGGCGAGGCGTGCGTGTGCGACCTCAACGACGCCTTCGACCTGTCCCAGCCGACGATCAGTCACCACCTCAAGCAGCTCCACGAGGCCGGTCTGCTCGACCGGGAGAAGCGGGGCGTGTGGGTCTACTACCGTCTCAACGACGCCGCGCTGGGCGACCTGGTCGGCCTGCTCGGGGGCGTCGCGGCGTGAGCACCGAGGTCGGGCGCAAGGCGCTCGCCGAGCTCGTCGGCACGGCGTTCCTCGTCGCCGCGGTCGTCGGGTCCGGCATCGCCGCGCAGCGTCTCTCGCCGCGCGACCCGGGCCTCCAGCTGCTCGAGAACAGCCTGGCCACGGGCGCCGTCCTCGTCGCGCTGATCCTGGCGCTCCAGCCGGTGTCGGCGTCCTTCAACCCGGTCGTCACGGTCGTCGAGACGATCCTCGGCGACGTTCCCGCGCGGACCGCCGCGCTTCTCGTCGCCGCCCAGCTGGTCGGCGGGATGCTCGGCGCCGTCGTCGCCAACCTGATGTTCGGCCTCGACGGGGTCTCGATCGCGTCGCACCACCGCGGTGGCAGCGGCCTGCTTGTCGGCGAGGTGGTGGCGACGCTCGGGCTGGTGCTCGTCGTGTTCGGGACGCTCCGCTCGACGCGTCCCGACGCGGTCGCGTACGCCGTCGGCGGCTATATCGCCGCGGCCTACTGGTTCACCAGCTCCACCAGCTTCGCCAACCCGGCGGTCACCCTCGCCCGCACGCTGTCCGACAGCTTCTCCGGCATCGCGCCCGGATCGGTGCTGCCGTTCGTCCTCATGCAGCTGGTCGGCGGCGCGCTCGGCGCGCTGCTCGTCGTACTGCTGCACCCGCCCGTGGAGGCCCGATGAGCAAGCCCACTGTCCTCTTCGTCTGCGTCCACAACGCGGGCCGCTCGCAGATGGCCGCCGGCTACCTGCGTCGGCTCGCCGGCGACCGCGTCGACGTCCTCTCCGCCGGGTCGCAGCCGGCCGACCAGGTCAACCCGGTCGCCGTCGCGGCGATGGCCGAGGAGGGCATCGACATCGCGAGCCGGCAGCCGCAGGTCCTCACCGAGGGTGCGGTGCGGGAGGCGGACGTCGTCATCACCATGGGCTGCGGCGACGCGTGCCCGTTCTTCCCGGGCAAGCGCTACGAGGACTGGGTCCTCGACGACCCCGCGGGCCAGGACCTCGCCGCCGTCCGGCCGATCCGCGACGCCATCCGCGACCGGGTTCAGGTGCTGGTCGCCGAGCTGCTCGCCTGAACGCGCGCCACGCCGCCGCCTATTTGCAAAATATTTGCAATAGCGAGAAGTCGGCGACATGGTCGACTACGTCCTCCCCGACCTGCCCTACGACTACGGCGCCCTCGAGCCCTCCATCTCCGGCGAGATCATGGAGCTGCACCACGCGCGGCACCACCACGCCTACGTCAACGGCATCAACGCCGCCGTCGAGCAGCTCGCCGAGGCGCGTGAGAAGGAGGCCTTCGGCAGCCTCTCGACGCTGGAGAAGAACCTCGCCTTCCACCTCGGCGGCCACGTCAACCACTCCGTCTTCTGGCCCAATATGTCGCCCGACGGCGGTGACAAGCCGACCGGCGAGCTGGCCCAGGCGATCGACGAGTACTTCGGCGGCTTCGACCGGTTCCGCGCCCACTTCCAGGCCAATGCGCTCGGCGTGCAGGGCTCGGGCTGGTCGGTGCTGACGTGGGACGTCGTCGCCCAGCGGCCGTTCATCGTGCAGCACTTCGACCACCAGGGCAACGTCCCGATCTGCATGGTGCCGCTGCTCATGCTCGACATGTGGGAGCACACCTACTACCTGCAGTACCGCAACGACAAGGCGACCTTCGTCGAGCAGTGGTGGCACGTCGTCAACTGGGACGACGTCCAGCGCCGCTTCGAGGCAGCCCGCGCGCAGACGTCCGGCCTCATCGTCTGAGCGCACCCCCGACATGCTGCGCGCGGGGCGATGTGGCGCTCCGCGCGCAGCAGCAGATCAGCAGCTCAGTGGACGGGTGCGGTGATCCGGTAGCGCACGAACGACGGCACCGCGATCGCGGCGACCACCGTCAGCACCACCACGAGCACACCGCCACCCGCGGCCGCGGCCGCCGTACCGACCATCGCGGCGGAGGCGCCGTGCGCGACGTCTGCGAGGCGCGGGCCGCCGGCGACGACCACGACGAAGATGCCCTGGAGCCGCCCGCGGACCTCGTCGGCCGCGGCGCTCTGCAGCATCGAGGTGCGGAAGGCGGCCGAGGCCATGTCGGCCGCGCCGCCGACGACGAGCATGAGGACGGCGAGCACCAGCCAGAGGTCGACCGATCCCCGCCAGGTGTTCGCCCCGAGGACGGCGAGGCCGAAGCCGGCCATCGCCACGCCCCAGACCACGATGCACCAGATCACGGCGCGGCCCTGGGCCGTGATCCGCGAGACCCAGCCGGAGAAGATGCCGCCGAGCACGGCGCCGGCCGGGATGCCCGCGAACAGCAGCGCGAACGCCAGGCCGCCCTCGTCGGGGCCGAGGAAGCTCTCGTGCGCGACCTGTGGGAACAGCGCCCGCGGCATGCCGAAGAGCATGGCGATGACGTCGACGACGAAGGACATCATCAGCACCGGCTGACCACGCAGGTAGGTGATCCCCTCGATCACCGAGCGCAGGCCCGGCGTACCGGACACGACGCCTTCGACCGGCAGCCGCGGCAGCCGGACGACGGCCCACAGGGTCGCGAGCAGGCAGATCGCGTCGCCGAGGTAGAGCCACGAGAACCCGGTGAACGGGATCAGCACGCCCGCGATGAGCGGTCCGCCGATCGCGCCGGCCTGCATGATCGTCATGTTGAGCGAGTTGGCCGCCGGCAGCACGTCGGGCTCGAGCAGGCGTGGCAGCACCGCCGACCGGGTCGGCTGGTTGACCGCGAAGAACGCCTGCTGCACCGCGAACAGGCTCAGCAGGACCCACACGTTGCCGACGCTGAGCGCCGCCTGCAGCCAGAACAGCGCCGCGGTCCCGATCAGACCGGTCGTGGTGACGAGCAGCATGGTGCGCCGGTCGAAGTGGTCGGCGAGCGCGCCGCCCCACAGCCCGAAGACGACGAGTGGCACCAGGCCGAAGATGCCGGTCAGCCCGACGTACGCCGACGAGCCGGTCTCGGCGTAGATCTGCGCCGGTACGGCGACCACCGTGAGCTGGGCGCCGACGACGGTGATGATGTTGGCGGTCCAGAGCCTGCGGAAGTGCGGGTTCTGCAGCGGACGGGTGTCGGCCAGCAACCCGCGAAGACTCACCACACCAGGCTACGGAACCGCCGCCCGCGACGATGAATCGGCCACGCTGCGACGGTCGACACGTGCATGAGCACCCAGCACTCGGCGGCCGCCAAGGGGCCGCTCGACATCACGTTCACCGAGGTCCTCCGCCGCAGCGACGCGACGGGCGGCTGGACCTACGTCATCTGGCCGGACTCGGCCGAGCGCTTCGGCACCCGCGGCCGGGTCAAGGTCCGCGGCACCGTCGACGGCGCACCCTTCGAGACCTCCTTCATGGCGCTCGGCGACGGCAACCACAAGCTGCCGGTCGCCGACGCGCTCCGGGTGGAGACCGGCAAGCAGGCCGGCGACACCGTCGTCGTCCACCTCACCGAGCGGCTCGCCTGACCCCCGACGAATCTTTTCGTGCCAGGCTGTCGTATCGACCGAGCCCCTTTCGTGGTGAGGGTGAGAGGCGGTCATCGGGACCGCCCCACACAGAGGAGATCGAGATGACGCACTACCTGCTGGCCGTCCACGGACCCGTCGAGCGCGGCGAGTACGGCGACTACGGGTCGAAGGAGGCCATGGAGGCCGCGTTCGCCGCGACCGACGCCTTCAACCAGCGGCTCAAGGCCGAGGGCTACTGGGTGTTCGCCGGCGGCCTGCTGCCCGCGACCACCGCGACCGTCGTCGACGGCACCGGCGAGGCGCCGGTCATGACCGACGGCCCCTACCTGGAGACCAAGGAGGCCATCGGCGGCTTCTGGGTCATCGACGCGCCCGACCTCGACGTGGCGCTCAAGCTCGCGGCCGACGGCTCGAAGGCGTGCGGCGGCAAGGTCGAGGTCCGTCCCTTCGAGGGCCTCGCCTGATCCCGTGAGCCCCACCGATCCAGTCGGCACAGCCGCAGCCGCCGCCGTCGAGCGGATCTTCCGCGAGGAGTACGGCCGGCTGATCGCCTCCCTGGTCCGCCGCTTCGGTGACATCGACATCGCCGAGGACGCGGCCGGGGAGGCGCTGGTCGCCGCCCTCGAGAAGTGGCCGGTCGACGGCGTCCCGCCCAACCCCGGCGGCTGGCTGACGACGACGGCCGGCAACCGGGCGATCGACCGACTGCGTCGGGAGAGGCTGCGGGACGGCAAGCACCAGGCGGCCGTCATGATGCACGACTCCACACCCCACGAGCCGACCGGCGTCATCGAGGACGACCGGCTGCGGCTGATCTTCACCTGCTGCCACCCGGCGCTCGCGCCGGAGGCCCGGATCGCGCTCACCCTGCGCCTGCTCGGCGGCCTCACCGTCGCCGAGATCGCCAGTGCCTTCCTCGTCCAGGAGACGACGATGGCGCAGCGGATCACCCGGGCCAAGGCCAAGATCAA
Organism: Nocardioides ginsengisoli; assembly: GCF_039537225.1. Taxonomy (NCBI): domain Bacteria; kingdom Bacillati; phylum Actinomycetota; class Actinomycetes; order Propionibacteriales; family Nocardioidaceae; genus Nocardioides; species Nocardioides ginsengisoli. Next base: position 162,390 of record NZ_BAABAC010000018.1, read on the forward strand.
GGGCGCGAACATCCCGTACGCCGTACCGGAGCCGGGCGACCTGCCCGCCCGCGTCGGCGCGGTGCTCGCCGTCCTGCTGCTCATCTTCAACGAGGGCTACCTGTCCTCCGGCGACGGCGATCCCGTCCGCGCGGAGCTCACCGGCGAGGCCATCCGCCTGGCCCGCACGCTCCACCAGCTGCTGCCCGACGACCTCGAGGCGACCGGACTGCTCGCGCTGCTGCTGCTCATCGAGGCCCGGCGCACCGCCCGGGTCCGCGACGGCGAGCTGGTGCCCCTCGAGGAGCAGGACCGCGGCGGCTGGGACCGCGCGCTCATCGCCGAGGGCCACGACCTGGTCCGTGGCTGCCTGGTCGCGAACCGGCCGGGCCGCTACCAGATCCTCGCCGCGGTCAACGCCGTCCACACCGACGCGCCGACCGCCGCGGCCACCGACTGGTCGCAGGTCGTCGCTCTCTACGACCAGCTCGTCGTCCTCGACCCGTCGCCGATCGTCGCGCTCAACCGCGCGGTCGCCGTCGCCGAGCTCGACGGCCCCGAGGTCGCGCTCGCGCTCGTCGACCGGCTGCCGCTCGACGGCTACCACGCCTGGCACGCCACCCGCGCCGAGCTGTTGCGGCGGCTGGGGCGCAGTGCCGAGTCCCGCGCGCAGTACGACGCCGCGCTGGCCGCCTGCGACAACGTGGCCGAGCGTGCCTTCCTCGCCCGCCGACGGGGTCAGCTGGTGGGCTGAGCGACCGGGCGCTCGCCGTGCGGCAGCCACAGGACGAACCGAGTGCTGGGCGCCGTCGTGTCGAGCGAGAGGTGGCCGCCGCAGACCTCGGCCAGCTCGGAGGCAACCGCGAGGCCGATGCCCGCGGAGCTGCCGTCGCCGGTGCTGACGCCGCGCCGGAAGACGTCGGGTCCGGGCCGTCGGGTGCCCTCGTCGGCGACCGCGATCTCGAGGTGGGTGCCGGCATCGCGGACCTCGACGGTGATCGTCCCCTCGCCATGCAGTCGCGCGTTGTCGATGAGGACGTCGAGCACCTGCTCGATGGGCCCCGCGGGCACCCGGGTCACCGCCGCACGGCCGGTGCGGAGGGTGAGGGTCCGGGACTCCTCGGCGAGCCGCCGCGGCCAGCGCGAGGCGCTCGCCTTGACGAGCCGGACCAGGTCGATCTCCTGTTGCGCGTCGAGGCGGCGGCCGCGGGCGAGGTCGAGCAGCTCGTCGATCGCCGAGGCGAGCCGGTCGAGCTCGCCGAGCCCGCGCTCCAGCTCGGTGGCCACGGCCGGGTCGGTCTCGGGCCAGAGGGTGAGGTCCTCGAGACTGAGCCGCAGCGCGGTGATCGGCGTGCGCAGCTGGTGGGACGCGTTGGCGGCGAACTGACGCTCGCGTGTGACCAGCTCGTCGAGCCGGGTCGCCGCGCCGCGCAGCGAGGAGCCGATCGCGTCGGCCTCGGGGATGGAGTACGTCGGGACCGGCAGGTCGAACCGCCCGTGGCCCAGGTCCTGGGAGAAGCCGGCCAGCTCCTGGAACGGTCGTGACAGCCGCCGGGCCAGCACCACACCCAGGATCGCGGAGCCCAGGCCCAGGCCCATGCCCAGCAGGACCAGCGGCATGAGCGCGTCGCGGATGGTGGCGCCGACGGTGTCACTGGAGACGCTCAGCCGCAGCACGCTGCCGTCGCTGAGCTCGCGGCGGACCATGATCCCGCCCTCGCCGTCGGGCGCGGTCCCGACCGCCACCGGCTCGCCGCCGGGGGGCGCCAGCTCGACCCGGTCGGCCGACACGAGGCCGACCGCGAGCAGCCGTTCGTCGATCCGCCCGCCGTGGGAGGTGTGCTCGTCGTAGAGCTCCTGCAGGGCGGTCGCGGTCCCGGCGAGCGCGGACCGCTCCTGCGAGCGGACCAGGTCGGCGAGGAAGTAGGCGCGCGGGACGCCGTACAGACCGATCACGGCCAGGGTGAGGCCGACGAAGGCGATGACCAGGCGTTCGCGCATCGGGTCAGGCGTCCTCCAGGCGGAAGCCCACACCGCGCACGGTGTCGAGCTTGATCGGCGCCAGGCCGTCCTGCAGCTTCTGCCGCAGCCGCCCGACCGTCGCGTCGAGGGTCTTGGTCGACCCGAACCAGTTCTCGTCCCAGACCTCGGCCATCAGGGTCTCGCGGGTGACCACTGCGCCGCGCTGCTCGTCGAGGAGGGCGAGGACGTCGAACTCCTTCGCGGTCAGCGGGAGCTCCTGGTCGGCGACCCACGCGCGCCGGGCGGCGCGGTCGACCCGGAAGGACGCGGTGGGCGCCGACGAGGACGCCGCGCTCGGCGCCGGGACCTCGGCGGGCGCGGCAGCCGGCGGGGCCGGAGCCGCCGGAGCCGCGGACGGCACGTCGCTGAGCGTCGCGCGGCGGCGGTCGGGGCCGGTGTAGGCCGGCGTCTCCACGGTCTCGGCCACCACCGCGGGCCGGTGCGCGCGCCGCAGCAGCGCCCGGACCCGGGCGAGCAGCTCGGACAGGCTGAACGGCTTGGCCAGGTAGTCGTCGGCGCCCACGTCGAGGCCGACCACGCGGTCGAGCTCGCCGTCGCGCGCGGTGAGGATGACGATGCCGCCCGCGTAGCCGCCGGCGCGCACGGTCCGGCACACGTCGAGGCCGTCCATGTCGGGCAGACCGAGGTCGATGAGCATCAGGTCGACACCGCCGGCGGTCACGACGTCGATGGCCGGCTGGCCCGCGGCCACCCGCTCGACCTCGTAGCCCTCACGCTGGACCGCCCGCAGCAGCGGGGCGGCGATGGCGTCGTCGTCCTCGACGATCAGCAGGCGCACAGACACTCATCGAGCATAGGGGGAACCCTCCCCATCACCGTCGGACCCCGACCGGCGGGTGCGCCGTCGCTGGTCGAGATCGATCGCGACCAGCACCGCGATCGGCAGCAGCAGCCCGACGATCGCGTGGCCGTCGACCGTGTGGCGGTGCTGGCCCGGCAGGCCGATCGTCGACGCCAGTGCGGTCAGCCCGAGCTGGCCCGCGACCGCGATCACAACGCCGAGCCGGGTCTCGAGGACGTTGGCCCGCGCCAGCGTGACCGCCGCCAGCAGGCTCAGCGGCCCGAGGATCGCGGCCGTGGCCGACGCGTGCCCCTCGAGGCCGCCGGCCCACCACAGCTGGATGACGCCGAGCAGCGTGGTCAGGCCGGCCGCGGCGCGAGATCCCGGGGTGTGCGCGCTCATCAGAACTCCCGGTCGCCGGCGCCCGACTCGCTCACCGGCGCGGTGGAGCACGCGACGCCGGTGGTCGAGGTCACCGTGGCGGACGGCGTCCAGGTCGTCGTGCTGGGGTTGACCGCGGTCTTGATCCCGCCGCCGCTGGCGAGCGTGCCGACCACGATCGTGATCACGGTCCGGGGCACGCCGTCGACGGTCACGGTGGTGGCGGTCATGGTCGCGTTGAAGGTCGCCGTCTTGCGGGCCTTGATGTAGTCCTCGTGCAGGTTGACCGAGCCCAGGGGCAGTGCGGTGCCGTTGCGGAGGATGTCGACGGTGTCGGTCTTGTTGGTGCCGCTGAGCAGGTTGCCGTCGCGCAGCCGCAGGGACACGGCGGTCGCGGCGCCGTTCCAGCCGGCGAAGACGCTGGCGGGATTGATCTGCTGGCTGTAGGTCAGCGTCATGCTGTCGCCGGCGTCGACCCGGGCGAGGGTGCCGTCGCCGTTGCCGGTCTGGACGTCGACCCCGCGCAGCGGGCTGTTGTCGACCCGCCGGGCCGCGACGACCGGGGACGTGGTGGTGACGCCGCGTGCGTCGAGGAGCACGGCCCGCAGGTCGTAGCTGCCGTCGGCGACGGTGCGCGTGTCCCAGGTGCAGGAGTACGGCGCCGTGGTGTCGGTGCACAGGTCGGTCCAGGTCGACGTCCCGGTCGGCGTCCGCTGGATGCGGACCGACGTGATGGCGACGCTGGAGCTGGCCGGCGCGGTCACGGTGACGGTGCCGGTGAGGTAGGCGCCCGGGTCGTCGACCGAGACCGACGACACCGTGTTGTCGACGACGCGGTTGGCGACGACGGCGGAGGTGGCGGTGTTGCCGGCCACGTCGGTGGCGATCGCCCGGAAGCTGTAGGTGCCGTCGGCGAGCGCGTTCGTCGCGAACCGGCAGGAGTAGGGGTCGACGGTCAGCGTGCAGAACGTCTGGTAGCTGCCGCCGGCGGCGGCGTACTGCAGGACCACCTGGGCCACGCCGGACACCGCGTCGGTGGCGCTCGCCGCGAAGGTCGTCGTACCGCTGAGCGGGGTGCCGGGGTCGGTCATGGTGACGACCGGCGCGCCGTTGTCGACGAGGACGTCGGTGACGACCGCGGAGGTCACCGAGGTGGCGCCGGACGTCGCGACCGCACGCAGGTCGAAGGAGTCGTTGGTCGCCGAGGTGGTCGGCCAGCTGCACGAGAAGGGGGCGCTGAGGCCGGTGCACAGCGGCTTCCAGTTGCTGCCGCCGCTGGCGACGTACTGGATGGTGACCAGCCACGGCAGCGCGCCGCCGCTGTAGACCGAGGCGCTCAGCGGGATGGTGCCGCGGACGACGTCGCCCGGGTCGGCGAGGACCACGACGACGCTGTTGGCGACGGTCGCGTGCACCGCGTCGGAGACCGTCGTGTAGCCGGCGCCGTTGGTGGCGCGGGCCCGGATGTCGTAGCCGCCGTCGGCGCCGGTGCGCGTGTCCCACGAGCAGCTGTACGGCGCGGTGGCGGTCGTGCAGAGCGTCGTCCAGGTGCTCGCGCCGGGCGCGAGGTACTGCAGCGTCAGCGAGGCGATGCCGGACTCGGCGTCGCTCGCGGTCGCGGTCAGGTTGACGACGCCCTGGACGGGGGTCGCGGGGGTGCCGGCGGTCACCGTCGGCGGGGTCCAGTCGGCCGCGGCGTTGACGGTCGCGGTGTTCGTGGAGGTGCGGACGAAGGCGGCGTCGGAGAAGCCGGTGCCCCGCAGCGAGGAGCCGAGGGCGACGAGGAGGCCGAGGAGGACGAGCATCGGGCGGTGACTGCGGCGCATCGGGCTCTCCTCTCGGCTGGGTCGTCGGTGGTTCGGGGGCGCTGTCTCAACGCACGGTCAACGCTACGGAGAACGGCACCACGGTCGGTCGACGCGGAGACCACACGATCTCCACAAAAGTGAACGCGCCGGCCTGGACGCAGGGAAACGCCGCGGTGCCTGCCCACCCCCCAGTGGGGCAGGCACCGCGGCGTCGAGGGGGCTCAGAACCCGGTGGTCCCCACGACGCTCCGGAGAGGAGGCGTCTCGCGGGTCCTGAGTGCCTTGAGCAGCTGCACCAAGCCGCCCAGGGCGATGAGTGCGGCTGGCAGTCCGACCACCAGCATGCGGGTGTGGCGGTCGGCGAGCGCGATGATCGCGAAGCCGGCGTACGGGACGGAGTAGGCGACGACCGGCTGCTGCGACGACGTGAGCGAGAACCGCCACGGATCGGGGTCAGGGTTGTGGTCGCCCTTGGTACGGAGCACCCGGCGGCCCAGGTCGTCATGGCCGATGCTGACGATCCGGTGGGTCACCAGCGTGCGAACGCCGGAGCTCGCCGGCGGCAGGTAGGTGATCACGTCGCCCACCTGCAGGTCCCCGGCCGGCACCGTGTGCTCGAAGACGATCGAGCCCTTGTCGTAGGTGCCGGTCATGGACTTGCCGGTGATGACGTAGCGCTCGTATCCGAGCAGGCTCGGCAGCACGAACGCCACCGCGAGCAGGGTCACCATGACCAGCCCGAAGGTGGCCAGGTGCGTGCCGAGGCGCTTCACTGGTTCGTCGTCCCGCCGTTGGCCTGGACCGAGTCCCACTGGTAGACCGCGGAGGCGGACTTCCCCTGGTCGGCGTTCGGCGTGGAGGTGGCCAGCTTGACCGTGAACGTGTAGGTGTTCGCGACACCCGGCTGGACGACGCCGAGGTCGGTGCGCGAGCCGTCGACCAGGCCGCCGAAGGTGCCGGAGTAGACCGACGTGCCGGTGGTGGTGTTGGTGATCGTCAGGCTCAGGTTGTCAGCGGTGAAGCCGTTCGACGAGGAGACCTCGGTGAGGCCGAAGTCGGCCGGCAGGCTGCCCGTGTTGGTCAGCGTCAGGCTGCCGTTGAGCGTGTCGCCCGGCTTCAGGTTGCTCAGGTTGAAGATGGCCGCGCCGTCCTTGGAGTTGGTCTGCGTCAGCGTGCCCGACGTGACCGAGCTGATCGTGTTGCCGGTCTGCGAGGTGAAGGTCGCGCCGGAGCCGACGGCGATGGCGCCGGCGGCGCCCAGCGTGGCGAGCGGGACGAGGATCTTCATGGTCATCTTCATGGGGGTGCTCCTGGTGCGGGGCCCCGGTGGTGGGGCGCTTTCTCGATGCCCCAACTCTCGTCGGCCGCGCTCCACAGGCGATCGACACGAGATCCCCGTCCGTTCCCCGTTCCGGACACAGGTCGCAACGCGCTCCACGATTTCTCCACATCCGTTCTCCACATCCGTTCTCCACGCCGTTCTCCACGCCGTTCTCCACGCCGTTCTCCACGCCGGTCCCACCCGGCGCTCGTACCCTTGCCCGCATGACGCTCGACGCGCTGGCCCTGCCGACCTCCTCCGACGCCTGGCCCGCCTGGCTCCGTGACCGCACCGCCACCGAGCTGGCCCGGGCGACCGCGCTGGTCGACGGCCTGCGCGCGAACCCGCCGGCCGACCCGCTCGAGACGCTGCGGCAGTGGGACCGCGCGGCCGGTCACCTCGGCAATGTCGCGGCGGCCGGCTCGCTGTTCGGCAACGTCCACCCGTCGGAGGAGGTCCGCGACCTCGCCGACGCGGCCGAGCAGGAGGCGCAGCGGATCGCCACCGCCTGGGGCCTCGACCGCGCCCTGTACGACGTCTTCGCGGCCATCGACGACGACGCGGTCGCCGGCGACCCGCTCGCCGTACGCCTGCTGGCGAAGGTGCGCGACGACTTCCGCCGCTCCGGGGTCGACAAGGACGAGGACACCCGCGCCCGGATCGCGCAGGTCCGGGAGCGGATCACCGAGCTCGACCAGGAGTTCAGCCGGGTCATCCGCGACGACGTCCGCACCATCCGGGTCACGCCCGAGCAGCTCGCCGGCATGCCCGACGACTGGATGGCGGCCCACCCGGTCGACGACGAGGGCATGGTCACCGTCACCACCGACTACCCCGACTCGGTGCCGGTGCGGATGTTCGCGCGCGACCAGGACGTCCGCCGCGACATCACCATCGCCTTCCTCGAGCGCGGCTGGCCGGCCACCGAGCAGCTGCTCGTCGAGCTGTTCGCACTGCGCCACGAGCTCGCGGTGACGGTCGGCTACGCCGACTGGCCGTCGTACGACGCCGACGTGAAGATGATCGGTGAGGGCCCCGCCATCCCGGCCTTCATCGACCGGATCAGCGCGGCCGCCGAGGAGCCGATGCGCCGCGACCTCGACCAGCTGCTCGCCCGCTACCGCCGCGACTTCCCCGACGCGACCGAGGTCCCCGGCTACGACTACAACCACTACGCCGAGCTGGTCCGCGTCGAGGACTACGACGTCGACGCCCAGCGGGTGCGTACCTACTTCGACTTCGCCAAGGTCCGCCAGGGCCTGCTCGACGTCACCGGCCGGCTGTTCGACCTGCGCTACCAGTCGGTCGACGCGCCGGTGTGGCACGAGGAGGTCACGGCGTACGACGTGCTGCGCGGCGACGAGCGGCTGGGCCGGATCTACCTCGACCTCCACCCGCGCGACGGCAAGTACAAGCACGCCGCGCAGTTCACGCTCACCGACGGCGTCGCGGGCGAGCAGGCGCCCGAGGGCGTGCTCGTGTGCAACTTCAGCCGCGGCCTGATGGAGCACGACCACGTGGTGACGCTCTTCCACGAGTTCGGCCACCTGCTCCACCACGTCCTCGCCGGGCACGGCGACTGGTTCCGCTTCGCGGGTGTCGCCACCGAGTGGGACTTCGTCGAGGCGCCGAGCCAGATGCTCGAGGAGTGGGCGTGGCACGCCGACGTGCTGCGGACCTTCGCCACCGACGCCGCCGGCGCGCCGATCCCGGCCGAGCTGGTCGCCGCGATGCGGGCGGCCGACGACTACGGCAAGGGCATCTACGCCCGCACCCAGATGTTCTACGCCGCGATGTCGTACTGGTTCCACGCCGACCGCGGCGCCGCCGACGTCCCCGCGCTCACCGACCGGATGATCGAGCTGCAGGGGCGCTACGCCGCGCTGCCCTATCTCCCCGGCACTCACATGTTCGCGAGCTTCGGCCACCTCGGCGGCTACAGCTCGGCCTACTACACCTACATGTGGTCGCTGGTCATCGCCAAGGACATGTTCAGCGCCTTCGACGAAACCGACGTCTTCGCCCCCGCGGTCGCACACCGCTACCGCGACCGGATCCTCGTCCCCGGCGGCTCCGCCGACGCCGCCGACCTGGTCGCCGACTTCCTGGGTCGGCCGTTCTCGTTCGACGCGTACGGCGCGTGGTTGGCCCGCTGACGCTCGGTCGGTGTCGCGGGCGCGCCGGGCGCCGGGCGCCGGAACCGCTTGTAACTCGGTGTCCGTGCATCCACCACGGGGTCATGACGTGGTCAGGGCCCCGTGGCAGAGGCACGGACACCGAGTTACAAGCCCGCTCGGCCCTTGTTTCGGCCCCCGCCTCGGCGTACGGTTGCGATATATCGCGATAGAGACGCGAACTGTCTCCGCGCTATCTCGAACTCAACCCGGGGCTCACGAGGCCCCCTCGCACGAAGGAGGTCCCGCCATGGGACACCACGAGAATCACCACGACTGCGGCCCGTGGGGCCGCTTCGAAGGCCGCTTCGACGGCGGCGAGGGCCGCGGCGGAGCGCGTCGCCAGCGCGGCGGCTTCGGCCCCGGCGGTCCGGGCATGTGGGGCGGCTGGGCCCAGTGGGGCGAGCCGCACCGCGGCGGCCACCGCGGGGGACCGGGCGGCCCGGGCGGTCCGGGCAGTCCGGGCATGCCGCCGCCGTGGCTCGCGGGACTGTTCGGCATGGGCCGGCCCGAGCCGGGCCGCGGCCCGCGGGTACGTCGGGGCGACGTCCGCTCGGCCATCCTCGACGTGCTCCGCGACGCCAACCAGCGCGAGGAGTCGCCGAACGGCTACCAGGTGATCCAGGCGATCACCGAGCGCAGTGGCGGCGTGTGGAAGCCGAGCCCCGGCTCGGTCTACCCGACCGTCCAGCAGTTGCAGGACGAGGGACTGGTCGAGATCGACGACGACCAGGGCCGCCGCGCCCTCCGGCTCACTCCCGCCGGCGCCACCTGGTGCGCCGAGCACGGCGACGAGCTCGCCGCCGTGTGGGCGCCCTTCGACCGCTCCCGCGAGAGCGGTCGGGGCCACGACGACCCGGGGCACGCCGACCTCAAGGCCGAGATCGGCCAGGTCATGAGCGCCGTGTGGCAGATCGTCACCGGCGGCTCGGAGGCGCAGCGGCGGGCGGCGGTCGACGTCCTCGTCGAGGCCCGGCGCAGCCTCTACGGCATCCTCGCCGACGGGCCCAACCCGTCGGCCGCGGACGCCGACGTGCCCGACGAGCCCGACGAGCCCGAGGACGACGAGGCCTGAGCAGCCAGCCTGCCCTCACCCCACCATGAGGTAGTCCGCGACGAGCACCAGCGGCGCCGCGGCGTCGAGTCCGTCGGCGGGTCGGTCCACACACGACCCGTCGACGGCGCACGTCCGCACTGTCGGCTCGCCGGCGACCTGGCCGACGACGTGGCCGTCGCGGGTCCAGGCGCTGATCCCGGTCAGCCCCGGCAGTCGTACGGCGGCGCCGCCGCCGGTCGGCTCCACGACGACCGACGGGGTGGCCCCGCTGTCGATGCGGAGCAGCAGGTGACGGCCGTCGGGGGAGACGTCGGCGTCGCCGATGCCGGCGTCGAGCCGGCGCACCACGCGCTCGCCGGCCATGTCCCAGACCAGCCACCGCTCGCCGTCCCGGACGGTGGCGATGCCGCTGCGGACCGAGGCGTAGGAGTACCGGTCGGCGCGGATCTCCGGGCGGCCGCGCCACACGATGTGCCGGCTGACGCCCTCGTCGTCGGTCCAGTAGACGTCGTCGCCGTCGAGGATCGGGGCACGGACGACGGGGCCCACCTCGCCCGCACGCGTCCCCGACGACGGCTGACCGGTCGCATCGACCTCGCGGTCGGCGGCGACGTCCCAGATGTGGGCGGTGAGCTCGTCGTCGCCCGGCTCGAGCCAGGCGACACGCGGCTGCGACGGGTCGCCCTCGACATGGTTGACCGTGCTCGGGATCGACAGCCGGGTCTGGGCACCGGTCGGGTCGATCAGGATCCAGGAGGACGCGCCCTTCGGGCGGGTCACCTGGGCGACGACGCCGACCGAGGTCTGGGCGAGGGAGATCGCGCCCGGCAGCCGGACGGTCGCGTCGCCGACGGTGATCCGGTCGCCGGCGATCCAGGCGCCGCGGGCGTCGTACGCGCGGCCGGGATGGGGCTGCTGGGCGATCCGGTCGCTGTCGCTGCGCCGGTCGCCGGCGATGTCGTGGACGACGGCCGCCCCGACGCCGATCGCGGCGACCGCCGCGGCGGCGACGAGCGCCGCCCCGACCCTCCGGCGGGTGCGCATCGAGCGTCCCCGGGCCGCGATCGCGTGCGCGTCGGGGTGCGGCACCGCGAGGTCGTCGACCGACGCGTGGAGGAGGTGGGCGAGGTGCTCAGGCATGGGTGCCTCCCGGAAGCGTGGTGGCGTGGCCGAGGTCGACGTCGTCGCCGAGCAGGGCGCGGAGCTTGGTCAGTGCGGCCGAGGTCTGGCTCTTGACGGTCCCCGAGGACACCCCGAGCGCGTCGGCGGTCTCGTCGACGGAGAGGTCGTCGTAGAAGCGCAGGACGACGACCGCGCGCTGCCGTGGCGGGAGCTGCGCCAGCGCCGCCAGGACGTCGATCCGCTCGGCGCTGTCCCCGGCCGCGTCGGTCGTCGTCGGCATCTCCGGCAGCTCGGCCGTCGGCCGCTCACCGTGGAAGGAGCGGCGCCGGAACCAGCTCGTCGCCGTGGTCACCAGCGCCCGCCGGGCGTAGCCGCGCGCGGCGCGGACGTCGCGGATGCCCGACCAGTTGCCGTAGGTGCGGGCCAGCGCCGTCTGGACCAGGTCCTCGGCGAGCGCGTGGTCGCGCACCAGCAGCACCGCCGTGCGATACAGCGCCGGCCACGCGGCATGGACGAGCTCGGCGAACTCCTCGTCCGTCGGTCCCCGGGACGGGCGCAGTGGCATGGGGCGATCCTCTCGTGCGGTCGTGTCCAGAGAAGGACGCACGACCCGCGCGTTCGGTTGGTCAGCTCAGCGACACCGCGCGGTGCACCCACGTCGATTCGGTCCGCATGCCCGCGTGCTCGTAGAGCGTGCGCGCGCCGGTGCGCGAGTCGGTGCTGAGGCTGGACGACGTCGCCCCGCGCGCCCGGCCCTCGCCGAAGGCCGCGACCAGCAGCGCCTGCGCCAGGCCGCGGCTGCGGTGCGCCCGAGCGACGGCGAGCTTGGCGACGTACGTGTCGGCGTCGGGGGTGTTCCAGGCGTGGGCGACGCCGACGACGGCGCCGTCCGGGCCGGTGACGACCTGCAGGTTCCACGGCTCGGACCCGGGGCGGCCCCACACCTGCGCGCCGAAGTCCTCGATCGTGGCCCGCTCGCGCGCCGACCACTCCAGGAAGGCGTCCTCGACGACGGTCCAGACCTGCTCGTGGTCGGCGGGCGTGGCCACGCGCAGCGCGTAGCCGTCGGGCAGCGGCCGGGACGCCACGGTCGCGCCCTCGGGGAGGCGCAGCACCCAGCTGGTCCAGCGGACGCCGTACCCGAGAGCGGTGAGCAGACGATCGCCGGCCGACGCCTCCGGCACGGGCATGCCGAGGATGGTCGCGCCGCGGCTGCGGGCGAGGTCCTGGACCCAGGTGGCGAGCCAGGTGCCGATGCCCCGTCCCCGGTACGACGGCAGCACGGCCGCGTCGTACCGCTCGACGTCGACGTGCTCGACGTAGCCGACGATCCGCTGGCCGTCGAGGACACCGAGCGAGCTGGTGGCCAGGTCGTGGGACGGCCGCTGCCAGTCGCCGAGCAGGTCGGCCTCCTCGATGTCGGCGCGGCCGAGGTCGTGCCGCTCCTGCTCCGCGATGAGCTCCGTCAGCGCCGCGGCGTCGTCGAGCGTGAGCGGGCGGATGGTCAGGCCGGGCGAGAGCGAGGGCCTGGAAATGGCGGACACCCGGGTGAGTCTGGACGACTCACCCGGGTGTCGGCGCGGCTTTTTCGCGCGGGATCGAGCAGATCAGGCGTTCTTGATCGCGGAGATGTCGAACTCGAGCTTGATCTTCTCCGAGACGAGGACG
>NZ_BAABAC010000019.1:0-10606 GCF_039537225.1 Nocardioides ginsengisoli
GCGCAGCGAACACCATGCCTTCCGGCGCGAGCGAAGCGAGCACCATGCCTTCCGGCGCGAGCGCAGCGAACACCATGCCTTCCGGCGCGAGCGAAGCGAGCACCATGCCTTCCGGCGCGAGCGCAGCGAGCACCATGCCTTCGGGCGCGAGGCGCCGCTGCTGCGGATCGTCACGCCGGACACCACGCCCGAGGAGATCGCCGCGATCGTCGCGGTGTTCTCCGCGCTCGGCGGCAGCGCGCCCACACCCGAGCCGCCGCGCTCCGAATGGGCCGACCCCGCACGCGGCCTACGCCGTACCGGCCACTCCCTGACCACCCACGGTCGCGGCGCCTGGCGCGCCAGCGGCCTGCCCCGCTGACCCGCCGCACCGTCTCACCCGGCATTCGTGCTCCGATCTCGGCGAGATCGGAGCAGGAATGCCGGGTGAGACCGAGGATCAGGCGAAGAACACCCGGAGGTCGGCGACCACGTCGTCCGGCACCTCCATCGCCGCGAAGTGCCCGCCGCGTGGGAACTCCGACCAGTGCTCGATGCCCGCGTTGTCGCGCTCGGCGAGCGAGCGGATGGTGCGGAAGTCGTCCCGGAAGACCGCGACGCCGATCCGTCCCTTGCTGACCACCGGCTCGGCGCCGGAGCGCTGCTCCTCGAAGTGGTAGCGCGCGGCCTGGCCGTAGGTGTTGGTCAGCCAGTACAGCGTGGCCTGCGCGAGCACCTGCTCGGGGCGGACCAGGCTGGTGCCGTTGCCGAAGCTCTCGAACAGCTCGCTGTAGGCGAGGACGGCGACCGGCGAGTCGGAAAGGCCGGCCGCGATCGTCTGCGGGCGGGTGGCGTTCATCTGGTTGTAGCCGCCGACGGACTGGAACCACTGCAGGTGCTCGAGCGCGGCGTACTCCTCCGGCCCGAAGCCCTCGAACTCCGCCGGGTCCCCGGACGGGAACGAGAAGAGCTGCAGCACGTGCGCGCCGCGGAAGCCCTCGAGGTCGGCGATGGCGAGCTCGCGGCCGATCATGGCGCCGCCGTCGCTGCCGTGGATGCCGTAGCTGTCGTAGCCGAGCCGTCGCATCAGCACGTCGTACGCCGCCGCGACCCGGCGCATCGTCCAGCCCGCGTCGACCAGCGGGGTCGACCAGCCGAAGCCGGGCATCGACGGGATGACGAGATGGAACGCCTGGTCGGCGGTGCCGCCGTGGGCCTCGGGGTCGACGAGCGGCTCGATCATGTCGAGGAAGTCGAGCTGCGAGCCGGGGTAGGTGTGCGCGAGCAGCAGCGGGGTGGCGTCGGCGTGCTTCGAGCGGACGTGGAGGAAGTGGATCCGCTGGCCGTCGACCTCGGTGACGAAGCCGTCGTAGGCGTTGAGGCGGGCCTCGACGGCGCGCCAGTCGAAGTCCTTCCAGCGCTCGACCATGTCGCGCAGGTAGGACTCGGGGGTGCCGTAGGTCCACGAGTCGCCGGGCGCCGCGGGGGCGAAGCGGGTGCGGTCGAGACGCGCACGGAGGTCGTCGAGGTCGGCCTGCGGGATGTCGATGACGAAGGGGGTGATCTGGCTCATGACACGCACGCTAGGAGCCATACCGGCACGGTTCGTTCCTGTTTACTCGGCCGGATGGCAACGACTTCCGCACGGGTCCTGGAGCTGCTCGGACTGCTCCAGTCCCGCGTCGAGTGGACCGCCCCCGAGCTCGCTACGCGCCTCGGCGTGACGGAGCGGACGGTCCGCAACGACATGTCCCGGCTGCGCGACCTCGGCTACCCGGTCGAGAGCATGCGCGGCCGCACCGGCCACTACCGGCTGGGCGCGGGCGCCAAGCTCCCGCCGCTGCTGCTGGACGACGAGGAGGCGGTCGCCGTCGCCGTCGGGCTGCGGACCCTCACCGGCGTCGCCGGCTTCGAGGAGAGCGGCGGCCGGGCGCTGACCAAGCTGGAGCACGTCCTGCCCGACCGGCTGCGCCGCCGGATCGCCTCGCTGCGCGACGCCACCGCGGCCGGACCGGTCAACACCGACTCCAATGTCGAGGACCCGGAGGTCGACGCGGGCGTCCTGTCCGAGATCGCCGACGCGATCCGCGACCGCCGCGGCCTGCGCGCCTTCCTGCGCCACGACGACGTCGACGAGCGCGTCGAGTTCGAGCCGTACCGGCTGGTGGCGTGGCAGCGCCGGTGGTTCGTGGTCGGGCGGGATCCGCGGACGGACACCTGGACGCCGTACCGCGTCGACTGGCTGACCCTCCGCATCCCCGGCGGCGCCGCCTTCCGGCCCGCGCCGCTGCCCGGCGACCTCACCGAGCTCGTCGTCCGCGAGGTCGCCCGCACCGGCTGGTCGGTCCACGCCCGCCTGGTCATCGACGCGCCCGCCGACGAGGTGCTGGCGCGGATCAACCCCGCCGTCGGCGTCGTCGAGCCGTTGCCCGACGGCCGGTCGGTGCTCGTCACCGGCGGTGACAGCCTCGAGATCGTGGCGGTCTGGATCGGCATGCTCGGCCTCGACTTCACCGTCGAGTCGCCGGCCGCGCTGGTCGACCACCTGCGCGTGCTGGAGCGTCGGTACGCCGGCGCGGTCGCAGGATCGGGCTCCGGCTCCGGCTCCGGCTCCGGCTCCGGCTCCGGCTGACGGTTTGCCCCGACCGCGCACGGGCACGGTGGCCGCGTGACCCATCGCACCGGACGGACCCTCGCGACGACCGCGGTCGCGACCGCCCTGCTCGCCTGCCTGGGCTGCCAGGTCAGCCGCGCGCCGAAGGAGGGCGCCCTCGACGGGCGGCACGGCAACTCGTCGTTCAGCCCGGCCGGCGCCGAGAAGATCGAGCGCACCGGCAGGGCCCACCTGGACTGGAGCACCGGTGTGCTGAGGAAGGCCGACGTCGGCCTGGCCTCCGACGACGAGCCGGCGACCTGGGTCGACGGCGGCGACCGGGACCACCCGATCGCCGTCACCATCGACGCGCCGCGCGGGAGGCTCGCCGTCCGCGCCGACGACATCGCCGTCGAGGACCACCCCGGCGAGCCCGACATCCGCAGCGTCACCCTCCGCCTGCACCCGCGGGACGACGACGCGCTCATCGCCCGGCTGCGGGAGGGGGTCACGTCGTACGGGCTCGACGCGGGGCAGGTCGAGACGTGGGTCGCGTCCTTCGCCGACGACCCGCGGCGCACCTGTACGACGCTCGGCTGGTCGACCGGCCCCGGCACGACCCTGGGCCTCGAGGTCTCCTACACGGTGCAGTGCAAGTGGGACGGACCGGAGCAGATCCGGCTGGTGCTGGTCGACGTCGGCCCGGCGCCCGGCGAATCCGGATGACCTCTGTCGGCCCTCCCGCCTAGGCTCACGGCCATGACGCGACTCGTGGACGCCCGCACCGACCAGTTCGTCGAGGACCTCGCCGCCCTCGACCCGATCACCGCGACCTTCGCCGGCATCGCGGGCCACGACCACGAGCTGCCCGACCTCTCCCCCGACGGCTTCGACGCCACCGAGGAGCTGCACCGCCGCGCGCTCGCCGAGGTGGCCGCGCTCGACGCCGCCGACGAGCGCGAGCAGGTCGCCAAGGACGCCTTCCTCGAGCGGGTCGGGCTGAGTGTCGAGCGTGCCGACGCCGGCGTCGAGCGCAGCGAGTTCTCGGTGATCAGCAGCGCGATCCACGCGGTGCGCGAGGTGTTCGACCTGATGCCGACCGAGACCGACGAGCAGTGGGAGGCGATCGGGCAGCGCCTCGCCGCCGTCCCGGCCGCGCTCGCGGGCTACCGCACCACGCTCACCGAGGAGGCCGCCGCGGGCCGCGTCTCCGCGAAGCGCCAGTACGCCGAGGTGGCCGGGCAGGTGCGCGGCTGGACCGGCCAGGAGGGCGCCGCGGGCGACTACTTCCTCCGCACCGTCGCCGAGGCGCCCGAGCCGCTGCGCGCGAGCCTCGCGCGGGCCGCGGGTGAGGCGTCGGCGGCCTACGCCGAGTTCGGCCGCTTCGTCGAGACCGACCTGCTGCCGCGCGGGCGCGACGTCGACGGCGTCGGGCGCGAGGCCTATGCGCTGGCCTCCCGCTACTTCCTCGGCGCGAGCGTCGACCTCGAGGAGACCTACCGCTGGGGTTGGGAGGAGCTCAAGCGGATCGAGGACGACATGGCGCGCACCGCCGACCGGATCGTGCCCGGCGGCTCGGTGGCCGACGCGGTGGCCGCGCTCGACGCCGACACCCGCCGCGACTGCGGCAGCCGCGAGGCCTTCCAGGCGTGGATGCAGGAGAAGTCCGACACCATCCTCGCCGACTTCGACGGCCTCCACTTCGACATCGCCGAGCCGATCCGCACGCTGCAGTGCAAGGTCGCGCCGGTCAACGACGGCGGCGCCTGGTACACGCCGCCGTCCGAGGACTTCTCCCGCCCCGGCACGATGTGGTTCTCCTTCACCGACGACAACAAGTACTTCTCGACCTGGCGCGAGACGACGACCGTCTTCCACGAGGGCGTGCCGGGCCACCACCTGCAGTGCGCGCAGGTCGTCCACCGTGCCGACCTGCTCAACCGGTGGCAGCGGCTGCTGTGCTGGGTGAGCGGTCACGGCGAGGGCTGGGCGCTCTACGCCGAGCGGCTGATGGACGACCTCGGCTACTTCGCCGACCCGGGCGACCGGCTGGGTTTCCTCGACATGCAGGGCTTCCGCGCGGCACGGGTCGTCGTCGACATCGGCGTCCACCTCGGGCTCACCGTGCCGGCCGACAACCCGTTCGGCTGGCGCCCGGGCGAGACCTGGAACGCCGACCTCGCCTACGAGTTCATGCGCGCCCACTCGCGGATGGACGACGGCTCCCTGCGGTTCGAGGTCAACCGCTATCTCGGCTGGCCCGGGCAGGCGCCGTCCTACAAGGTCGGCGAGCGGATCTGGCTCGAGGCCCGGACGGCGGCGCAGGCGCGCCACGGGTCGGCGTTCGACCTCAAGGCCTTCCACACCGCCGCCCTCGACCTCGGCTCGCTCGGCCTCGACCCGCTGCAGGCCGCGCTGGCCAGGCTCTGAGCCGATGCAGCGGATCGACCGGCAGCAGGCACGGCAGATCGCGGTCCGCGCGCAGCTGCTCGACGCGCAGCGGCCGGCGTCCCTGGTGGCGATGGTCGACCAGCTGACGCTGGTCCAGATCGACCCGACGACGGCGATCGTCCGCAGCGCCGACCTGGTCGCCTGGTCGCGGCTCGGCGACGCCTACGACCCGTCCGACCTGGTGTTCGCGCTCGAGACCGAGCGCTCGCTGACCGAGCACGTCACCTTCATCCGCACCATGGACGACATCGGCATCCACCTCGCCGTCGCCGACGAGTGGCTGCACCCCAGCACCGTCGCCTGGATCGAGGCCAACCCCGGCTACCGCGCCCGCGTCCTCGACCAGCTGCGCGACGAGGGGCCGATCCCCGCGACCGCGCTGCCCAACGACCCCGAGGTGCCCTACGCCTCGACCGGCTGGAATGACGACAAGAACGCCAACCGGATGCTCGAGGTGCTGTGCCTGCGCGGCGAGGTCGCCGTCGCCGGCCGCCAGGGCCGCAGCCGGGTCTGGGACGTCGCCGAGCGCGTCTACCCCGCCGACCTCTACCGCCCCGCTCCCGACGAGGCCCGCCGGCTGCGCGACGAGCGCCGGCTCGCCGCGCTCGGCATCTCCCGCGCCAAGCCGCTGCGCTCGCCGGGCGAGCCGTCCCCGATCGGCGACCTCGGCGTCACTGTCGAGGTCGACGGCATCGCCGGCACCTGGCAGGTCGACCCCGACGCGCTCGCCGCGTCCGAGGCCGTCCCGTTCGAGGGCCGCTGCGCCTTCCTGTCGCCCTTCGACCGGCTGGTCTACGACCGCGACCGGGCGCTCGACCTCTTCGACTTCGAATACGTCCTGGAGATGTACAAGCCCGCCGCCCAACGCCGCTGGGGCTACTTCGCGCTCCCGATCGTCCACGGCGACCGGCTGGTCGGCAAGCTCGACGCGAAGGCCGACCGCAAGGCCGGGGTGCTGCGCGTCAACGCGATCCACGAGGACTTCCCGTGGGAGCCCGAGACCGGCGACGCGGTCGAGGCCGAGCTGACCGCGCTGGGCGACTGGCTCGGGCTCGAGGTGGTCCGCGCCTGAGCGCGCGCCTCAGGAGCCGGCCGGCTGCCGACTCGCGACGTACTCCGCATAGGTGGCGTGCGTCCGGGCGAACGCACTCGGCGCTCCGAGCCAGCCCCGCCGCGAGACGGGCGCCGTCCCGTCGAGGTCGGTGACGCCGTACTCGGCGCCGAGCTCGCTGCTGTAGAAGCAGCCGCCGGTCCGCTCGGCCACCCGCTCGTCGCTCGCCAGGGCGTCGATGATCCGACCGACGAACTCGGGGGTCTCGGCGGGCGGGAAGGTGCCGCCGTCGAGATCCTGCCCGGACGCGAGATGCGCCCGCACCCGCTCGGTGAGCAGCAGTCCGGGCCAGATGCTGAGCGCGGTCACGCCGTACGGGCGCAGCTCCTGGGCCATGTCGAACACCATCTTGTCCGAGCCCGCCTTGCCCGCGCCGTACGGCGGGGTGTGCACGCCGGGCATGTGGGTGCGGGCGCCCGAGGACGAGATGTGGACGATCAGGCCCTCGCGCTGACGGACCATCATCCGCGCCGCGTGGTAGGCCGCGACGTAGTGCGAGCGCAGCCCCACGTCGAGCAGCCGCACCTCGCTGGCGAGCGGCATCTCCCAGAACGGCCGCGCGCCCGGCAGCTCCGGCGGCAGCGCGATCGCGTTGTTGACCAGGATGTCGAGCCGCCCGTGGTCGCGCTCGATCCGCGCGAACAGCTCGGCCACCTGCTCGTCGTCGCCGTGGTCGCAGACGACCGGGATGCCGGTCCCGCCACGCTCGTCGACCTCGGCGGCCGTGGCCGCGACGGTGCCGCCGTAGCCGTCCGCGTCGGCGCCGTCGGCAGCGGTCCGGCCGGTGACGTAGACGGTCGCCCCGGCGGCGAGCCCGTGCGCGATGCCGCGCCCCGCGCCGCGGGAGGCGCCGGTGACCAGGACGACGCGGTCGGATCGCAGTGCCATGTCCGCAGCCTCGCAGCCCGCGGCCCGGGCGGCGCGCGCGCTTCCGGAGGCCGGAACCTCGCGCCCGCCGGCATACTGCCGCGCGGTGTAGGTGGCGCTCGCCCCGCTCCGCGGATCGGTGACGACGATCCGGTGGTCCCGCTCCGACCAGTCGACGTCGAGGCGGGCGCCCGCGTCCGCGGCGAGGAAGGGATAGGCGGCCACGAACCGGACGTCGTTCGGCGTCCCGTCGTGGACCGCGGCGATCTCCAGGTAGGTCCGCTCCGAGTGCACGGGCGTCGCCGGGTAGCGGCTGACCACGACGCAGTAGCCCTGCAGCCCCGACGCGGTCGGGTCCGTCGAGCACTCCTGCCACAGCTCGTCGCGACCGACGCCGTCGAACGCCTTGAGCGCCACCCAGCCCGCCCCCACCACGAGCAGCAGGACGACGGCCGTCGCGACGGACGACAGGAGGGCCACCTTCGGCTTCGACATGCCGGCACCCTGCCCCGCGCTGCCGATCGCCAACCGCCGACGGCTGGCTAGGGTGGCCGGGTGCCGACCTTCGTGCTCGCGTCCGCGTCCCCCGCACGCCTGACGACCCTCCGCAACGCCGGCCTGGACCCGCAGGTGATCGTGTCCGGCGTCGACGAGTCCCAGGTCGTCGGCGTCCCGCCGGCCGAGCTGGCGCTGCGCCTCGCCGAGCTCAAGTGCGCCGCGGTGGCCGCGCGCGACGACGTCCCGGCCGACGGCCTGGTGCTCGGCTGTGACTCGGTGCTCGAGCTCGACGGCGAGGCGCTCGGCAAGCCGCACGACCCCGACGAGGCGGTACGGCGGTGGCAGGCGATGCGCGGCCGGTCCGGTGTGCTGCACACGGGTCACTGCCTGCGCGACGCGGCGGGCGGGCGGCAGGCAGCGGCGACCGCGTCGACCGTCGTCCACTTCGCCGACGTGACCGACGAGGAGATCACGGCCTACGTCGCGACCGGCGAGCCGCTCCACGTCGCCGGCGCGTTCACCGTCGACGGCCTCGGCGGCGGCTTCGTCACCGGCATCGAGGGCGACCACCACAATGTCGTCGGCGTCAGCCTGCCGCTGCTGCGCGGCCTGGTCCGGGAGCTCGGGCACCGATGGACCGATCTCTGGGCGCGCTGACCGCCCTCGCCCTCCTCGCGCTCGCGGTCCCGGGCGCGCACGCCGACGACGCCCCGCTCACCGCCGGTCACCATCGCACGACACTGCCCACGCAGCAGCCGCGGGCCTTCACGTTCGCCCGCACGATCCCGGGCAGCACCCTCCACGTCGCCCTCTGGTACGTCGGCGCGGGCGACTCCAACGGCGAGGGCGTCCGGCTCTCGCTCGGGACGGCGCCCGGCGACGAGCGCTGCGGCACCGGCGCGGTCTTCCGGCCGACGCTCGGCGATCCCGCCCCGCTGCTCTCCACCGACGTCTCGAGCTGGACCGACGTCCTGGATCATCCCTGCGTGACCGCCGACCGGCTGACGGTCACGGTCGACGTGCCCAGCGAGCGGGCCGATCGCGGGCGCGACGCCACGCTGGTCGTCGTCGAGGAGCCGCCCGTGTCGGCGTACTCCTACGACCTGCTGCCCGAGCCGGTCTCGCCGCCGTGGACGCCGCTCACCCCGGCAGCACCCGAGCCGGCCCGCCCCGGCCAGACGTACGACGACGCGCCCGTGCTCGCCGACGGCACCTATGCGCTGACGCTGCGCCCGGGCCGGACGGCGGTCGTCGCCGTACTGCTCGGCTGGGACCAGACCCTGCGCGCGCAGACCGGCGACCCGGCGGTCGACGTCGACATCCGCGGTCCACTGCTCAGCCTCAGCGAGGCGGTCAAGGCGGGCGGGCACGCCCAGTCGCGGGTGGCGTCCTACCGCAACCGCGACTCCTTCGACCCCACCGTCACCGGCGGTCAGCTCGCCGGCACGCACTACGTCCTGCTCCGCCCGCCCGGCGCCGAGAAGGTCCGCACCACGCTGACCCTGGCCACGACCGGCGCGCCCGGCGACGGCGTCCCCAACTATCTCGACGCGCCGACGCCGGCCACTCCCTCCGCGACGAGCACCGGCAGCGAGAACGACGACGGCGATCGCCGGCCGCTGCTGGCCGGGGCGGTCGCCGTCGTGCTCGCGCTCGGGGCGCTGGCGCTGCGGGCTACTCGACGGGCAGGCCGAGACCGCGGGCGATGAGCATCCGCTGGACCTCGGAGGTGCCCTCGCCGATCTCGAGGATCTTGGCGTCGCGGTAGAAGCGCGCGACCGGGTACTCCTCCATGAAGCCGTAGCCGCCGAACACCTGGGTCGCGATCCGGGTCGCGGTGACCGCGGACTCGCTGGTGTAGAGCTTGGCGACCGACGCGGCCTGCTTGAACTCCTTCATCGACGGGCCACCGCCGCCGAGCATGGCGTCCTTCATCGCGGCCGCGCGGTAGGTCAGCAGCCGCGAGGCGTGCAGCATGACCTCGAGATCGGCGATCTGGAAGGCCACGCCCTGCTTGCGGCCGATCGGACCGCCCATGGTGTGCCGGTCGAGCGAGTACTCGACGCACAGGTCGACGCACGCCTGGATCAGGCCGACCGCGAGCGCGGCGATCGCCACCCGGCCGTCGTCGAGGGTGGCGAGGAACTGCGCATAGCCGCGGCCGCGCTCGCCGAGCAGGTTGCCCTCGGGCACCCGGCAGTCGGTGAACGTCAGGGGGTGCGTGTCGGAGATGTGCCAGCCGAGCTTGTCGTACGGCGGCTCGGCCACGAAGCCGGGCGTGCCCGACGGGACGATGATCGTCGAGATCTCGGGCCGGCCCAGGTCGGAGACGCCGGTGCGCGCGGTGACCGTGACGACGGAGGTGATCTCGGAGCCCGAGTTGGTGATGAACTGCTTGGACCCGTTGATGATCCACTCGCCGTTCTCGACCTCGGCCCGGGTCTTGGTCGCGCCCGCGTCGGAGCCCGCGCCGGGCTCGGTCAGGCCGAAGCCGGCGAGCCGCTGGCCGGAGACCAGGTCGGGCAGCCAGGTCGCCTTCTGCTCCTCGCTGCCGTAGGTGAGGATCGGGTTGATGCCCAGGCCCACACCGGCCTCGAGGGTGATGCCCATCGACTGGTCGACGCGGCCGAGCTCCTCGATCGCCAGGCACAGCGAGGTGAACGGGCCGTCCTCGGCGTCGAGCCCGGCGCCGCCGTACTCCTCCGGGGCGGTGAGGCCGAACAGGCCGAGGTCGCCCATCTTCTGGACGACGTCGGTCGGGAAGTGGTGCGCCTTGTCCCACTCCGCCACGTGCGGGCGGATGGTGGCGTCGGCGAAGTCCCGGACGGTACGACGGAACTCCTCGTGCTCACGCGACAGCTCGAACTGGGTCATGCCCTGCATCCTAGGGCACGAGGTTAATGGTTGTTAACCACCAAGGTGAGTCGGATCCTCGTGCCCGGCCCGCGGATGCGACAGAACCCCCACCAAGGCCACGCCCTAGACTGCGCCAGGTTCACGATCGACGTCAGGAGAAATCGGTGCCCGACATCAAGCCGCTGCGCAAGGTCCTCATCGCCAATCGCGGGGAGATCGCGGTGCGGGTGATCCGTGCCGCGAAGGACGCC
>NZ_BAABAC010000020.1:0-68626 GCF_039537225.1 Nocardioides ginsengisoli
TGCCTGGACCAGCCCCAACGGCTTCCGATTCCGGGTCGACCACCGAGGCACCCACCCACTCCGAACATGAGCCGCTAAGCCGAGCATCAACTCACTCACCGCGGGACAGGGGTGTACCGGCAGCCACCGCAAAGCAACAGGCGACCGCAACCCACCACCTCAACCACCGCGGCGCGCCACCACGCCATCGATAAAAGGACCTGGCGCCCCGCCCACCGCGAGAAGCCTCAGAGCAGGACGATGGAGAGCGAGCCAGCCCCGTACCCACCGACCTCCACCCGCAGATCCTCCCGCCGCCCGAGCGTGAGCGTGCTGATCCGCAGCTGCGGGTCGAGCGGCGGTCCGGCGGGGTGCAGCGCGTGCAGGCGCAGGTGGTCCGCGCCGGCGACGTTGAACATCGAGGCGGCGATGTTGAGGACCTCGTAGAGGTTCTCCGAGAGCGTGTCGGTGAGCTTGCCGTCGTCGACGGCCGCCTGGGCGCCGCCCGGGGGCACGAGGCCGAGGGCCGCGCCGGCGTACGCCGAGAAGGCGAGGTCGCAGGCGATGAGGGCCGAGATCCGCAGGCTGTCGTCGACGTAGACGGCGACCGAGGCGGGCGTGTCCGGGCCGGGGGCGTACGGCGGGGCGGGCTCGAGCGAGACCTCGCGGCCGAGGAGGTCGGCGAGGAGGTCGCGCAGCTGCTTGGGCAGGGGAAGGTGGACGGGCATGGTTCCGGGCCCCTCAGAGGACGCCGCGGAGCGCGTCGTCGAACGCCTCCGGGGTGAACGGCTTGGCGATGAGGAAGGCGGCGCCGGCGGCGTCCGCGCGCTGGCGCATCTCGTCGGAGCCCTCGGAGGTGACGAAGCCGAAGGCGACGGTGGAGCCGGAGGCGCGCAGGGCGGTGAGGCAGTCGATGCCGTTCATCTCGGGCATGTTCCAGTCCGAGAGGACCAGGTCGGGCGCCTCGGTCTGGACCATCTCGAGCGCCTGGCGGCCGTTCTCGGCCTCGACGATGTCGTGGCCGCCGTGGCCGGCCTGGCGCAGGGTGCGGATCACGATCTGCCGCATGACCCGGCTGTCGTCGGCGATCAGGATCTTCATGGGGGCTCCTCAGGAAACAGGGACGTGAACGGAGACGCGGACGGGAGAGCCGCGCCAGGCGAGGTCGAGGCGGGAGGCTTCGCGGACGTCGCTCGCGAAGGCGGCGCGACCGGCGGCGACCGAGGGCAGCGACAGCACGCTGGGGCCGGGCATCAGGCTCTTGATGTTGCCGCCGACCATGTTGACCAGCTCGCCGACGGCGTCCGCGATGTCGCCGTCGACGGCGTCCAGGCCGGGCGGCAGGTCGAGCATCCGGGCGGTGAGCGAGCGGGCGGCGGTGTCGTCGAGCTCGACGGTGACGACGCCCTGCCAGCCGCCGCTGACGGTGGTGGCGGCCGACCAGGGGCCGGTGGCGTCGAAGGCGGCGCCGTCCGGGGCGACGCGGGGGAGTAGTGGATCGTCGTCGCCGAGCAGGGCGACCCAGACGTCCTCGGTGACGGCGAGGACGTCGTCCGGCGCGGGGGTCTCGACGGCGGCGGCGCTCATGCGTTCACCCCGTGTCCCTCGGGCAGGAGGCCGAGCAGGGCGAGCTTGTCGACGATGGCGTCGGGTGTGAACGGCTTGATGACGTACTCGTGGGCGCCGGCGGCGAGGGCACGCACGATCTGGCGCTGCTCGCTCTCGGTGGTGACCATCATCAGCGTGATGTCGCGCCACTCGGGGTTCGCGCGCACCTCGGTGATGAAGGTGTAGCCGTCCATGACGGGCATGTTCCAGTCGACCAGGCACACGTCCGGTACGACGCCGGCCCGCATCTGGTCCAGCGCGGCCTGGCCGTGCTCGGCCTCGGCCGTCTCGAAGTCCAGGTCCGTGACGATGCGGCGCAGGATGCTCCGCATGGCCCGGGAGTCGTCGATGATCATCGCGCGCACGGTCAGGCTCCTGTGCTGGTGAGGACGGACGGGGTGGTGGAGAGCGCCGAGGCGCGGCGGTACGCCGGCACGCGGCCGATCTGCTCGCGCTGCCAGGCGGCGGCGAGGTCGGTGGGCAGGTCGAGCGTGGTCTCGGACGAGCCGAGCAGCAGGTAGCCGTCGGGGGCGAGCATCGGCAGCATCCGCCGCAGGATGTCGGCCTTGGTGGCGGCGTCGAAGTAGATGAGCACGTTGCGGAGCCAGATCACGTCGAACGTCCCGAGCCCCAGGTACGGCGCCGCGAGGTTGAGGTGCTTGACGGTGACCCGCTCGCGCAGCCGCTCGGCGATCTCCCAGTCGCGGCCGGCGCGGGTGAAGTAGCGGACCAGGCTGGTGGCGGGCAGGCCGCGGTTGACCTCGACCTGGCTGTACCGCCCGGCACGCACCCGCTCGAGCATCTGGGTGGAGATGTCGGTGGCGACGATCTCGTAGTCCCAGCCGGCCGGCAGGTGCTGGTCGAGCAGCATCGCGATCGAGTAGGCCTCCTGGCCGCTGGAGCAGGCGGCGCTCCAGATCCGCAGCCGGCGCTGCGGGGCGCGGGCGTTGAGGAGCGGGGGCAGCATCGCGTCGGTGAAGGCCTGGTACGGCGTGTGGTCGCGGAACCAGCTGGTCTCGTTGATGGTCAGCGCGTCGATGACCTTGCGCCGCTCCTCGGCGTCGAAGGCCAGGCGCGCGACGTACTCCTCGAGCCCGAGGCCGCGCGCGGCGGCGAGCGGGTTGAGCCGGGCCTCGACCAGATACTCCTTGCCCTCGTCGTAGATCATCGACGTCTCGCGGCGGACCAATGCCGATACGGACGCGAAGGCGGTGGAGCCGGTCATGCCGCTTCCATCGGCGGCCCACGGGCGGTCCTGAGCCCTCAGGCCGCAGCGGGTCGGGCCGATGGGGGACCCGTGACGAAGATCAAGGTGCTCGTCGTCGACGACTCGGCATTGGTACGACGGCTGGTCACGGCGGCGCTCGTCCAGGCCCCTGACATCGAGGTGGCGGGCGTGGCCCGCGACGGTCTCGAGGCGGTCCGGATGGTCGGCGAGCTGCGGCCCGACGTGGTCACGCTCGACATCGAGATGCCCCACCTGGACGGGCTCGGCGCGCTGACCCAGATCCGGGAGATGCAGCCGCGGCTGCCGGTCATCATGTTCTCGACGCTGACCGAGCGGGGCGCGAGCGCGACGCTCGACGCGCTCTCGCGCGGCGCGTCCGACTACGTCACGAAGCCGTCGAACACCGGGCAGATCGCCGACGGGATCGCCGCGATCCGCGACCAGCTGGTGCCCCGGATCCGCGCCCTCGCGGGGATCCGCAAGCTCACGCCCGGCAGTACGGCGAGCGCGACCCCGCGCCCCGCGGCCGTCCCGCGCCGGGAGCGCCCGAAGACCGCGGTCTCGCGGGTCGACGCGCTGCTCATCGGCTGCTCGACCGGTGGCCCCGACGCGCTCGCCCGGCTGCTGCCGCGGCTGCCCAGCGACCTCGGCGTCCCGGTGCTGGTCGTCCAGCACATGCCGCCGGTGTTCACGGCGATGCTGGCGCAGCGGCTCGACAAGCTGTCGGGTCTCCACGTCCGCGAGGCCGCGGACGGCGACACCGTCGTGCCCGGTGAGGTGCTCATCGCCCCGGGCGACCACCACCTGCGGGTACGGCGCTCGGCCGGCGTGGTCCGGGTCGCGCTCGACCAGGGCCCGCAGGAGAACTTCTGTCGGCCGGCGGTCGACGTCCTCTTCCGCTCCGCCCGCGAGGTGTACGGCGGCGGCACGCTCGCCGCCGTCCTCACCGGCATGGGCCAGGACGGTCTCGCCGGCGCGCGTCTGCTCGCCGACGCGGGCGGCCGGATCCTGGTCCAGGACGAGGAGAGCTCGGTGGTGTGGGGGATGCCCGGCGCCGTCGCCGGAGCGGGTCTCGCCGACGACATCCTGCCGCTGGACCGACTGGCCGACCGGCTGGTGACCGCGGTGCGCGGGTCGCGCGCGGCCTGAGCGGCTACGCCGTGACGTCGAGATAGACCGGCGTCACCGCGGCCGCGGCGGCGTCGACGACGCGGTCGGCGACCCGCTGCTGACGGCGGTTCTCGGAGAGCGCTCCGGGGATCGCCGCCATCAACCGCTGCTGGCGGGCGAGGAGCATCCGGGCGCGGGGGACCAGCTCGTTCGGCAGCGGGCCGAGATCGGCCGGCGGCTGCCACGGCGGGGGAGCGGGGGCGGCGGAGGCGCCGCGCAGCATCTGCTCGGCGCGGTCGGCGTGCGCCTCGAGCCGGTCCAGGGCCTCGGTCCAGGAGGCCGGCCGCTCCGGGCTCTCCGGGCTGGTCATGAGACCGCCGCCGCCATCGCGGCCTGGCGCCAGGTGTCGCACAGCTGGCGCGCGATGGTGAGCGCCTCGTGGGTGACGTGGGCGTCGCGGCGGACGTTGCCGAGCACCAGGTGGCCGCGCAGGAACTCGTACAGCGACGCGAGCTGGCGTCCGGCCGGCATCTTGTCGACGTCCAGGCTGGACTCGAGCTCGACGACGACGTCCTGGGCGTGGAGCAGGTGCTGGTGGGCCTGGGGCCAGTCCTCGGCCTGCTGGGCGACGAGCCCGCGCTCGATGTCGAGGACGAGCCGCTCCACCAGCATCACGAGGAGGCGGGCGGGGGACGCCGTGGCGACCGCGTTGTCGCGGTAGGCGGACTGCGCGCTGCGTACGGAGTGACTGGCGTACATGAGGGTCCTCACGAGCTGGTCTGGTTGGAGAGGGCGGTGAGCTGGCTGGACAGCCACGAGGACTGGCCCTGCAGCTGGGAGAGGGCGGTCTCGAGCGCCGTGTACTGCCGTTCGAGCGCGGCACGCCGCAGCTCGAGCCGGTCGTCCCAGCGGGCGATGCCGTCGTTGAGTCGGTCCACGTTCGCGGTGCGGCTGGTGATCGCCTGCGAGACGACGCCCTCGTACTTGTCGCTCGCCGCCTCGGCGGCCTTCTGCATCCGGGAGGCGAAGCCGTGGGGCCCGGTGATCGCGGCCATCGTGGCGGCCGGGTCGGCGGCGTACGCCGTGGCGAACTTGGTGGCGTCGAAGGTGAGCTTGCCGTAGCGGTCGGTCTGGATGCCGTACGTCGCGAGCGTGGTGTTGTCGGTCGGGTAGACCGCGTTCTGCAGGCTGCTCGCGACCTGGCGCAGCGTCCCGTCGCCGGCGAGCACGCCCTTGCCGGTCGTGCTGGTCGAGGTGAGTCCGCCGATCGTGACGATGAGTGCGTTGACGTCGTCGACCATCGACTTCACCGAGGCGGAGCGGGTCGCGGCGTCGCGGCTGATCGAGATCTCCGCGGTGCCGGTGGCTGCCGCGCCGAGCGTGATCGTCACGCCGGGGACGACGCCCGTGAAGGTGTTGGACGTCGAGGTGGCGGTGATGCCGCCGATCTCGATGCTCGCGTCACGTCCGGCGCGGACGGCGGAGCCGCCGAGCAGGGAGGCACCGGCGGAGTCGGTGAGATCGAAGGTCTGGGCGTCGCCGGTGGCGGTCGACTCGACGAGGAGGCGGTACTGGTCGGTGCCGCCCGCGGCGCCGGTGCGCACGAGCGTCGCCCGGACGCCGGCGCCGGCCGCGTTGATCGCCGTGGCGAGCTCGTCGAGGGTGCCGTGGGCGGTGTCGATCTGGACGTCGGCCTGTCCGGCGCGCTTGAGCAGCACGTTGGTGGAGGCGCCGGTGACGACGTCGGTGCGGGCGTGCGCATCGGCGAAGGACAGCCGGTGGGTGAGCGCGGTCTGCCCGATCGTGATCGAGAGGTCAGCGGGCGTCGCGGCGCTGGTGGCGGTGACGGCGACGGCGGCGTTGCTGGAGGTGGCGGCGAGCGTGGCCCAGGCGCCGGACGTCGTGGACTGCAGGCCCTTCGTCGACGCGGCCAGGGTCTGCAGCGTGTTGTTCAGCTTCTGCAGGGCACTGAGCCGGCTCTGCTCGGTGCTGACCTGGGTCTTCAGCTTCGTCTGGGGCAGCGCCTCCAGCTGCATGAGCTGGTTGATGATGTCGGCCGTGTTCAGGCCGCTGGCCAGACCGCCGATGCTGCTGGTCGCTGCCATGGTCGTCCTCCTGAAAGTGCACGAGCGCCGACGGACCGACTGGTCCGCCGGCGCTCATGAGGTGCAGAGTGCTGGTACGAGCGATCAGCCGCGGAGCAGCTGGAGCACGCCGTTCGGGGCCGAGTTGGCCTGGGCGAGCATCGCGGTACCGGCCTGGGAGAGGATCTGCGAGCGGGTGAGGCTCATCATCTCCTGGGCCATGTCGGTGTCGCGGATCCGCGACTCGGAGGCCGACAGGTTCTCGATCGCGACGTTGACGTTGTTGATGGTGTGCTCGAAGCGGTTCTGCACGGCACCGAGCTCGGCACGCTGGGTCGAGACGGCGGTGATCGCGGTCTGGACGGCGTTGCTGCCGCCGGCGGCGGTCAGGGTGCCGACGGAGGTGGTGAAGTCCGCGAGAGCCGTGGCGGAGATCGTGATCTTGTCCGCGGTGTCGTAGCCGACCTGGAAGTCCAGCGCGGTGCCGCCGAAGAGGTCGACGCCGTTGAACTTGGTGTTGGTCTTGATCCGGGTGATCTCGTTGCCCAGCTCGGTGACCTCGGCCTCGATGGCGGCCTGCGAGTCGGTGTTCTGGGTGCCGTTGGCGTACTGGACGGCGAGGTCGTTGATGCGCTGCAGCATCGAGTGGACCTCGGTGAGCGCACCTTCAGCCGTCTGCGCGACCGAGATGCCGTCCTGAGCGTTGCGGACGGCGACCTTGAGGCCACCGACCTGGGAGCGCAGGCCCTCGGAGATGGCGAGGCCGGCGGCGTCGTCGGCGGCACGGTTGATCCGGAAGCCCGAGGACAGCTTCTCCATGGACTTCGAGAGCTGGTTCTGCGTGACCGACAGGTTGCGGTACGCGTTGGTCGCCTCGATGTTCTGGTTGATGCGAAGACCCATGATATTTCCCTCCTGGAACTAAAGGTCGCTGTTCGGGTGACCATCCGTGGTCGCCCGTCGGGGTGGTGATCGGTACGCGATCACCAAGCCTGAGAGGTTTTTCTCAACCCACCGCGAGCGGCACCGGCGCCGGCCGCTGCACGCCGTGCGCGTGCCGGGCGGCGACGGCCGCGAAGTACGACTCGCGGCGGCGCTGCGCGACACCGCCGCTCTTGCCGGTCTGCTTGACCAGGGCCGGCTCGAGCGCGTGGTTGAGCGCGTCCCGGAGCAGGGCGAGCGCCTCGGCGCGCATCTGCGAGATCCGGGAGTCGGTGACGCCGAGGTCGGCGGCGATGTCGGCCATCGGCCGCTCGCTGAAGAAATAGTCCTGGACGACGACCCGCAGTCGCTCGGGCAGTTCCTCGATCGCCTCGCGCAGGTAGGTGAGCCGCTCGGTGTGCTCGACCAGCTCCTCCGGGGACGGCGCCCGGGTCGCGATCAGCTCCTCGATCGGGGTCGCGCTGGTGCCCTGCAGGGACAGCACCTGGGCGCGGGAGACGTCGTCGTCGTTGGCGGCGACCTCGTCCTCGCTGATGCCGGCGGCGTTGGCCACCTCGGCCGCCGTGGGGGTGCGGCCGAGGAGGTTGGCGAGACGGCTGCGGGTCTCGGCGAGGTCGCGGGCCCGGCGGCGGACCGAGCGGGACGCCCAGTCGACCGAGCGGAGCTCGTCGAGCAGCGCGCCGCGGATCCGCTGGGCGGCGTACCGGTCGAACGGGACGCCGCGCTCCTCGTCGTACGCCCGAGCGGCGAGCACGAGGGCGGTGAGCCCGGCGGAGGTCAGGTCGTCGCGGCTGACATGCGAGGGAACCCGACCCATCGTCTCGCGCACGATGTGGCCGACCAGAGGCATGTGGGTCGTGATCAGCTCGTCCGTCTCGGTGTTCACGTGCACGAGACTCGTGGTCCGGCGACCGGAATAGCAGTGGTTTGGCTCCGAACGGGCCTAACGGTCCGCCAATACGGGACCCAGGTCCCGGTTTCCGGTGGTCCGTCCGTGCACACCTCGGTTGACCGAACGTCCGAACCCCTCAAGTTCTCTTGACTCCGGGCGATGGGCAGAGGTGAACGGACGAACGACGAGGAACGACGAGAGGTCGGGGGAGCACGTCGCCATGATCGGGATGGACAGGCTGTCGCAGATTCTGTGGCGCGAGCGCGAGATGCTGGAGGCGCTGGCGTACAAGCTCGAGGTGGAGCGGCTGGTTCTCGCCAGCGGCCGCACCCGCTGGCTCGTCAACGCGACGAACGAGCTCGAGGCGCTGTTGGAGGACCTCCGCGCCACCGAGGTGCTCCGGGCGACCGCCGCCGACGAGGCGGCCGAGGAGGTCGGCCTGACGCCGAACCCGTCCCTCACCGCGCTCGCCGAGGCCGCCGAGGACCCGTGGCGCGCGATCCTGCTCGACCACCGCGACAGCCTGATCGCGATCGCCCGCGAGATCGCGGAGACCTCCGAGGACGCCAAGGGCCTGATCACCGCCGGCTACCGCTCGGCGCGCGAGACCCTGCTCGCCATCGGCGGCACGACGACGGCGAGCTACACCCCGGCCGGCACCGCCGTCGTCGACGCCCCCCGCGCCCACCTGCTCGACCGGAGCCTGTGATGGCAGGGACCTTCGGCTCGATCAGCACCGCGCTCTCCGGCCTGCGCTACAACCAGGTCGCGCTCGACGTCGCGGGCAACAACATCTCCAACGCCAGCACCGACGGCTACGTGCGCCGCCGCGTCGTCGGCCAGTCCGTGAGCAGCGCGGCGCCCGCCCTGTGGTCGCGGTACGACGGCCACGGCGAGGGCGTCGCGGTCGGCGAGGTGCGCCGCATGGTCGACCCGCTGCTCGACGCCCGCGTCCGTCGCGAGCACGCCACGCTGACCAACCTGCAGACCACCCAGACCGTCCTGGGCCGCGTCGAGGAGGGCATCGGCGAGCCCGGCGAGAACGGCGTCTACGCCGCGATGCTGCAGTTCCGCAGCGCGTGGCAGGACCTGGCCAACAACCCGGGCAGCGAGGCCGCCCGCCAGCAGGTGCTCGGCCGCGCGGAGACGCTCGCCCAGGCGCTGCGGGTGCAGGTCTCGAACGTCTCGAACGAGGAGGCCGACCAGCAGGTCCACCTCGACAGCCTGGTCAGCGAGGTCAACACCGCTGCCGCCGATCTCGCCTCGCTCAACCACAGCATCCTGGTCACCGAGCAGAACGGCACCGACGCGGGCACCCTGCGCGACCGCCGCGACCAGCTCGCGCTGCGCCTGTCCGAGCTGACCGGCGCGACCACCACGGTCCGCGCCGACGGCCAGTTCGACGTCAGCGTCGCGGGCAGCAGCCTGGTCAACGGCAACAGCGCGACCACCTTCGCGATCGACCCCGCCGCGACGTACGGCGGCGCGGTGGGCGCGGTCACGACACTGCTCACGACCACGCTGCCGGCGTACCGGGCCGGGCTCGACACGGTCGCGACCGACCTGGTCAACGCCGTCAACGGCCAGCACGCACTCGGCTTCGACGCCGCGGGCGCCCCCGGCGGTCCGTTCTTCAGCTTCGACCCGGCCCTGGGCGCCAAGAGCCTGCAGGTCGCCATCACCGACCCCGCCCTGGTGGCGGCCTCGTCGGTCACCGGTGGCGCCCGCGACGGCGCCAACGCCGACGCGCTCAGCGTCGTCGGCACGTTCACCGAGTCCTACCAGCGCCTGGTCAACGGCTTCGGCACGCAGGTCGCCGCGGTGCAGCGGCAGACCGCCAACCAGGCCTCGCTCACCGGGTCGCTCGACGACGCGTGGGAGCAGCTGGCCGGCGTCAACCTCGACGAGGAGACGGTCAACATGGTCACCGCCCAGCGGTCCTACCAGGCCGCCGCGCGACTGATGACCACGCTCGACGAGGTCCTGGACACACTGATCAACCGCACCGGCGTCGTCGGGCGATAGGGGGAAACCAGAGCATGAGCATCGGCCGCGTCACCCAGCGGATGATGACCGAGGGGTCGCTGAGCAACCTCCAGCAGGGCCTGAGCCGGATGGCGCGCCTGCAGGAGCAGCTCTCGACCGGACGGGTCATCAACCGGCCCTCCGACAACCCGACCGGGACGACGTCCGCGATGCGCCTGCGCAGCTCGCTGTCGGACCAGGTGCAGTTCTCGCGCAACGCGCAGGACGGTCTCGGCTGGCTGACCCGGATCGACGCCTCGCTCGACTCGGTCACCTCGACCGTGCGGCGTGCCCGCGACCTCGCGCTCCAGGGCGCCAACGCGTCGTCGTCCGGCCAGGTGGCTCGTGACGCGATCGCGGTCGAGATCGACGGCCTGCGCAAGGAGCTCATCTCGCAGGCGAACACCAAGTACCTCGACAGCCCGGTCTTCGGCGGCGTCACCGCCGGCGCCGCGGCCTACGACGCCGGCGGCAACTACATCGGCATCGTCGGCGACGTGAACCGCCGGGTCGCCGACGGCGTCGTGGTCAAGGTCGACGTCGACGGCCCGACCGTCTTCGGCGACGGCGCGACGTCGGTGTTCGCCGAGCTCGACGCGCTCTCCACCGCGCTGCGGGCCGGCAACCAGGCGGGCATCAGCGCCGCCGTCGACGTCCTCAACAAGCGGATGGACACGGTCACCGCGGCCCGCACGGCCGCCGGCACCCGCTACCAACGCCTCGACCAGGCCGACCAGGCCGCCACCGACACCAAGATGTCGCTGCAGAACCAGCTGGGCAACGTCGAGAACGCCGACCTGGCCGAGACCACGGTGTCGCTGAAGATGCAGGAGGTCGCCTACCAGGCGGCGCTCGCGTCGACCTCGCGCGTCATCCAGCCGAGCCTGCTCGACTTCCTGCGATGATCGACACCATGGACATCCCCGTCATCGAGCTCGCACACCCGATGCCCGGATTCCCGGCCGACGCCCGGTTCGCGCTGGTCCGGCTCGACGACGACGGCGTGCTGCACGGCTTCCGCTCGCTCGACAGCGAGGACCTGCAGTTCGTGGTCGTCCCGCCCGCTCCGTTCTACCCGGACTACGCCCCGGAGATCGGCGACGAGGTCGCCGCCGAGCTGGGCATCTCCGGCGACAGCGACGTGCTCGTGCTGCTCGTCGTCCGCGCTGGCGCGTCCCTGGCCGACACCACCGTCAACCTCCGTGCGCCCCTCGTCGTCAACCCGACCACCCGCCGGGCGAGCCAGGTCATCCTCGAGGACGCCGACCTGCCACTCGCCGCGCCGCTGGTGGCGTGACGCGATAGATTCCGCACGTGCTGGTTCTCTCCCGCCGGGTCGGCGAAAGCGTCGTCATCGGCGACGGCTCTCCTGACGCCGTGACCGTGACGGTGCTCGAGGTCCGCGGCGACGTCGTCCGGATCGGCATCGACGCCCCGCGCTCGGTCGCCGTCCACCGTGCCGAGCTGCTGGCCGAGCTCGCCGACGCCAACGCCGACGCCGCGTCGCCGTCCCCGACCGCCCTCGCCTCGCTCAGCGAGGCGCTGCGCACCGCGCGCGACTAGACCCGATCCTGGGGCGTCGGGACCGGGTCCCGACTCCGTCCCCGCCTCTCATCCCCCTCCGCCCGCCGCCGATAGGACGGCGGAGCGGAAGGAGGGCGCGTGGACGACGACGCCGAGATCATCGCCGAGTTCCTCGTGGAGTCCCACGAGAACCTCGACCAGCTGGACCGCGACCTGGTCGAGCTGGAGCGGCAGCCGGACTCGCGGGAGCGGCTCTCGAGCATCTTCCGCACGATTCACACGATCAAGGGGACCAGCGGGTTCCTCGCGTTCGGGCGGCTCGAGCAGCTGACCCACGTGGGGGAGACCCTGCTGTCCCGGCTGCGCGACGGCGAGGCGGTCATGACGCCGCCGATCGCCGAGGGCCTGCTCACCATGGTCGACACCGTGCGCGCGCTGCTCGAGGCCATCGAGCGCAGCGGCTCCGACGCCGACCCGGCCGTCGACGTCGCACCCGTCGTCGCGGTCATCGAGGCACTGCTGGCGGGCGAGTCTCCGGTCGTACCGGACGAAACGGTCGCCGCAGCGCCGCAGAGCGACGCAGACGTCCGGTACGACGCCGAGCCCGCCGCCGTCGAGCCCGCCGCCGTCGAGCCCGCGGCCGTCGAGCCCGAGCCCGAGGCCCCCAAGGAGTGGGACGGCGTCGAGCGCCGGGCCGTCGTGGACGCCTCGGTGCGCGTCGACGTCGACCTCCTCGACGACCTCGTCGACCTGGTCGGCGAGCTGGTGCTCACCCGCAACCAGCTGCTGCAGCGCAGCTCGCTGTCGAGCGACATCGAGCTGCAGCGCGCCAGCCAGCGTCTCGACCTGGTGGCCAGCGAGCTGCAGGAGTCGGTCATGAAGACCCGCATGCAGCCGATCGGCCAGGTCTGGTCGAAGCTGCCGCGCGTCGTCCGCGACCTGTCCCACCAGCTCGGCCGCGAGGTCGACCTGGTGATGGACGGTCACGAGACCGAGCTCGACCGCAGCCTGCTGGAGGCGGTCAAGGACCCGCTCACCCACCTGGTGCGCAACTCCCTCGACCACGGCATCGAGCCGCCCGACGTACGACGTGCGGCCGGCAAGCCCGCGAAGGGCACGCTCAGCCTGCGCGCCTACCACGAGTCCGGCCAGGTGGTCGTCGAGATCGCCGACGACGGCAAGGGCATCGACCCGGACCGGATCGCCGCCGTGGCGATCGAGCGTGGTGTCGTCACCCGCGACCAGGTCGCGCGGATGGACACCCGCGACGTGCTCGGCCTGATCTTCCGGCCCGGCTTCTCGACCGCCGCGACGGTGTCGAACATCTCCGGCCGCGGCGTCGGCATGGACGTCGTCCGCACCAACATCGAGCGGATCGGCGGCAGCGTCGACGTCTCGTCCGAGCCCGGCGTCGGTACGACGACCCGGGTCCGGATCCCGCTGACCCTGGCCATCATCCCCGCGCTGGTCGTGGGCGAGGGCGGCGAGCGGTACGCGATCCCGCAGGCCAACCTGGTCGAGCTGGTCCGGATCGAGGGCGACGACCTGCGCCGCCAGGTCCAGAACCTCGCCGGCGCCCCGGTCCTGCGGCTGCGCGGCAAGCTGCTGCCGCTGGTCTCGCTCGCCGAGGCGCTCGGCGGCACGGCGGAGCAGACCGAGGCGCTCACCGTCGTGGTGCTGCAGTCGGACGACGTCCGGTTCGGGCTGTGCGTCTCCGACGTCCACGACACCCAGGAGATCGTGGTGAAGCCGATCGGCCGCCAGCTCAAGGGGCTCGAGACCTACGCCGGCGCCACGATCATGGGCGACGGCCGGGTCGCGCTGATCCTCGACGTGGCCGGCATCGCGACCACCGCGGGCGTGGGCGCCGTACCGGACGAGGCCGCCGACACCCGTGCCGGCGCCGACGACGACCGGACCGCGCTGCTCGTCTTCGAGGTCGCCGACGGACGGCGCGCGGCGCTGCCGCTGGCGTCCGTGGCCCGGCTCGAGGAGTTCGACCGGGCGCGCGTGGAGCGCAGCGGCGCGGCGGAGGTCGTGCAGTACCGCGACGGCCTGCTGCCGCTGGTCCGGCTCGCGACCGCGATCGGGCTGCCCGACACCAGCGACCAGGGCGACCAGATCAGCGTCGTCGTCCACGAGAGCGAGGGCGCCGCGTCCGGCGCCGTGGGCATCGTGATCGACCGGGTCCTCGACGTCGTCGAGGTCGCGATCACCGCCAGCCAGGTGGGCAGCCGGGTCGGCGTCACCGGCAGCGCCATCGTCCAGGACCGGGTCACCGACCTGGTCGACCTGGCGGCCGTCGTCGCCCGATCGGGGGTTCCCGCATGACCGCGACGACCGAGCAGCTGTGCACCTTCTGGGTCGACGACCTGTTCTTCGGGGTGGCCGTCGACGAGGTGCAGGAGGTGCTGCGGCACCAGCCGATGACGCCCGTCCCGTGTGCGGACGAGGCGGTCACCGGCCTGATCAACCTGCGTGGGCAGATCGTCACGGCGGTCGACCTGCGCGTCCGGCTCGGCCTTCCCGCGAGGGACGCCGAGCAGCTCCCGATGAACGTCATCGTCCGCAGCCGCGGCGAGGTGGTCAGCCTCCTCGTCGACGACATCGGCGACGTCATCGACACGGCAGGCGTGGAGCCGCAGCCCGCGCCCTCCACCATGCCCCGCGAGGTGCAGGACGTCGTCCGCGGCGTCCGGCCCCTCCCCGAATCGATCCTGCTCGTCCTCGACGCAGATCGCGCGGTCGATGTGGTGACCGCACCCGACAACCCCGGAGGAAACCCGTGACCGAGACCCTCGACGCGGCCGCCACGACCGCACGCAAGGCGCCGCGCCCCGCGGCGACCGTCGACTACTCGCTGTACGACTCGATGTCGGTCGGCGCCTTCGTCGTCGACCCGCAGTACCGCGTGGTCCACATCAACAGCACCGCGCGGCGCGAGCTGGCCGCGGGTGGGCCGGACATCCCGGAGATCGACCCGGACACGCTGCTGGGTGCCTCCTTCGAGGTGATCTACAGCCACGAGGAGCTCGGTGCGAGCGTCGTCGCGACGCCGACGAACCTGCCCCTGACCGACCGGGTGACGTCCGAGTTCACCGTCTACGACACCCACCTCACCGCGATCCACGACGCGTCCGGCGCCTACCTCGGCGCGCTGGTTGTGTTCGAGAACGTCACCGAGCGGGTGCGCCTCGAGCGCGAGATGGCGATCACCGCCTCGATGATGGAGAACAGCCCGACGAACATGATGTTCGCCGACCGCGACTTCGTCATCCAGTACATGAACCCGGCGTCGCTCGAGACGCTGCGCGGGCTGGAGAGCCACCTGCCGGTGAAGGCCGACGACGTCGTCGGCTCCAGCCTCGACGTCTTCCACAAGAACCCCGCCTACCAGCGCGGTCTGCTGGAGACCGCCTCGCACCTGCCGCGTCGCGCGGACATCCAGGTCGGCGACCAGACGCTCGACCTGCTGGTCAGCGCGATCACCGACACCAACGGCGAGTACGTCGGCGCGATGGCCACCTGGGAGGTCATCACCGACCGGATCCGCAGCGAGCGCGAGCGGGCCGAGGCCGCCGCCGACACCACCGCCGTCAACAAGATCCTGTCGTCGCTGGCCGCCGCCCAGAACGCCGACGCCGCCGTGCAGTCGACGCTCGACACGGTGCGCAACGAGTTCGGGTGGGCCTACGGCTCGTACTGGACCGTCGACCCGTCCGACCGGCTGCTCAAGTTCGACCGCGAGTCCGGCGACGCCGGCCCGGAGTTCCGCCGGGTCACCCTGGAGGCCTCCTTCGCCGAGGGCGTCGGCCTCTCCGGCCGCGCCTGGGCCCGTCGCGACCTCTTCTTCACCCCCGACATCGGGGAGATGACCGACTGCTCGCGGGCGCCCGTCGCCCAGCAGGTCGGCGTGAAGTCGGGCATCTGCTTCCCGGTCCTCGTCGACGGCGAGGTCGTCGGCACCATGGACTTCTTCGCGACCGAGAC
This sequence comes from Nocardioides ginsengisoli, assembly GCF_039537225.1. Taxonomy (NCBI): domain Bacteria; kingdom Bacillati; phylum Actinomycetota; class Actinomycetes; order Propionibacteriales; family Nocardioidaceae; genus Nocardioides; species Nocardioides ginsengisoli. The sequence goes on from NZ_BAABAC010000020.1 coordinate 15,383, forward strand.
GCTCGACCCGAGCCCGCAGCGGCTCGAGGCGCTGCGCAACATCGGCCGGCTGCTGTCGCAGGCGCTGACCCGGATCCACCAGGAGACCGCGGAGCGCGAGGCGGCCGCCGTCCTGGCCGCCAAGGTGGAGCAGATCCTCGACCTGGTGTCCGCCGCCGCCGAGGGCGACCTGACCCGCACGCTCGACATCGACGGCGACGACGCCGTCGGGCGGGTGGCCACCGGGCTGCGCGCGCTGATGGGCACGCTGCGGGGGAGCATGGGCAATATCGGCGGTACGGCGGAGACGCTCGCCGCCGCGGCCGACCAGCTCACCTCGCTGGCCGAGGGCATGGGCGAGGGCGCCTCGATGACGTCCGACCGTGCGGCGTCCGCGTCGAGCGCGTCGGTCCAGGTCTCGGCCTCGATCCAGACGGTAGCGACGGCCGCCGAGGAGATGACCGCGTCGATCCGCGAGATCGCGAAGAACGCCACCGAGGCCGCGACCGTCGCCACCGACGCCGTCTCCGTCGCCTCCGAGGCGCAGGGCACCGTCGCCTCGCTCGGCGAGTCCTCCGCCGAGATCGGCCAGGTCATCAAGGTGATCACCTCGATCGCCCAGCAGACCAACCTGCTCGCCCTCAACGCGACCATCGAGGCCGCCCGCGCCGGCGACGCCGGCAAGGGCTTCGCGGTCGTCGCGAACGAGGTCAAGGAGCTGGCCAAGGAGACCGCCAAGGCGACCGAGGAGATCGGCCAGAAGATCGAGGCGATCCAGAGCGACACCCAGGGCGCGGTGTCCGCGATCAGCCGGATCGCCGAGGTGATCGCGAAGATCAACGACATCCAGTCGACGATCGCCTCCGCGGTGGAGGAGCAGACCGCCACCACCAACGAGATCGCCCGCTCGGTCACCGAGGCCGCGGCCGGCGCCAACGGCATCGCCGAGGACGTCACCCAGGTCGCGACCGCGGCGGCGGACACCCGCGAGGGCGCGCAGAACACGCTGACCTCGGCGACCGAGCTGACCGGCATCGCCGGTGAGCTGCGCGAGCTGGTCGGGCGCTTCACGCTCTGAGCCGCACGACGAGAACGCCCCACCGGCCGAGCCGGTGGGGCGTTCGTCGTACGCGGGGGAGGGAACTCAGCCCGCGGCGGTGTACTGCTGGCGCATCGAGCCCGGCACGGAGCCCTGCATCGGCGCGGGCATCGGGGCCGGCTCGGCGCCGCCGTCGGCGCCCCGCAGCCGTACGGCGAGCAGCGCCGCCTGCGTGCGGTGCTGGAGGCCGAGGCGGGAGAGCAGCCCGGTGACGTGGTTCTTGACGGTCTTCTCGGCGAGGTAGAGCTTCTCCGCGATCTGGCGGTTGGTCATGCCCTCGGCGATGAGGAAGAAGATCTTGCGCTGCTGCGGCGTGAGCTCGCAGACGACGTCGAGCGACTTGCGCTGCATCTCCATCTGCTCCACGACGCGGCTGGCGACGGCGGGGTCGATGAGCGAGTGGCCGCCGGCGACGAGCTTGATGCCGTTGAGGAGCGAGTTGCCCTCGATCTTCTTCAGCACGTAGCCGGACGCGCCGGCCAGGATGGCGGCGGAGATCGCGTCCGGGTCGTCGTAGGTGGTGAGGATCAGGCCCTTGATGTTGGGGTCGACCGACCGCATCTCGCGGCAGATGTCGACCCCGGTGCCGTCGGCGAGGTTCGCGTCGAGGACGGCGATGTCGGGGCGCAGCTCGAGGATCTCCCGCAGGGCCACCTGCGCGCTGCCGGACTGACCGACGACCTCGAGCTCGGGGTCGGTCTCGAGGAGGCTCGCTACGCCTCGGCGGACGACCTCGTGGTCGTCGACGATGTAGACGCGGATCGGGTTCTGGGCTGCCACCCGATGATTGTCACCCGGGACCTCACCCGGGACCAGCAGGGACGCCAACGTCGGTCCGGTGGTTTGTAACCCGTAGCCCGAAAGGACTAGTCCGTCGTGGTCGATCGGACGATTTCGAGGCCCTCGCGCGGCCCCGGATCAGTGGGCGCGGAGCTCGGCGAGAGCCGCCGAGACGTCGCGCTCGGAGCGCCGCAGCTGCTCCAGCAGGGCCACGATGTCCTGGGTGGTGAGGCGGCCGTCGTCGATCGGCGGCTCGAGCCACTCGTCGGCCTCGGTCTCGGTGATCCGGGTGCCGAGCTCGAGCCGGTACGTCGTGTCGGCGAGCTCGAAGTCGAGGTCGGCGACCACCGCGGTGAAGTGCTCGTCCGCCTCAGGATCGTGCACCACGACGTGCTCGCCGGGCTCGAGGCCGCGGAGCAGGCCCTGCTCGACGTGGCTCACGAGGAGCGATCGACAGCGCCGGGTGAAGGGGCTCAACGCCACCACGATCTGCTCCACCACGACCTCCACCGATCCCCCGGGCGCCGGTTGCGCCCTCCCCAAGTACAACCCACCTTGTCCGTTTGCGTTATGGCGAAACACGGTCCCCTCGTGGGTGACCCGTCGTGACCAGAGGGGCGTAGTTCATACGGGTGGCCTTGCTACCGCAAAAGAGGTAGGTTCGGGATCACGATCTCGTGGCCAAGCCCACCGCCACACACTTCCGATCATCGGGAGTTCTTCGTGTCAACTCAACAGGCAAGTCAGAATGTCCCCTCCGCCGAGCGCAAGGCGCGCACGGCGGCTCTTCTCGCCCAGGCACGTGAGTGCCCGCGATCCGAGCGCGACCGTCTGCTCGACGAGGTCATCGTGCTCAACATCCCCGTCGCCCGCTCCCTCGCCGCGCGCTACCGCAACCGCGGTCAGAGCCTCGAGGAGCTCGAGCAGGTGGCCTGCCTCGCCCTCACCAAGGCGGTGCAGGCGTTCGACCCCGAGCGCGGCGACGACCTGCTGGTGTTCGCCGTCCCGAGCATCCTGGGTGAGCTGAAGCGGCACTTCCGCTCGGCCGCCTGGGCGGTGCGCCCGCCGCGGCGGATCCAGGAGATCCGGCCCCGTCTGGTCGCCGCCGAGGAGGAGCTCACCCAGCTGCTCGGCCGCTCGCCGACCGCCCGTGAGCTCGCCGAGGAGCTCGACGCCCCGGTCGAGGAGGTCGAGGAGGCTCTCGCCTGCGGCGACCTGGCCCATACCGCCTCGCTCGACGAGCCGGTGGCGGCGACGGGGAGCCCGCTCGGCGACCTGCTCCCGAGCGCGGAGGAGGGCTTCGAGCACAGCGAGGCCGTCGCCATGCTGGGGCCGGCCTGCCGCCAGCTCAAGCCCCGTGACCGCTGGATCCTGCAGATGCGCTTCTACGAGCAGTACACGCAGCAGGAGATCGCCGACGCGCTCGGTGTCACCCAGGTCCAGGTCTCCCGCCTGCTCCAGCGGATCTTCACCGATCTGCGCCGCGCCGTCGGCGCGGAGCGGGCCAGGAAGGGGAGCAAGCCGCACGTCGCCGCCTGATCGGGCGGGCGGCGACCCAGACCGCGACGGCGGTCCGCCGATATCGGTGCCTCGATACGCTCAGGCACAGCGTCGGTGGACCGCTGTCGTGCGCTCCGCGGCCGGACGTTCAGGGCAGGAAGAGCGCCTTGACCATCCCGTCGCGCTTGTCGCGGAAGTCGCGGTAGGTGGCGGGCGCGTCGACCAGCGGCACGCGGTGCGTCGCGAACGACTCGACGCCGAGATGGTCGGTGTCCTCGAGCAGCAGCCGGAGGATCTCGTCGCTCCAGTGCCGCACGTTCGCCTGCCCCATCCGCAGCTGGATCTGCTTGTCGAACATCTCCATCAGCGGCATCGGGTCCATCGGGCCGCCGTAGACGCCGATGACCGAGACCGTCCCGCCCCGCCGTACGGCGTCGAGCGCGAGGTGCAGCGCGGCCAGCCGGTCGACGCCGGCGCTGCGCATCAGCGGGCGGGCCATCCGGTCCGGCAGCAGGCCGGACACCTTCGCCATCGACTCGGCCAGCGGCGAGCCGTGGGCCTCCATGCCGACCGCGTCGATCACGGCGTCGACCCCGCGGCCGTGGGTGAGCTCGCGGACCATCGCCACGGTGGTGTTGTCGTCGTCGGAGGCGATCACCTCGGCGCCGTACGACGCGGCCCGCTGCATCCGCTCGAGCACGGGGTCGACGACGAGCACCCGGTGGCCGCGCATCAGCGCGATCCGGATGCACATGTCGCCGATCGGCCCGGCGCCCAGCACCAGGACGGTGTCGCCCGGGAGCAGGTCGGCGTAGGCGATGGCCTGCCAGGCGGTGGGCAGCACGTCGGAGAGGAAGACGAAGCGCTCGTCGGGCGGGCCGTGCGGCACCTTGATCGGGAGCGTGTCGCCGAACGGGACCCGCAGGTACTCCGCCTGCGCGCCGGGCACCTGCCCGTAGAGCCGGCTGTAGCCGAACAGGCTGGCGCCGGTGCCCTGCTCGACGTTCTGGGTCGTCTCGCACTGGCTCTGCAGGCCGCGGTCGCACATCCAGCACCGGCCGCAGCTGATGTTGAACGGCACGACGACGCGGTCGCCGGCGCGCAGCGAGGTGACGTCGGAGCCGGTCTCCTTGACCACGCCGATCGCCTCGTGGCCGACCACGTCACCCGCGCTCATGAAGGGCGCCAGCGGGCCGTAGAGATGGAGGTCGGAGCCGCACAGGCCGGTCGAGGTGACCTCGATGACGATGTCGTCGGGCTGCTCGATCCGCGGGTCGGGCACCTCCTCCACGGAGACCTTGCCCTTGCCCTGCCAGGTCACGGCACGCATCAGTCCTGCTCCTCCTCGGCTGGCTCTTCCTTGGTCTTCGGCGGCGGACGGCGGCGGCGCCGGGCGCGATGGCTGTCGTCGCACCAGGGCAGCCGCTCGGAGCGGCCGCAGCGGCAGACCGCGACGACCGCGCGGTTGGTCTCGGCGGTGGTGCCGTCGAAGCCGACCACCTCGTCGGCGCCGCGCACCAGCAGCGGGCCGCGGGGACAGTCGATGACGGTCACGCGCTGCTTGCGGGTCATCCGGCCGCCCGGTCGTGCTGCCTGCGCTCGCGTGGCGCGCGGCTCGAGCGCCAGCGCTCCAGCAGCACGTCGCCGGCGAGGCCGTCGACGGCCAGGCAGGCGAGCGCGCCGAAGAGGACGTTGTCCGCCAGGTCCGGCTCGTCCTCGACCAGCGTCCCGCAGATCCCGCGGATCGCGAGCTGCTCGTGCACGGCGTCGGCCTCGACGTGCTCGTCGTAGTAGTCGGCGACGGCGTCCGGCAGCCGCAGCCGCCGCACGCCGCGCAGGATCCGGCCGCACGGCAGCGCGCTGGTCGCCTCGAAGGCGGCGAGATGGCCCATCGCGGCGCCGCGCAGCCGGCGGTTGAGCGCGAACAGCGACATCAGGTTCACCGAGGCGAGGGTGGCGCCCTCGGCCTCGGCGACGTAGGTCGACAGGTCGATCGGCATGCCGAGCGACGCGAGCGCGTCGGCGTAGAGCCGCTGGTGCAGCCGGTCGGGGGCGCCCGAGCCGTACTCGTCGTACTGGAGCTCGGCGAGCGCGGTCTTCGCGGCCCCGCCGATCCGCGGCAGCACGAAGCTCTGCGGGTCGGACTCGCGCAGGTGGTAGACGGCGCGCTCGGCCAGGTAGGAGCGCAGCTCGTCGCGGGTCGCGCGGCGCTGCAGGAAGGTCGCGAGCTCGGATCCGTCGGACGTCATGGTGACCTTGGTGAGCGCGCGGACGATGTCGCCGTCGGGCACCGACACCGGCCCGACCAGCTCGCGGACGGCGTGCTCGAAGGTCCGCTCCAGCGCGGCGCGGCTGACGATGAGCAGCGGGTCCCACTCGGCGTCCGGATCGGCCGCGTCCTCGAAGCCCCCGTAGTGCAGCTCGTAGAGCATCCACAGCGCGAGCTGGAAGTCGCGATCGGTGAGCGGGTAGGGCACGTCGCCCACGGCGCGTGGCTCGGGCACCGAGTGCGGGCCGTCCGGCTCCGCGCGCAGTGCGTTGACCACGCGCTCGCTGAGCGGGCCACAGGGCTCCGGGATCCGGATCATCCGGTCCGGCCCTCCCACTGCGTGCCCCAGATCAGGCGGAGCAGCAGCAGCCGCAGGTGGAGCACCAGGACCCCCGTTGTGCGGCCCGTGCGGGGTTCGGGATAGTTGTCGCTGACAGCCTTGCGGGACATGTGACCTCCTCCGGTGGTTGCGGGGTACCCGCGGGGTAGGCGCACATACGGCGGGAGGGGGCTCGATGGAACAGCGGGTGGAGACGCTTCGACAGACCGGTCGTTTCGTCTTCCATGTCGCGGCCGACAAGTGGGTCTGGGACGACGACGTCTACGCGATCCACGGCTACGCGCCGGGCGAGGTCGAGCCGACCACCGAGCTGATCATGCAGCACAAGCATGAGCACGACCGGCCGCTGTTCCGTGACACCCTGCGCCAGGCGATCGCCGACGGCGAGCCGTTCAACGTCTACTACCGGATCATGGTCCACGACCAGGTCCGCTATGTCGTGGTCGCCGGCGAGGGCCAGTACGACGGCCCGCACGGCGGGTCCGCCGATCGCCTGGTCGGCTACTACCTCGACCTGACGCCCGAGCTCGAGGCCGAGACCAGCGCCGCCGCCACTGCGGCGGTCCGTGCGTCCGCCGAGGCCCGCGACACCATCGAGCAGGCGAAGGGCATCCTGATGCTGGGCTACGGCCTCGACGCCGACGCCGCCTTCGCGATGCTCAAGTGGTGGTCGCGCAACCGCAACGTGAAGGTGCGGGAGGTCGCCGAGCGCCTGATCCAGGTGGCACGGGAGGGGCACGTGAGTCACCCGGGGCTGCGTCGGTTGCTGGACGCCCTGCTCGACGACCTCACCGCCAGCCGCCCGGACTGACGGGCCCGCACGGCTGCGCTCGCCGTACCCGGGTCGGACGAGAGCATTCGGGTAGTGCGCGGGGATGACCGATACCCCCTTCCCCGAACAGCAGCAGACCCCGCCGGGACTCACCGGCGAGATGGACCCCCGGCCCGACCACGGCGAGACGTCGTACGTCGGGCACGACCGGCTGCGCGGCCAGGTCGCGCTCGTCACCGGCGGCGACTCCGGCATCGGCCGCGCGGTCGCGCTCGCCTACGCCCGTGAGGGCGCCGACGTGGCGTTCACCTACCTGCCCGAGGAGCAGCCGGACGCCGACGCGACCACGGCCCTGGTCGAGGAAGCCGGGCGCCGGGCGCTGCCGATGGCGCTCGACCTGACCGAGCGGCCCGCCTGCGACGAGGCGGTGCGGCGCACGGTCGACGAGCTCGGCGCCCTCGACATCCTGGTCAACAACGCCGGCTACCAGATGGCGCGCGACCACGCGGTCGACGACATGAGCGACAGCCGGATCGACCGCACCTTCAAGACCAACCTCTACGCGCTGATGTGGCTGGTGCGCGCCGCCGCGCCGCACCTGCGCAAGCGCCCGGGGTGCATCGTCAACAACGCCTCGATCCAGGCGTTCGAACCGTCGGAGACGCTGCTCGACTATGCCGCGACCAAGGCCGCGATCAACAACCTCACCGTCAACCTCGCGGCGTCGCTCGGCAAGGACGGCGTACGGGTCAACGCGGTCGCCCCGGGACCGATCTGGACGCCGCTCCAGCCCGCGACCCAGGAGCCGGAGAAGGTCGCGCACTTCGGCTCCGACACGCCGCTGGGCCGGGCGGGGCAGCCGGCGGAGGTTGCGCCGGCGTTCGTCTTCCTCGCGGCACCGGCCGAGGCGTCGTACGTGTCCGGGACCGTGCTCGGCGTCACCGGAGGCAAGCCCGTCTTCTGAGCGCGCGACCGGGTATTGCTCGGCCATGAGCATCGCGGCCCCGCCTCGACGCCCGCCGCATCAGATCACCCGCAACCTCAACGAGCTGCTCCAAGAGCTGCGCGTGATGCAGACCGGCGTGCAGATCCTGACCGGATTCCTGCTCACCGTGCCCTTCACCGACCGCTTCGTGCGGCTCACCACCTTCCAGCAGCGGCTCTACCTCGGGATCCTGTGCGCCGCCGTGCTCACCACGTTGATCATCGTCGCTCCGGTCTGCTTCCACCGGGTCCTGTTCCGGAAGGGGCGGAGGGACTGGATCGTCGCCGCCGCGCAGCTGTGCGCCCTGGCCGGGCTGATCGGCCTCGCCCTGGTCTCCACAGCGGTCGTGCTCCTCGTCTTCGACGTGGTGCTCGGCGGTACGGCGGCCCTGGTCGCCGCGGCGGCGGTCGCGCTCGCCTTCATCGTGATGTGGGCCGTGGTTCCGCTCTCCGGGCGGGGCCGCGAACGGTGACAGGCTCGCAGCGTTCGGCCGCCGTCGCGGTCCTCCTCCTTCTCGTGGCCCTGGCCACGGGGACGCTCGGAGGCTGCTCGGTCGTGAGTCGGCCCGACGCCTCCGGGTGGGACCAGCAGGCGCAGCAGGCGCTGAAGGACGCCGCGAGCGACGTCGGCACGGTGCGGATCGCGCTGCGCACGGCCGCGCGTGACCGCGCGTGGTCGTCGTACACGATCGTGCTGGTGGCCAAGGCGGAGGAGACGACCGGCAAGACCGAGCAGGACCTCTCCAGTGTCCAGGTGCCGCCGGCGCGGCGGATCGCGGCGCGCGAGACCCTCGACCTCCTCAGCCAGGCGGTCGCCAGCGTCCAGGAGGCGCGGGCGCACGCCGCCGACGGCCGCTACGACGACCCGGGGCTCGTCGACGAGCTCACGCGTCTGGCCAAGGCGCTGCAGGCCGAGGCGACGAAGCGCGAGGCGGCCGCCCAGTGAAGCGCTACTTCGCCGTCCTGCTGGGCGTGCTGACCGCCATCGGCGGCTTCGTCGACATCGGGGACCTGGTGACCGACGCGCAGGTCGGCGCCCGCTTCGGGTGGTCGCTGACCTGGGTGATCCTCGTCGGTATCGGCGGCATCTGCGTGTTCGCGGAGATGGCCGGCCGGATCGCCGCGGTCAGTCACCGGGCGACCTTCGACCTGGTCCGCGAGCGGCTCGGGCCACGGGTCGGGATGCTCAACCTGGTCGGCTCGATCCTGGTCACCCTGCTCACCTTCATCGCCGAGATCGGCGGTGTGGCGCTGGCCCTGCAGCTGGTGGGCTCGGTGAGCCACGTGCTGATCGTGCCCTTCGTCGCGGTCGCCGTGTGGCTGGTGCTGTGGCGGGCGAAGTTCTCCTCGATCGAGAACGTGCTCGGCCTGATGGGCCTCGCGCTGCTCGTCTTCGCCGTGGCGCTCTGGCAGCTGGGGCCGGACTGGAACGAGGTCGTGCACCAGCTGAAGCCGACGTCCAACCCCGGCGGCGAGAGCTGGCAGACCTACGCCTACTTCGGGGTGGCGCTGTTCGGCGCGGCGATGACGCCGTACGAGGTGTTCTTCTTCTCCAGCGGCGGCGTCGAGGAGCGCTGGACCCGCAAGGACCTCGGCGTGATGCGCGCCAACGTCTTCATCGGCTTCCCGCTCGGCGGGCTGATCGCCCTCGCGATCGTGGGCTGCGCCGCGGCCGTCTACCTGCCGCAGGGGATCGCCGTCGAGACGCTCGGCCAGGTCGGGCTGCCGGTCGCGGTCGGCGTCGGCAAGATCGGCCTGGCGATCGTGGTGGTCGGCTTCTTCGCGGCGACCTTCGGCGCGGCCTGCGAGACCGGACTGTCGGTGGGCTACAGCCTGGCGCAGTACTACGGCTTCCAGTGGGGCAAGTTCGTGCGGCCGAAGGAGGCCGCGCGCTTCCACGCGATCGTGCTGCTCGCGACCGTCCTCGCCGCGGGCGTGCTGGTCACCGGCGTCGACCCGATCATGGTCACCGAGGTGTCGGTGGTCTTCTCCGCGATCGCGCTGCCGCTGACCTATCTGCCCATCCTGGTCATCGCCAACGACCCGGACTATCTCGGCGAGCATCGCAACGGCCCGGTCGCCAACGCCCTCGGGCTCGTCTACCTGGTCATCGTCGTGATCGCCTCGGTCGCCGCCATCCCGCTGATGATCGCCACGTCGACAGGACAGGGCTGATGCCGGACTACGACATGGGACTGCACCTCCTCGACCGCCAGATCGTCGGGGCGGACGACCGGCTGGTGGCCAAGGTCGACGACGTCGAGCTGACCCGGGGGGACGACGGCAGCCTGACGCCGACCGCGATCCTCGTGGGCGCGCCGGCCCTGCTGCCACGCATGGGCGACCGGATGGGCGGCTGGCTGATGAGGATGTTCCGCCTCACGCGGGAGGCCGCGGCCGACCGGGACCTCCCGCTGCTGATCGGGATGGACCTCGTCGACCGGGTCGAGAGCGAGGTGCGGCTGACCGTGCCCGGCCACGGCCGGCTGCAGCGGATGGACCGGGTGCGTGCCGACGACCGCACCCGCTGCCGGGTGGGTCAGATCCTGGGGACGCCGGTGGTCTGCGACCGGCTCCCGCGCCGCTCGAAGGTGCTCGACCTGCGGATGCTCGGCACCCCCGGCGGCGCCGGCCCGCACCGGGTGACGTCGCTGATCGTCGGGCCGGACCGGCCCGGCGCGCTGCTCGGCTACGACCGCCGCAGCGAGCCCGGTCCGGCGCCCGTCGCGGCGTTCGTCCAGTGGCTGCACCGGCATGCGCGGGTCGTCGAGCTCGGCCGCGGCGTCGAGATCGACCTCGACGCCGGCGAGGTCCGGATCGGTCCCGAGGCGTCTCTTCTGCCGCTGCGCGGGTAACGCGGGGGCGACCTCAGCTCCCCACCCAAGGAGGCGACATGCCCGGCGACAAGCACGGCCCCGGTATCAAGAACCCTGAGGCCTACGAGGCGATCCGCGACGACGGCGCCAGCAAGGAGAAGGCGGCCCGCATCTCCAACGCGATGGCCAGCGAGGGCGCCTCGAAAGTCGGCCGCCGCGGCGGCAAGGCCGAGAACTACGAGGACTGGACGGTCTCCCAGCTGCGCAAGCGCGCCTCGGAGCTGGGCATCGAGGGCCGCTCGTACATGAAGAAGGACCGGCTGATCAACGCACTGCGCCACCACTAGGACGTGCCGGCGCGGACGGCGTCGGTGAGCACGCGGTCCCAGTCGCGCAGGAAGCGGTCGAGGCCGAACCGCTCGAGCGCGTGGGCGCGGGCGGCCTTGCCCGCGTGGCGCGCGAGCTCGGGATCGCGCAGGTAGTGGCGCACCGCGGCGGCCAGGTCGGCGGGCCGGCAGGCGAGCGCACCCGTGCCCGCCGGTACGGCGTCCGGCGCCGCGGTGCTCGCCACCGCGACGACCGGCATGCCGAGCAGCATCGCCTCGATCAGCGACAGTCCGAGCGAGGTCCAGCGCGGCGGGTGCAGGTAGACCCGCCGGCGGGCCAGCTCGGTGTGCAGGGCGTCCTGCGGCAGGTCCTCGAAGCAGCGGATGCCCGGCGCCTCCATGGCGGCGACCTCCTTGCCGAAGAGGTCGACGGGCTGGGAGCATGCGACCTGGCGGACCAGGTCGGCGCCGACGAAGCGGCCCCGTCGTACCGGCTCGTTGATCGCGACCGCCGCCCGCTCGATCTCGCCGGAGTAGCGCTCGCCGGGGTCGATGACGCCGTGCTCGATGACGGTGGTGCGGGCGCGCCCGCAGTCCCACATCAGCTCGTTGTACGCCGTGACGTGGACGATCGGGATCACGTCCTGGTCGGTCAGCACGTGCCGGGTGCACGGCAGGTCGCCGACCGGCGGGTTGTGCTCGAGGAAGACGGCCGCCACGTCGAAGCCGGGCCGGCGCCCGAGCCACCGCGCGGCCAGGGAGAGCTCGTGCGGACGTTGCAGCAGCACCACGTCGACGTCCTCGTCGGCCAGATCCTCCGGCGCGACCTCGCGCACGCTCGTGGGCCAGTCCCGCCCCTCGGCGCGGCCACGCCCGTCGGCCCCTCGGTCGGGGGTCACGGGGACGAGGTACTCGTGCGGGCCCTGCACGAAGGCCGTCGTCCACGAGCCGTGGACGTGCCACAGGAGGATCCGCATGGGCCTGGCAGTGCCCGCTGGCGACCGCTTCATCCGGCGGCGGCTAGACCCAGCGCGAGAACCAGATCCGGTCGAGCCACTCGCTGTGCGTGATCATCTTGTTGGTCCAGATCGGCCAGAACCACGCGAAGTTCACGAGCGTCAGGATCAGGAAGGCCCCGCCCACGATCACGCCGAGCGTACGGCGGCGTGAGGGCGCGCGCGACGGCCCGATCAGGGTCCCGATGCTCAGCGTGAGCGCGATGACTGTGAACGGCAGGATCGCGATCGCGTAGAACAGGAAGATGGGTCGGTCGTCGTACTGCATCCAGGGCAGCCAGGTCGACAGCGCGCCGACCACCGCGAGCCCGTAGCGCCAGTCCCGGGCGCCGATCCACATCACGACCGAGAACAGCAGCGCGACCACGCCGCCCCACCACAGCACCGGCGTCGGCAGCAGGATCACCTGCTTGATGCAGTTGCTGCTGGCGGGCGCGTCGCAGCCCGGGGTGTCGGGGGAGATGTCGTTGGTGACGGCCACGCCGACCGGGCGGTTGATGAGCAGCCAGCTCGACGGCTTCGACTGGTAGAAGTGCGTGGAGCAGTTCAGGAAGTGCGTGTGGAAGGTGTAGACGTCCTGGTGGTAGTACCAGAGCGACCGCAGCGACTGCCAGATCTCCCCGACGCCGTGGGCGTCCTTCTCGGTCGCGGTCGGCCACGCCGCGTCCTTGTCGAGATCGGTCGCGACATAGGACTCCTTCTCGCAGTGGCCTTGGCCGGTGTACTGCCGGTACTGCGTCGCGCTCAGCTTGTCCTCGTACTGGTCGGCGTGCGCCAGCCAGCCGCCCCAGGTGGCGACGTAGACGAAGAGCCCGACCACGACGAGCGACAGGAACGCCGGCACGCCGTCCAGCAGGGCGCCCTTGAGGAGCGGCCACCGGATGCCGAGCGAGCGGCGCGCGCCGGAGCTCCAGAACCAGCACAGGACGCCGAGCGCGGCGAGCGGGTAGAGCGCCGTCCACTTGGTGCCGCACGCGAGGCCGAAGCAGACGCCGGCGGCCAGGAGCCACGGGCGGAACAGGATCCGCGGTCCCCAGCCGGTGAGCGCCACCCCGCACTCGGTACGACGCGCGAGCGACGCGAGCCGGGCACGGTGCCAGTCGCGGTCGGCGACCAGGCAGTGCACCGCGCACAGCAGGAAGAACGCCAGGAAGATGTCGAGCAGCGCCAGCCGGGACAGCACGAACTGCAGTCCGTCGAGCATGAGCAGCGCGCCCGCGACGCAGCCGAGCATCGTCGAGCCGGTCATCCGGCGTACCAGCCGGCACATGACGAGGACCATCAGCGCGCCGACGACCGCCGACGCGATCCGCCAGCCGAAGGGGTCCACGCCGAAGGCCTTCTCGCCGAGTGCGATCAGCCACTTGCCGACGTCCGGGTGGACGGCGAGCGACGGGTCGCCCGTCCACACGTTCTGGGTGTGCCCGTTGAGGATGTCGGCGTTGATGTCCGTCTTCGCGTTGCCGTCGGCGTCGGACAGGTAGGTCTCGATGAAGCCGTTGTTGAGGAGCGACCACGCGTCCTTGGCGTAGTAGGTCTCGTCGAACGCGAACCGGTGGGGGTTGCCGAGCCCGACCACCCGCATCCCGAACGCCAGCAGTGTCAGCGCGATCGGCGCCAGCCAGCCGACCAGCCGCTGCCGCCCGCTGAGCCGGCGCAGCGGGCTGATCGCGCGGTCGACGGCCAGCGGCACACGCTGCCCGAGCGCGGTGCGGGAGAGGCCGGCGACGGTCACGGTCGGTCAGCCTATGCGGTGGTCCATGGCGGTCCTGCAATGATCGGGGCGTGACTGGAGTGCTGGTGCTGGCGGGCACGCCGATCGGACAGGTGGGCGACGCGCCGCCCCGGCTGGCGCAGGAGCTCGCGGCGGCCGATGTCGTCGCCGCTGAGGACACCCGCCGCCTGCGCCGGCTGGTCACCGACCTCGGCATCGAGCTGAGCGGGCGGGTGGTGTCCTACTTCGAGGGCAACGAGGCCGCGCGGACGCCGTCCCTGGTCGAGGCGTTGGTCGGCGGCGAGCGGGTGGTGCTGGTGACGGACGCCGGGATGCCCAGCGTGTCCGACCCCGGCTACCGGCTGGTGGCCGCCGCGGTCGAGGCCGGCGTCAACGTGACCGCCGTCCCGGGGCCGTCGGCGGTGCTGACTGCGCTCGCCGTGTCGGGGCTGCCGGTCGACCGGTTCTGCTTCGAGGGCTTCCTGCCGCGCAAGGCGGGGGAGCGGGCGCGTCGGCTCGCCGACCTCGCGACCGAGCAGCGGACCATGGTGTTCTTCGAGGCCCCACACCGCACGGAGGCCGCGCTCACCGCGATGCGCGACGCCTTCGGCGACGAGCGCGCGGCCGTCGTGTGCCGTGAGCTGACCAAGACCCACGAGGAGGTACGGCGCGACGGGCTCGCCGCGCTGGTGGACTGGGCGGCCGAGGGGGTGCGCGGAGAGGTGACGATCGTCGTCTCCGGCGCGACCCCGGGCGCCGCCGTCCCCTCCGACCCGGAGAGCCTGCGCGCGGCGGTCGCCGCGCTCGAGGAGTCCGGGATGCGACGCAAGGAGGCGATCGCCGCGGTCGCCGTCCAGGCCGGACTTCCCAAGCGTGACGTCTACCAGGTGGTGCACATCGATGAGTGACCAGACGACCCCGACCCGGATCACGACGGTCGAGCGCGACGGACTCGTCCTCGACGTCCACGACGAGGGGCCGCTCGACGGCGAGATCGTCGTCCTGCTGCACGGCTTCCCCGAGCGCGCCGACTGCTGGCGCCTGGTCGCGCCGATCCTCAACGAGGCGGGCTGTCGGACGCTTGCGATGGACCAGCGCGGCTATGCGAAGGGCGCACGCCCGCCGCGGCGCCGCGACTACCGGATGTCCGAGCTGCTCGGCGACGTCCGCGCGCTGGCCGAGGCCACCGGCGGCCGGGTGCACGTCGTGGGACACGACTGGGGCGCGATCCCGGCCTGGCTGATCGCGATGCACCATCCCGAGCTGGTGGCCAGCCTGACCGCCGTCTCCGTCCCGCACCCGCAGGCGTTCCTGACCTCGATGGTGCGCTCCGCGCAGGGTCTGAAGTCCTGGTACATGCTGGCGTTCCAGGCACCCTTCGTGCCCGAGCTGATGGCGCGCACCCCCGGCGGCCTGCTCGACAAGCAGCTGCGTGCCTCGGGCATGACCGCGGACGACGTCGCCCGGTTCCGCAGGCAGATCGTCGACGACGGCGCCCTGACGACCGCGCTCAACTGGTACCGCGCGCTGCCCTTCGCCGACCCGCGCCTGACCCGGCACAAGGTCACCGTCCCGACCACGATGGTGTGGAGCGACGACGACATCGCGCTCGGCCGCTGGGGCGTCGAGCGGACCGCGCGCCTCGTCGACGCGCCGTACCGCTTCGTCGAGCTCAACGGGATCTCGCACTGGATCCCGACCCAGGCGCCCGAGCAGCTGGCCGCGGCGATCCTCGACCGGGTGGGCTCCGCGTGAGCGACGAGCGCCCGCCCGTCCCCGAGCCGTTGCCGCATCCGGTGGTCGACAACCACTGCCACCTCGACATCGGGCGCGGCGAGGCCGCGTGGGACACCGCCGAGGCGATCGCGGCGGCCGCGTCGGTCGGCGTACGGCGGATCGTGCAGATCGGCTGCGACCTGCCCGGCGCGCGATGGGCGGTGGAGGCGGCAGCCGAGCACGATGCGCTCGTCGCCGGCGTCGCCCTGCACCCCAACGAGGCGCCGCGGATCCTGGAGCGCGAGGGCCGTGCCGCGCTGGAGGCCGCCTGGGACGAGATCGAGCAGCTCGCCGGCGCGCACGCGAAGGTCCGTGCGGTGGGGGAGACCGGCCTCGACTCGTTCCGCACCGGCGACGAGGGGCGGGCGGTGCAGGTCGAGTCGTTCGCGCGGCACATCGACCTCGCCAACCGGCTCGACAAGACCCTCGTCATCCACGACCGCGAGACCCACGACGAGGTGCTCGAGGTGCTCGACGCCGAGGGCGTGCCCGAGCGCTGGGTGATGCACTGCTTCTCCGGGGACGCCGCGTTCGCGCGGGCCTGCCTCGACCGCGGCGCGCACCTGTCGTTCGCTGGGACGGTGACCTTCAAGAACGCCGCGCCCCTGCGGGAGGCGCTGCGGATCGTGCCGCGCGACCGGGTGCTCGTCGAGACCGACGCGCCGTACCTGACGCCCTCGCCCTACCGCGGGCGCACCAACGCGTCGTACCTGATCCCGGTGACGGTCCGGGCGATGGCGCAGGAGCGCGGCGACGACCTCGGCGAGCTGTGCGCGGCCATCGACGCGAACACCGAGGCGGCCTTCGGCGGCCCCTGGTAGGCATTTCCGCGCGGCGTGACCGATGTGACGGATGGGACGACGTCGGGGTGTTCCGCGTCACCCGCCCAGGCGGGAAGAGCCCTCGCCAAGTTGCGTTTCGGCGTCGGTTCGGGTTGTCGTGGATGACTGACGGCCGGGATCGGTAGCAGTTCTCGGGCCAGCTGACGCAGGTTTCGACCGCCTCGCACCGTGGCGCGGACAGGTCGAACCGGCTGGTCCCACCGAGGCCCGGGGAGTACGAACATCGGAGCATCGTGCGACTTGCGCGCCTCGACCCCACCACGTCCCTGAAGGGACGCATCCTCAAGCTGGCCCACAGCCGGGTAGCCCTGACCGCCACCGTCGTCGCGGTCCTGATCGCAGTCTCCGCCGTCACCTGGGGCTACTCCTCGATGAGCACCCAGGTCACGCTCTCGCTCGACGGCAAGGAGCGCACCGTCTCCACGACCGGCGACACCGTCGCCGACGTCCTGCGCGACGGGGGCGTCAAGATCACCTCCCGCGACCTCGTCCAGCCCAACCCGGACGAGAAGATCTCCGCGGGCGACAAGATCGCCGTGCGCTTCAGCCGCCCGATCGAGCTCACCGTCGACGGCACCACGTCCACGCACTGGGTCACCGCGACCGACGTGCAGGGCGCGCTGAGCCAGATCGGCACCGTCTACGCCGACAGCCGGCTCTCCACCAGCCGTGGTATGACCATCAGCCGCGGCGGCGCCGAGATCGACGTCGTCACGCCCAAGCGGATCACCTTCGAGCTGGCCGGCAAGAAGCCGGTGACCCGCGAGGTCCCCGCGCTCACCGTGTCCGAGGCGCTGGCCGAGGTCGGCGTCACCCTCGACGAGCACGATCGCACCACCCCGGCGCGCG
Organism: Nocardioides ginsengisoli; assembly: GCF_039537225.1. NCBI lineage: Bacteria > Bacillati > Actinomycetota > Actinomycetes > Propionibacteriales > Nocardioidaceae > Nocardioides > Nocardioides ginsengisoli. The sequence continues at coordinate 32,445 of NZ_BAABAC010000020.1, forward strand.
ACGCCGAGGTCACGGACGGCGACAAGATCGTCTTCACCGACATGGAGGTCCGCCGGCGCCAGGTCGACGGCGAGTCCATCGCCGCTCCGGTGAAGGAGATCAAGGACTCCGCCATGCTCGCCGGTGAGCGCAAGACCGTCACCGACGGCGTCGACGGCCTGCGCGACGTCACCTACAAGGTGATCGTCCGCAACGGCGACGTCGTCCGACGGATCGTGCTCACCTCGTCGGTCACCCGCCAGCCCCAGGCCACCGTGATCCGGGTCGGCACCAAGCAGGTCGCGACGACCAACTACGCGGGCGGCAGCACCGTCTGGGACCGGCTCGCGCAGTGCGAGTCCGGCGGCAACTGGGCCGCCAACACGGGCAACGGCTACTACGGCGGCCTGCAGTTCAACGTCGGCACCTGGCGTTCCTACGGCGGCAGCGGCTACCCCAACCAGGCCTCGCGCTCGACCCAGATCGCGATCGCGACCAAGGTGCGCGACGCGTCGGGCGGCTACGGCGCCTGGCCCGCCTGCGCGGCCAAGCTCGGTCTCCCGCGCTGAGCGATGTCAACGGGCAGCGCCCCAGTCACTAGGCTGGGGCGCATGCCTGACACCTCCGCGCCGCGGCTGCTGGGCCCGGCGGAGGTTCGGGAGCTCGCGGCCAAGCTCGACCTGCGCCCCACCAAGCAGCGCGGGCAGAACTTCGTCATCGACGCCAACACCGTGCGCCGGATCGTCCGCGAGTCGGGCATCGACGACAGCGACGTCGTCGTCGAGGTCGGGCCGGGGCTCGGCTCGCTGACCCTCGCGCTGCTCGAGGTCGCCGCGGAGGTGACCGCGATCGAGGTCGACCCGCTGCTCGCCGGCGAGCTTCCCGCGACCATCGCCAAGCACGCGCCCGCTCAGGCCGAGCGCTTCCGCGTCGTCCTGCACGACGCGCTGACGATCACCGACGTCCCCGGCCCGCCGCCGACCGCGCTGGTCGCCAACCTGCCCTACAACGTGTCGGTGCCGGTGCTGCTGCACCTGATGGCGCTGCTGCCGTCCCTGAAGCACGGACTGGTCATGGTGCAGGCCGAGGTGGCCGACCGGCTGGCGGCGCCGCCCGGGTCGAAGACCTACGGCGTGCCGTCGGCCAAGGCGGCCTGGTTCGCCGACGTACGCCGTGCGGGGGCGATCGGCCGCAACGTCTTCTGGCCCGCCCCCAATGTCGACTCCGGCCTGGTCGCCTGGACGCACCGGGAGCCGCCGACCACCGAGGTCACCCGCGAGCAGGTGTTCGCCGTCATCGACGCGGCCTTCTCGCAGCGGCGCAAGGCGCTGCGCGGCGTCCTGCGCGGCATCGCCGGCAGCGCCGAGGCCGCCGAGGCCGCCCTGAAGGCGGCCGGCATCGAGCCGCTGACCCGCGGCGAGGCGCTGGGCATCGACGAGTTCGTCGCGCTCACCGTGGCGCTGCACGCGAACGTGGAGGTGGAGGGATGACCCGCCCGGTGACCGTGCGCGCGCCCGCGAAGATCAACCTCCACCTCGGTGTCGGCGGGCTGCGGCCCGACGGCAAGCACGCGCTGGCGACGATCTACCAGGCCGTGGGCCTCTACGACGACGTCACCGTCCGCGACGCGCTCGTCTGGTCGGTCGCGCTGACCGAGCCGGTCGACGGCGTACCGCTCGACGACGACAACATCGCGATCCGCGCCGGCAAGGCGCTGGTCGAGCATCACGGACTGCACCCGGCCGACTACGCCGCCGAGATCACCATCGCCAAGGGGATCCCGGTCATGGGCGGGATGGCCGGCGGCTCGGCCGACGCGGCCGCGACGCTGCTCGCGCTCGACCGGCTGTGGGACCTGCAGACCCCCGACGACGATCTCCTCGAGATCGCCGGCACGCTCGGCAGCGACGTGCCGTTCGCGCTGCTCGGGGGCACCGCCCTGGGCGTCGGGCACGGCGAGATCGTCACGCCGCTCGACGACAACAGCTCGGTGTGGTGGGTCGTCGTCCTCTCCGACGAGGGACTGTCGACGCCCGCCGTCTATGGGCACTTCGACGAGCTGTCGCCGAACGCCCCTGCGACGCCGCCCCTCCCGGACGACCTGACCGAGGCGCTCGCCAACGGCGACCCGCAGGACATCGGCGACCTGCTCGCCAACGACCTCTGGCCCGCCGCTCGCGACCTGCGTCCCGACCTCGTCGACGTCGAGGTGCAGCTGCGCAGCATGAGCCCGGACGGCGTCCTGCTGTCCGGGTCCGGACCGACCCTGCTCATGCTCCTCGAGGACGTCGAGGAGGCACGCTCCATGGCCGCCGAGCTGACCGAGCGCGGCTACCGCTGCACGCTCGCTCCCGGCCCTGTCGCGGGAGCGCACGTGGTGACCTATGTCTGAAGCGACCAGCCTGATCAACCTGGAGCGGATCTCGAAGTCGTACGGCGTACGCCCGCTCCTCACCGAGGTCTCGCTCGGCGTGGGCGCCGGCGAGCGGATCGGCATCGTCGGCCGCAACGGCGACGGCAAGACCACGCTGCTGCAGATCATGACCGGCGCCGAGGAGCCCGACACGGGCCGCGTCTCGCGCCAGCGCGGACTCCTCGTCGGCGTCCTCTCGCAGCGCGACGACTTCGAGGACACCCACACGGTGCGTGAGGTCGTGCTGCAGGGCATGGCCGACCACGAGTGGGCGGCGGACTCGCGGCTGCGCGAGATCGTCGACGTCCTGCTCGCCGGGGTCGAGCTCGATCGTGCCGTCGCCGGGCTGTCCGGCGGCGAGCGGCGCCGCTGCGCGCTGGCCGGGCTGCTGCTCGGCGACCACGACCTGATCATCCTCGACGAGCCGACCAACCACCTCGACGTCGAAGCCGTCGCCTGGCTGGCCGACCACCTGGCCTCGCGCCCCTCCGCGCTGATCGTGGTCACCCACGACCGGTGGTTCCTGGACGCGGTGTGCGAGCAGACGTGGGAGGTCCACGACGGCGTCGTCGACATCTACGAGGGTGGCTACGCCGCCTTCGTGCTCGCGAAGGCCGAGCGTCAGCGCCAGGCCGCCGCGTCGGAGGTGCGCCGGCAGAACCTGGTCCGCAAGGAGCTCGCCTGGCTGCGCCGCGGCGCCCCCGCCCGGACCTCGAAGCCGAAGTTCCGGATCGACGCCGCCAATGCGCTCATCGAGGACGTCCCGCCCCCGCGCGACCGCCTGGAGCTGCAGCGCTTCGCCGCGCAGCGGCTCGGCAAGGACGTCATCGACGTCGAGGACGTCGACTTCTCCCGCGGCACCCGCCAGCTGCTCTCGCACGCGACCTGGCGGCTCGGCCCCGGCGACCGGGTCGGCCTGGTCGGCGTCAACGGCGCGGGCAAGACGTCCGTGCTGTCGCTGCTCGCCGGTGAGGCGGCGCCGTCCGTCGGGAAGGTGCGGCACGGCCGGACCGTCGCGCTGCAGCACCTCTCCCAGAACGTCGAGTTCGATGACCCCGAGGCCCGCGTCCTCGCCACCGTCGAGGGGATCCGCCGCGTCACCCGGACCGCCGACGGCGAGATCACCGCGACCTCGATGCTCGAGCGCTTCGGGTTCACCGGCGACAAGCTGACCGCCCGTATCGGCGACCTCTCCGGTGGCGAGCGCCGCCGCTTCCAGCTGCTGCGGCTGCTCCTCACCGAGCCGAACGTGCTGCTCCTCGACGAGCCCACCAACGACCTCGACATCGAGACCCTCAACGTCCTCGAGGACTTCCTCGACGGCTGGCCGGGGACCCTCGTCGTCGTCTCGCACGACCGCTACTTCCTCGAGCGGGTCACCGACTCCGTCTGGGCGCTCCTCGGCGACGGGAAGCTGTCGATGCTGCCGCGCGGCGTCGACGAGTACCTGGAGCGGCGCAAGGCGGCGCTCGCCGCGCCGTCGCCCTCCGCGTCCGCTCCGGCCGCCCCGGCGGGCTCGGGCGGCTCGGGCGGCTCGGGCGGCTCCGGCGGCTCGGGCAGCTCGGCGTCCGGCGCGGGCATTCCGGACCTGCGCGGCGATGCGACCAAGGCGCGGACCGGATCGGCGGAGGAGCGTGCCGCGCGCAAGACCGTCGCCCGCCTCGACAAGGTCCTCGAACGGCTCTCCGCCCGCGAGATCGAGCTCACCGCCGCCCTCGCCGAGCACGCCACCGACCCCGAGCGGCTCACCGCCATCGCGGCCGACCTCACCGCACTGCAGGAGGAGAAGGAGGCCGCCGAGCTGGAGTGGCTCGAGGCGGCCGAGCTGCTCGACTGAGAGCCGTCAGTCGTCGAAGGTGGCGAGGACGGCCCGGTGGTCGCTCCCGCCCGCCCGGATCACGTCGGTGTCGAGCGCGGTCATCCCGCGCTCGAAGATGTGGTCGATCCGCACCAGCGGGAACCGCGCCGGCCAGGTGAACCCGAACGACAGCCCGCGCGGTCGCGGCTCGGTCAGGTGGTCCCGGATCCCCGCGAGCGCCGGGTCGGTCGTCGGCGCGTTGAAGTCGCCCATCGCCACCAGCCGACGCGAGTCGTCGGACGCCACCAGCCGCGCCAGCCGGTCGAGCATCGCGTCGCGCCCGGCCTGCTGCCCCGGCCGGAAGGACGCCGCGTGGACGACGTACACCCGGACCGTGCCGCCCGGCGCCGCCACGTCCGCGCGCAGCGCCCGCTCCCACGCCAGGCCCAGCCGGAGCCCCTCGGGGTTGCTGAGCGGATAGACGCTCCACAGGCCGACCGTGCCGACCGTGTAGGAGTAGGGGTGCGACGCCGACAGCGCCTGGGCCGCCTTCGTCCGCGCGTCGCCGTCGAGCTCGGTCAGCGCGATCACGGCGCTGCCCCGGTCGGCGAGCGTCCGGGCGGACGCCGCCGACGTACCGGAGTGGGCCTCCACGTTCTGGCTCGCGAAGGTCACCGCCGTCCCCTTGGCCGGGGGCCACGAGGACGTCACCGACGTCACCGACGGCAGCGCCGGCCCGACTGCCACGGCCCAGACGACCGCCACCACCGGGAGGGCGAGCGCCGCCCACGACCGTCGTATCGCCGCGCGCACCCCGATCACCGCCAGCGGGACCAGCAGCAGCCCGGCCCACGGCAGCAGCGCCGCCCCGATCGTCCCGGCCATTCCGGGGACCACGCCGAGGCCGACGACCGCCCCCACGATCAGGGACAGGACGACGACCGGCAGGGCGCTGCGGAGCCGGGACACGGTTTCAGTGTGCGAGGTGGGTGGCTGGACGCGCCTCGACGTCGACGCGGCGTTCAGTGGTCGAAGGGCACCAGCAGGCGTCGCAGCAGCGCCGCGAGCTCCTCCTGGTCGCCGTCGGCGAGGCCGGTCAGCAGCTCGCGCTCGGCGTCGAGCAGCGCGGCGAAGGCGCTGTCGACGGCGTCCTTGCCCTCGGGGGTGAGCCGGACCAGGACCCCGCGCCGGTCGCTCGGGTCGGGGTGTCGCTCGACCAGGCCGCGCGTGGTGAGGCGGTCGACGCGGTTGGTCATGGTGCCGCTGGTCACCAGGGTCTCGCGCAGCAGCCGCCCCGGCGAGAGCTCGTACGGCGAGCCGGTGCGCCGCAGCGCTGCCAGCACGTCGAACTCCCACGGCTCGATGTCGTGGGCCGTGAACGCCTGCCGCCGCGCCTTGTCGACGTGGTGGGCGAGCCGGGAGATCCGGCTGAACACCGACATGGGCGCCAGGTCGAGGTCGCTGCGCTCGCGCGCCCACGCCTCGACCAGGTGGTCGACCTCGTCCCGCTGGGGATGCCCCGGCTGCTCCGGCATGGGGGCAGCATAGCGGGTCGGTCGAGAATCTTGATGTCAAGATAAATTGGGCGTAGGGTCGCCCCATGACCAAGGCAACTCCGGCCGGGCGTTCGACGGCCCTCGACGCGGTCACGCTGGTCAGCCTGACCTGGGGTGATCCCGATGACGTACGGCGTCCGCTGGCCCTGCTGCTGCACGGCTTCCCGGACACGGCCCACACCTGGCGCCACCTCGGCCCCGCGCTGGCTGCGGCGGGCTACCGGGTGGTGGCGCCCTTCACGCGCGGCTACGCGCCCAGCGGCCTCCCCGCCGACGGCAGCTTCCACGTCCCTGCGCTGATGGACGACGCGCTCGGGCTGCACGCCGCCCTTGCCGGCGACGACCGCGCGGTCCTGGTCGGCCACGACTGGGGCGCGATCACCGGCAACGGGATCGCCGCATCGGAGGCGAACCCGTTCGGCGCGATCGTGTCGCTGGCGGTCCCGCCGTTCGCGGCGATGAACCCGCGCCGCGACGACCTGACCCGCTGGCTGCGGATCATGCCGCGGCAGGCCGGCATGAGCTGGTACACGCTGTACAACCAGCTCCCGCGCCTGCCCGAGCGCGGATTCGACCGTCTCGTCGCCCACCTGTGGCGCCGCTGGTCGCCCGGCTACGACGCGACCGAGGACCTGGCGCACCTCGCGGCGGCCCTGCCTGACGACGCCCACTGCGCGGCGGCCCTCGGCTACTACCGGGCACAGGCCCGCGTCCGGCAGCTCCCGGCGCGCTACCGTCCGCTGGCCCGCGACTGGGTGGCCCCGCCGCGCGTGCCGCTGCTGTACCTCCAGGGCGAGGACGACGGCTGCCTCGACGCCCGCTGGGCGACGCGGATCGGCGAGCGCCTGCCGACCGGCAGCCGAGTCGGCGTGGTCGAGCGGGCCGGGCACTTCCTCCAGCTCGAGCGGCCCGACGTGGTCAACTCCCTGGTTCTGGAGTACCTCGACGAGCGAGTGGAGGCTTCCCGGTGAGCCCGGCCACCGGGCCCGCGTGGGACCCGCAGCGCTACCTCGCCTACGCCGACGAGCGGGGCCGCCCGTTCCTCGACCTGGTCGGCCGTGTGGACGCACCCGACCCTCGGGTCGTGGTCGATCTCGGATGTGGTCCTGGCAATCTCACCTCCCTTCTCTCCGACCGGTGGCCGGGTGCTGTGGTCACTGGTGTCGACTCCAGTGCTGACATGATCACCGCTGCGTCCGACAGAAGCCGAACGGGACGGTTGGCTTTCCACAGGTCCGACCTCCGCGACTGGTTGTCCACAGCGAATCCGGGCGAAGTGGACGTTCTTGTGACCAATGCGACGTTGCAGTGGGTCCCGGGGCACCTCGAGCTGATGCCGGCGCTGGTGCGCGCGATCGCGCCCGGGGGCTGGCTGGCCTTCCAGGTCCCCGGCAACTTCGACGAGCCGAGCCACACGCTGCGCGCGGAGCTGGCGGACGAGCCGCCCTATGCCGAGCACACGCACGGGATCGCCGATCCGCGCTCGCACGACGCGGCGACCTACCTGCGCGCGTTGCAGGGTCTCGGCTGCACGGTCGATGCATGGGAGACGACGTACCTGCACGTCCTGCACGGGCCCGACCCGGTCTTCACCTGGGTCTCCGGCACCGGGGCGCGCCCGACGCTGCAGGCGCTGCCCGCCGACCTGCGCGAGCGCTTCGAGGACGAGTTCAAGCGGCGACTGCGCGTCGCCTATGCCGACGAGGGGCGCGGGGTGGTGCTGCCGTTCCGGCGCATCTTCGTCGTCGCCCGCACCGGCTCCTGAGGAGGGCGCGATGAGGATCCACCACGTCCAGGTCGCCTGCCCGCGCGGGGGAGAGGACGCCGCGCGCCGGTTCTACGGCACCGGCCTCGGGATGACCGAGGTCCCGAAGCCGCCGGCGCTCGCGGCCCGGGGTGGCTGCTGGTTCCGCGCGTACGACGAGGACGGCGAGGGCGGCGGCGTGGCCGCTGCCGAGATCCATGTCGGCGTCGAGGAGCCGTTCACGCCGGCCCGCAAGGCCCACCCGGCGCTCGTCCTCGGCTCGGTCGCCGCGCTCGACGAGGCGGGCGCGCGGCTGGCCGAGCTCGGCTTCGACGTCGACTGGACCGAGCGGCAGACGTTCGCCGGCTACCAGCGCTGCCACGCGTTCGACGGCGCGGGCAACCGGGTCGAGCTGCTCGCGGAGGAGTCGGCGCAGTCGGAGTAGCCGGGGTCACCTTGTGGCACCTTGTTACTCGCGAGTAATCTCGGGGGCATGAGCCAGGTCCACAGCCTCTGGAAGACGACCACCAGCCTGCCGGTGGTCGGCGGCACGCTCGGCAAGCGCGTGTTCTCCCTCGCCTTCAGCCAGAAGGCGCCCTACTTCGCCTCGATCCACCCGCGGGTGAGCGAGCTGCGGCCCAACTACGCCGAGGTCCGCATCCCCAAGCGGCGCAGCGTCCAGAACCACATCGGCACCGTCCACGCGATCGCGCTGTGCAACGGCCTCGAGATGGCGATGGGCGCGCTCGCCGAGGCGACGATCCCCAGCGGCAAGCGCTGGATCCCCAAGGGGATGGAGGTCGCCTACACCGCGAAGGCGACCAGCGACATCGTCTGCACCGCCGAGACCGACCAGGAGCAGTGGGACACCGCCGAGGGCGACCTGCCGGTCCGGGTCAAGGGCGTCCGCGACGACGGCACGGTCGTCATCGAGGGCACCATCAACCTCTGGGTCACCAGCAAGAAGAAGTAGTCACCCGCAGGCCGGAAGCGGGGCCGGAGCGTCGCGGCGGGCGGGTCAGAGGATGTCGGGCAGCACGCTCAGTGCGAGCCCGGCGACCACCGCCGCGACGGCGATCAGGACGACGCGCGGGCGCGGGGACGCCGTACTGGCGTCGGTGAGGGCAGGCAGCCCCATCTCGCGGCGCCAGTCGTTCTCCTCGCGCAGCCACTGCTCCGCCGGCGTGATCGCGCGCAGCGAGGCCCCGATGCCGACCAGCAGCAGCGTGAACGAGCCGCCTGCGACGGTGAGCACGGTCAGGATCGCGGAGATGCCGCGGGTGTCGGTGCCGAGCATCAGACCGGCGCCGGCGCCCGCCGAGACGAGCAGCGCGACGATGCTCAGGACGCTGCCGATCACCTGGTTGTTGCGGGCGACGAATCCGGGAGCGGGGTCAGCCATGGGGCGACCCTACTGGCCCGCCGCCGACAGGATTCGGGCGGTGGCCCGCGACCGCCGTACGCTGGACCGGTCATGAGCACCACGCAGGAGCAGCCCAGGACCTACGAGGTCCGCACCTACGGCTGCCAGATGAACGTCCACGACTCCGAGCGCCTCGCGGGCCTTCTCGAGGACGCCGGCTACACCCCGTTCGTCATGGCGCCCGAGGGTGAGCAAGCTGACTATCCAGATGTCGTCGTGTTCAACACCTGCGCCGTCCGGGAGAACGCCGACAACCGCCTCTACGGCAACCTCGGCCACCTCGCCCCGGTCAAGGCCAAGCGCCCCGGCATGCAGATCGCGGTCGGCGGCTGCATGGCGCAGAAGGACCGCGACACGGTGGTCAAGAAGGCGCCGTGGGTCGACGTCGTGTTCGGCACCCACAACATCGGGTCGCTGCCGGCCCTGCTCGACCGGGCGCGCAGCCAGCAGGAGGCGCAGGTCGAGATCCTCGAGTCTCTCGACGTCTTCCCGTCGACGCTGCCCACCAAGCGCGAGTCGGCGTACGCCGCGTGGGTGTCGGTCAGCGTCGGCTGCAACAACACCTGCACGTTCTGCATCGTGCCGAGCCTGCGCGGCAAGGAGAAGGACCGGCGCCCCGGCGAGATCCTCGCCGAGATCGAGGCGCTGGTCGCCGAGGGCGTCTCGGAGATCACGCTGCTGGGCCAGAACGTCAACGCCTACGGCGTCGAGTTCGGCGACCGGCAGGCGTTCTCCAAGCTGCTGCGCGCGTGTGGCGAGATCGAGGGTCTCGAGCGGGTCCGCTTCACCAGCCCCCACCCGGCGGAGTTCACCGACGACGTCATCGAGGCGATGGCCGAGACGCCCAACGTGATGCCCAGCCTGCACATGCCGCTGCAGTCCGGCTCGTCGAAGGTCCTCAAGGACATGCGCCGGTCCTACCGGCAGGAGAAGTTCCTCGGGATCATCGAGCGGGTCCGTGCCGCGCTGCCCGACGCCGCGATCACCACCGACATCATCGTCGGCTTCCCCGGCGAGACCGAGGAGGACTTCCAGGAGACGCTGAAGGTCGTCCGCGAGGCCCGCTTCTCCGGCGCCTTCACCTTCCAGTACTCCAAGCGGCCCGGCACGCCCGCCGCCGTCCTCGACGACCAGGTCGAGCCGGCCGTCGTCAGCGACCGCTACAACCGCCTCGTCGAGCTGGTCAACGAGATCACCTGGGACGAGAACAAGCGGCTGGTCGGCCGCGAGCTCGAGCTGATGGTCGCCGAGGGCGAGGGGCGCAAGGACGCCGAGACCCACCGGCTCTCCGGCCGCGCGCCCGACAACCGCCTGGTCCACTTCGAGGCCGACTTCTCGCAGGTCGAGGGCGCGCCGCGGCCCGGCGACATGGTCACCGTCCAGGTCACGTACGCCGCGCCGCACCACCTGGTCGCCGACGGGCCGGTCCGCGCGCTGCGCCGTACCCGCTCGGGCGACGCCTGGGAGCGCCGCACGGCCGAGCCGGCCACCGCGGCGAGCGCGAGCGTCGGGCTGGGCATGCCCTCCCTCGGCGTCCCCGCGCCGCTGCCGGACGCGCCGGTCTGCGGCTGATCGCTCGTGGCTGCTGACGCGCCGACCATCCTGGCGACCTCGGGTGGGATGGTCGCGAGCCCGCGCAACAAGTGGTCCGTCGGCCCCCTGACCGAGTACGCCGTCGACCTGGCCGGCGTCAGTGGCCGGGCGCCGCGCGTGTGCTTCCTGGCGACTGCGTGCGGCGACCAGCCGGCGGTGATCCGCGACTTCTACGACATGGCGCAGGAGTCCGGCTTCCACGGCAACCACCTGTCGCTGTTCGCGATGCCGAATGTCGACGACATCCGCGCGCACCTGCTGTCCCAGGACGTGATCTGGGTGTGGGGCGGCAGCGTGGCCGGACTGCTCGCGATGTGGGAGCTGCACGGCGTCGGCGACGTGACGCGCGAGGCGTGGGAGGCGGGCGTCGTCCTGACCGGCGTCTCCGCGGGCTCGATCTGCTGGCACGCCGGCGGCACCACCGACTCGTTCGGGCCCGACCTGCGGCCGATCACCAACGGGCTCGGGCTGCTGCCGTACTCCAACGGCGTCCACTACGACTCCGAGGAGCAGCGCCGTCCGCTCTTCCAGCGGCTGATCGCCGACGGGACGCTGCCCGCCGGCTACGCCACCGACGACGGCGTCGGCCTGCACTACCGCGGCACCGAGCTGGTCGAGGCGCTCACCGAGCAGGACGGCAAGGCGGCGTACTTCGTCGAGCGCGGCGCCGACGGCGCGGCCGTCGAGACCCGGCTCGACACCCGCCGGCTCTGACGCCTGTCGACCTAGAAGCCGTGGTGGGTGAGCCCCGGCAGGTCACCGTCGCGCAGCCCCGCGAGGACGACGGCCTCGTGCGGCACCACCGGCGTCGGCAGCGCCGACAGCGGGAACCAGCGCAGGTCGGCGCACTTGGCCGGCTCCACGATGCGCGGCTCGCCGGACCAGGCGTGGGCGGTGAAGAAGAAGTCGATCCGCTCGTCGATCGGCAGATCGTGCGCGGTGCGCTGCATCGCGGTCGCGAACCGCAGGTCGAGGTCGGCGACGCCGATCTCCTCGAGCGCCTCACGCCGGGCGGCGTCCTCCGCCGTCTCGGCGCGCTCGACGTGCCCGGCCGCTGCGGCCGCCCAGTGGGCGTCCATGTAGCCGGTGTTCTGGCGCAGCTGGAGGAGCACCTCGGTGCCCGCGCCGTCCGACGACTCCCGGAGCAGGAAGACGTAGGACGCGGGGACGACCACGAATCGGGTCTTGCCGGTCGCGGGGTCCTGGACGGTCACCGAGGCGCTCTCTCGATCTGCTGGATGTGCTGGGACTGCTGGAACTGCCGGTCGGTCAGCCGATGTCGTCGTTGCGGCCGTCGAGACCGTCGAGCAGGTCCTTGGCCTTGTCGGCGCCCAGCTCGATCTTGTCGTCGAACTTGCCGCCGGTCTTGTCGGATGCGAAGTCGGCGGCCTTGTCGACCGCGTCGCCGATCTTGTCGCCCTGGCTGTCGACCGCGTCGGTCAGCTTGTCCTTGGCGTCATCGAGAAAGCCCACGAGAAACCCCCAAGTGTGAGTCCGGCGGCCCGACCTGAGCCGCCGCCCACACCCTAGAGGATGGGGCTCACGCGGAGGTGTCGTCGCCGTCGGGCTCGTCGTGCTCCAGCTTCTCGATCGCTTCCTTGGCCTTGCCGCTCGCCGACTCGATCTTGTCGTGGTACTTGCCGCCGGTCTTGTCGTCGACGAAGCCCGCGGCCTTGTCGATGCCCGACTCGATCTTGTCTCCGTGCTTGTCGACGGCGTCGCCGACCTTGTCGACGACGGTGTCCTTGGCGCCCTTCAGCCGGTCCATGATTCCCATGGTCATCTCTCCTTGCGTTCGGCCCGAGTCAGCCGCTGGGTGGGTCATTGCCAGACTAGTCCCGTGTCCCGCACTCCCATCGTCGCGATCGTCGGCCCCACCGCCAGTGGGAAGACCGCGCTGTCGCTCGACCTCGCGCAGGCGCTCGGGGGAGAGGTCGTCAACACCGACGCGATGCAGGTCTACCGCGGCATGGACATCGGTACGGCGAAGCTGCCGCTCGCCGAGCGACGCGGGATCCCGCACCACCTGCTCGACACGCTCGAGGTCCGCGATCCCGCCACGGTGGCGGAGTTCCAGGGCTGGGCGCGCGGGGTGATCGCCGAGCTCCGCGCCCGGGACACGACGCCGGTGCTGGTCGGCGGATCCGCGCTCTACACGCGGGCGATCCTCGACCGCTTCGAGTTCCCCGGCACCGACCCGGCGGTCCGCGCCCGCCTCGAGGCCGAGCTCGAGCAGGTCGGCAGCCCGGCCCTGCACGCCCGACTGCGCGAGCTCGACCCGCCCGCGGCCGAGCGGATCGAGCTCGAGAACGGGCGGCGCGTCGTCCGGGCGCTCGAGGTCATCGAGATCACCGGGGCGCCGTTCAGCGCCCACCTCCCCGTCGAGGAGTACGTCGACCCGCACACCGTCCAGCTCGGCGTCGCGATCGACCGCGACGTGCTGGAGCCGCGGATCGCGCTGCGGGTGCGGCAGATGTTCGACGAGGGACTGCTCGACGAGGTCGAGCGGCTGCTCGGGGAGGGCCTCGCGGAGAGCCGGACGGCGTCGCTCGCGATCGGCTACCGCCAGGCGATGGCCGTGCTGGCGGGGGAGATGACGGTCGACGAGGCGATCGAGAAGACGGTCGTCGCGACGCGGAGGTTCGCGCGTCGGCAGATGGCGTGGTGGCGCAACGACCCGCGCATCACCTGGCTCGCCTACGACGACCCGGACCGGGTGGCGAGGGCGCTCGACGTCGTGCGAAACGTCTGACGGCGGCGCGGCGGGGCGACATGATGCCCCGATGACCCGGAGTCGGATCGCCTATCTCAGCGTCTCGGTCGTGCTCGTCCTGCTCGTGGCCACCGGGGTGCTGTGGAGCGTCGGGTTCCGCAGGGCGGCCGACGTGGTCACCTCCACCGGCGACACGGTGTGCGAGGGGACCCGCCCGACGAGGGTCGCCGACGACGGCTTCGGCGCCGAGTACTTCCGACGGGTCGGGATCCCGATGCGGCGGGGATTCGCCTGCATTCTGCACATCGAGGTGCGCAACAACGGCGATCGCGGCGTCCGGATCGGGCAGGTCCGCTTCCCCGCTGGGCCGAGTGCCGGCTCGGCCTACGAGGTGACGTCCATCGACAGCCGTCGGGTCCCGGTCGACGACGAGAGCGACGGGGGTGACGCGGTGGTCGACCTCGACCGGCAGCTCGACGGCGGAGAGAGCTATGTCGTCGAGGTGCGCGTGCGGTTCCGCGAGTCCGGGTGCGACGGAGAGGGCGGCGCGGAGCAGCCCTGGCCGTCGATCGCCGTGAACAGCCTGCTGGCCTCCCACGAGGTCGTCGTCAGCGACGTGCCGTCCTTCCTCGGCACCGCCGACTCGACCTGCGACGAGTGAGGCCGCGGCCTCACAGCCGCGCGAGCGCGGCTTCCGCCGCGTGGAAGCCGCTCATGCCGTGCACCCCGCCGCCGGGTGGCGTCGCCGACGAGCAGAGGTAGACGCCCGGGACGCCCAAGGAGTAGGGGGCGAGGGCGGGGCGGGGGCGGAAGACGATCTGGCGGGCGGTGTTGGCGCCGGCGCTGATGTCGCCGCCCACGTAGTTGGCGTTGTCGGCCTCGAGCTCGGCGGGGCCGCGCGAGGCGACGGCGAGGACGCGGTCGCGGAAGCCCGGCGCGAAGCGCTCGATCTGGCCGAGGACCGCCTCGGTCGCGTCGCCGTCGTAGCCGTGCGGGACGTGGGCGTAGGCGTAGACCGGGTTGGCGGTGCCGTGTGACCGCGAGGGGTCGGCGAGGAACTGCTGGCCGAGCAGCACGAACGGCCGCTCCGGCATCTCGCCCCGCACCGAGGCCTTCTCGATCGCGGCGATCTCGGGCGCGCTGCCGCCGAGGTGGAGGGTGCCGGCGCGGCGGCAGGCCTCGTTCCGCCACGGGATGTCGCCCTCGATCGCGATGTCGACCTTGAAGGCCGAGGGTCCGTAGGAGTAGCGGGTCAGCGCGCGCCGGACGCGTGGGGGCAGCGCGGGGCCCATGATCGAGAGCACGCCGGCCGGCGCGGTGTCGAGCAGGACGACGTCGGGCGCGCGGCCGTCGACGTCCCGCAGCTGGTCGAGCGACGTCACCCGCACCCCGGACCGGACGGTTCCGCCCAAGCCGGTCAGCACCGACACCAGCGCCCGGGTGATCGCCTCGGTGCCGCCCTCGGCGACCGGCCAGCCGACCGCGTGCGCCGTACTGGTCAGCATCAGGCCGACCGAGCCCGACAGGGGAGTGTCGAGCCGGCCGAACGCATGCGCCGCGACGCCCATGAACAGCGCCCGGGCAGGGGCGTCCTCGAAGCGGGCGGCCGACCACGTGGCCGGCAGCAGCGCCTGCATCCCGAACCGGCCGAGGGCGAGCGGGTGCCGTGGCAGGTGGACGACCGGCTGCAGGACGTCCTCCATCAGGGCGTCGAAGTGGCGCACCATCGGGCCGAAGATCCGCTGCCACCGGGCGGCGTCGACGCCGAGGGATGCCGTCGACGACTCCGCGAGCGCGCGGGTCGCATAGCCTGCGCGGCCGTCGTCGAGCGGGTGGGCCAGGTCGATCTCCGGCCACCGCCAGCGCAGGCCGTGCTGCTCCAGCCCCAGCGAGCGGAAGTACGGCGAGGCCACGCCGGTGGGGTGGAAGGCGGCGCAGTCGTCGTGCAGCAGGCCGGGGAGCGTGCGCTCGCTGGTGCGGGTGCCGCCCCCGGGGCGCTCGTGGGCCTCGAGGACGGTGACCCGGACGCCCGCCTGGGCGAGCCGGATCGCGCCCGCGAGCCCGTTCGGCCCGCTGCCGACCACCACCGCACTCGTCACGCCACGGGATCCTTCCCTTCGACGACGCTTCCCGGACGACGGTAGCCGTCGGCGGTCCACGAGACGGTGAGCGGGACCGGTCCGTTGGGCAGCCAGGGCTGCTCGCGCACGCAGTCGCGGACGTCCCAGCTGCCGCGCTCGACCACACCCAGGGCGGCGTCGATGACGCGGTACTCCTGCGGGCGCGAGGTCCGCCACGGCGTCGCCTGCGACTCGCAGTAGGCGACGACGAGGTCGCCGGGGGCGAGGTTCAGCCGCTTCTGGATGGCCGCGACCAGGCGCTCGTCGTGGAGGTGTCCGTCGCCGAAGTTCCAGCCCAGGACGGCGTTGCAGACGAACTCGCCCTCGCGGACGGTCCGCGTCTCGATGTCGTCGAGGCGCGCATAGAGCACCGAGAAGAGGCCGCGGCCCTGGCTGTGCATCGAGCGCCAGGCGAGCGCCTTCTGGATGGTCATCTCGGCGGTGTCGGCGTCGTAGGGCATCGGCTGCATGCGCTGCAGCTGGTCGACCTGGTTCTCGACGAGGGGCAGCTCGTTGAGGCGGGCCTCGATGCCGGGCTTCATCGCCCAGACGGCCGAGGCCCAGTTGCCGGCGTACTGGCGCATCGACGGCAGGAAGGACACCAGGTCCGGCCGCAGGTTGCCGAGGACCGGGCCGAACAGGAGCAGCGCGAAGATCGGAACGAGCAGCAGCGGCCGCGAGAAGCTGCCGATGTTGTACGTCGACGCAGCGAAGCCGTCGCCGAACCCGCCCCACAGCACGATCGCGATGTATCCGAAGTAGACGTTCCACTCCAGCGGCACGGCCAGCGGGAAGGTCGACGTGATGAAGACGTGGAAGATCAGCATCGCGATCGCGCCCAGCATCGCGATCGTGTCGTCGGCCGTCAGCAGCAGCACGACCGGGATGATGATCTCGACGGTGGTGCCGCCGACGTGCGCCATGAACCAGGCCAGCCGGCTCGGACGCAGGTCGTCGGGGGCGCCGCGGTAGTGCAGCCGCTTGATCACGTCGAGCTGGCCGGGGCTGTTGGACACCATCGGCGGGACGACGTTCATGAAGTGATCGCCGATCTTGGAGACGCCGGCGCCGATCCAGACGACGCAGATGATGATCTTGAAGGCGACCACGAGGTCGACGAAGTCACCGGCGCTCGCGCCGTCGCGCAGCGCTATCGCGCCGAGGGTGGCGGAGAACAGCATGATCGGCAGGTACTGCTCGGAGCGCGCGGCCAGGAAGACCACCTTGTCGCGCAGACCCATCAGCGGCATCGTCACCAGGATCGGGACGAACGCGAGCGGCGGGATCAGCTCCTGCGGACCCGTGCCCGACGGCACCAGCGCCACCGGGTCGGCGTGGACGAGCAGCGGGTAGACCAGGCTGGCCAGGACGGCGACGTACAGCAGGACGTCGGCGACGGTGCGCTCGTCGCCGCCGGTGAGCGGGACCCGCCGTCCCCACGGAGCCATCCGGATGGTGCCGGGCCGCAGCCAGTAGCGGATGTTGCCGAGCATCGGCGTGAAGTGGCCGCACAGGGGGCCGAACGCGCCGCCGAGGCCGATCACCTCGAGGAGCATCAGCCAGACCGCGAGCTTCTGGTAGACGACGACATTGTCGAACCACGTGCTCGGGTCGCCGAAGGCGACGTGGCCGGTGGTCCACGCGGTGATGGCCAGGCCGACCGCGAAGTAGAGGCCCAGCATCTTGAGGATGTAGACGACGTGCAGCATCCGCGGGGTGTTGAAGCCCTGCGTCACCCAGGCGGTGGTGAGCACCCTGATCCGTTGCTGCAGCGGCAGCGCGAGCAGCTCCGCCGGGGGCATCACCTCGGGAGCCGGCTTGACGAACCCCATGTCACTCTCCTGCCAGTCGCGCCCGCAGCGCGGGCTTGTCGATCTTGCCGACCGGGTTCTTCGGCAGTACGTCGAGCACGTGCACCGCGACCGGGACCTTGATCTTGGTCAGCTGCTCCCGGGTGTGCGCGAGGACCGCGTCCACGTCGATGGTGGCGTCCGGCCGGGGCGAGAGGAAGGCCACCGGCACCTCGCCGTACGTCGGGTCGGGGCCGCCCACGACCGCCGCCTCGAGCACCTCGGGGAAGGCGTGCAGGACGTTCTCGATCTCCTTGGGATAGATGTTCTCGCCGCCGCGGATGATCATGTCCTTGATCCGGTCGACGATCCGCAGATAGCCGTCCTCGTCGAGGATCCCGACGTCGCCGGTGTGCAGCCAGCCGTCGCCGAGCGTCTCCGCCGTCGCCTCCGGGCGGTTGAGGTAGCCGCGCATCACGTTCGCGCCCTTGATGACCACCTCGCCGCGCTCGCCGGCCGGCAGCAGCATGCCGTCCGGGGCCATGATCGCGACCAGCTGGCCGGGCAGCGCGGGGCCGACCGTGCCCGGCTTGCGGACGCCGTCGACCGGGTTGCACGTCGACGCGCAGGTGCCTTCGGAGAGTCCGTAGCCCTCGACGAGCGGGAAGCCGAAGCGGCGCTCGACGGCGGCGAACAGCTCCGGCGGCGCGGGTGCCGCGCCGCAGATCGCGAAGCGCACCGAGCTCACGTCGGCGCGCACCTCCTCCGGCAGCGCGACCAGGTGGGAGTAGATGGTCGGCACCGCCGAGAAGTACGTCGGGCGCAGCCGCTCGATCGCGCCGAGGAACTCCACGGGGTGGAAGCGCTGCAGCACCGACAGCTGCGCGCCCACCGACATCGGCGTCAGGAAGCTGACGCAGATGGCGTTGACGTGGAACAGCGGCAGCACCAGCAGGCAGTGGTCGTCGGCCTGCGCGTGGATGCCCTCGCGCATGCTCGCGATCATCGCGCCGAGGTTGCCGTGGTCGAGCATGACGCCCTTGGGGCGGCCGGTGGAGCCGCTGGTGTAGACGAGCAGCGCCAGGTCGCCGGCGTCGGTCGAGGGTGCGGGCAGGCCGCCCGACGCGACGGTCGGCAGCTCGCCGACGGACGCGCCGTCGACCACGAGCACCGCGCCCGAGTCGGAGATCTGATGTCCCGCCTCGGCCGCGGTGAACGTCGGGTTGATCGGCGTCGCCGCCGCGCCGAGGCGCCAGGCCGCCATGATGGCCACCAGCAGCTCGACCTGGTTGGGCAGCATCACCGCGACCACGTCGCCCCGGCCGACGCCCCGGCCGGCGAAGTGCTCGGCGGCGGCCTCGACCCGCTCGGCGAAGGCACGGTAGGTGAGCTCGGTCCGGTCGTCGCGGACGCACGGCCGCTCGTCGTACGACGAGGGGCGCATCCAGGGGAGGTAGGTCAGCGTCATGCTCGGAAGGTAGATCCCGAGGAAGCCCTGGTTCTTGGTCGTCGGAACCAAAGCCGGGCGGGGGATTCGGCGTCCGGGGGCCAAGGCGTTGTGACATCGCCCTCTGGCACGATGTCGTGACCGTCGTCACCCGTTGGTGCCGGGCGCCAAAGAGGAGGTCGATGTGTTGGATGCCGAGACTGAGCTGCACGGCGTCGCCGAGGTGCTCGCCGAGCGACGGGTCGAGCTGACCGGCTTCCTCGTCGAGCAGTTCGGGGTGCGGATCCCGGAGCTGCCCCGCGACCCCGCGCTCGTCGCGCTGCTCGACGGCAGCGCCGGCTCCAACCTGGAGACGCTGGCGCATCTCCTGCGCGGACACGTGCCGAGCACCGACATCCAGGCGCCGGCCGCGGCCGTCGAGTACGCCCGGCGGCTCGCCCAGCGGGGCACCTCGCCGAGCGCACTGCTGCGCGCCTACCGGCTGGGCCAGCAGCTGATCCTGAGCTGGGCCAGCGAGCAGATCTCCGCACGGGTGCCCGACCCGGTGCTCGCGCTGGAGACCACCCGGCTGCTCACCGACACCTCCTTCGTGTACGTCGACGCGGTGTCCGAGGAGGTCATGGGCGCCTACCAGGCCGAGCGGGAGCGTTGGCTGACCAACCGCAGCGCGGTCCAGCGCGAGACCGTCGACGCGCTGCTGCGCGGCGACCGGGTCGACCTCGCCGCCACCGAGGCGGCGCTGGGCTACCGGCTGCGCCAGCACCACCTGGGGCTGGTGCTGTGGACCGACCCCGGCGCCGGCGACCTCGCCGCGGCCGAGCGGACCGTCGTACGGATCGCGGAGCGGCTGGGCGCCGGCGGACACCCGCTCTTCGTCCCGCGCGACCGCGAGACCGCCTGGGCGTGGCTGCCGATCGGCCGGACCGCCGACGTCGACCTCGGGGTGATCGACGCGCTGCTCGCCGAGGGCGACGGCCAGGTCCACGTCGCGATCGGCTCGGCCGGGGCGGGGGAGCCCGGCTTCCGGTTCACCCACCAGGGCGCGGCCGCCGCGCAGGAGGTCGCCCAGCTCGGCCAGCATCCCGCCCGCCCCGCCCTGGCGTACGACGACCCGACCGTGCGCGCCGCGGCCCTCCTGGCCCGTGACCTCGCCGGCACCCGCCGGATGGTCCGCAGCACCCTCGGTGACCTCGCCGAGGACTCCGAGGGCGCCGCCCGGCTGCGCGAGACGCTGCTCGCCTTCGTCGAGGAGCGGGAGAGCTATGTCGCCACGGCGGCGCGGGTGCACCTGCACAAGAACACCGTGAAGTACCGGGTCGACCGGGCCGTCGAGGCCCGCGGCAAGCCGCTCGGCGAGGAGCGGCTCGACCTCGAGCTGGCTCTGATCGCGTGCAAGTGGCTGGGGCCCGAGGTGCTCGCCGCGCGCTGATCCCCCGTCGTACCGGACGTCCGGGTCGCAGCAGGGCCCGATTCGCGACGCAGACGTCCGGTACGACAGCAAGAACGGTCAAGCGTCGGCGGAGACGAGGCGACAGACTGGGCGCATGACCGGCCGTGACCGCCTGCGCGAGCTCCTCGACGCCGTTCTCGCCGACGAGCACCGGACGCTGGAGCAGATGGCGGGCGGGGCCTACGCGTCGCCGTACCACTTCAGCCGGACGCTCTCGCGCGACGCCGGAGAGTCGCCGGTCGCGATGCGGCGGCGGGTGATGCTCGAGCGTGCCGCGTGGCGGCTGCGCGGGGGAGCGAGCGTCACGGATGTCGCGTGGGAGGCGGGGTACGAGTCGCTGGAGGGCTTCAGCCGGGCGTTCGCCCGTGCCTACGGCCATCCGCCCAGTGACGTCTCCGGTACGGCGGGCAGCACCTGGCTCCCGGCCGCCAACGGCATCCACTTCCACCCGCCCACGAGCCTGTGGGTCCACAGCACGGAGCAGACGATGAGCCCGCTGACCGACCAGCTGGTCCGGCACGACCTCGACGACACGCGGGCGCTGCTCGACGTCGCGAAGGGGCTGTCGGACGAGGAGTTCCGGCGGATCCGGCTGCCCGGTCACGAGGTGACCTCGTGGGAGGGGCCCGAGGAGTCGGTCGCCGCCGTCCTCGAGTACCACGTCGGCACCAAGGAGGTCTGGCTGGCCGCGATCGAGGGACTCGACCTGCCCGAGCGTCCGGACGGCGCCACGGCCGCCGACCTGATCGCGCGGCACGACGCGGTCGCCGCGCGGTGGCTGGCGTTCGTGCGCGAGGTCGAGGACCGCGGCGGCTGGGACGACCGCCTCGTCGACGCACTGTGCGAGCCGCCGGAGAGCTTCCAGCTCGGCAGCGTCGTCACCCACGTCCTGACCTACGCCGCCCACCGGCGGCAACTCGCCCGCCACCTGCTGCGCAGCGCAGGCGTCGACCTCGACGACGGCGACCCCATCAACTGGCTGCGCGCCGAGCGAGGAGAGGCCTGATGACCCGGACCACCTACTACACCGCGACCACGCTCGACGGCTTCCTGGCCGACCCCGACGACTCGCTCGCCTGGCTGATGCGGCAGGACCTGGACGAGCACGGCCCGCAGAACTACGCCGAGTTCATCGCCCGGATCGGCGCGCTGGTGATGGGCTCGACGACCTACGAGTGGGTGCTGGCGCATCTCGCCGAGACCGGCGAGCCGTGGTACTACCCGCAGCCGACCTGGGTGATGACCTCGCGCGAGCTGCCGGTGCTCGCGGGAGCAGACGTGCGCTTCGCGCACGGCGACGTCACCGAGGTGCACGAGCACCTGAGGGCAGCGGCCGACGGCAAGGACGTGTGGGTGGTCGGCGGCGGCGACCTCGCCGGCCAGTTCGCCGACGCCGGGCTGCTCGACGAGGTGATCGTGTCGATCGCGCCGGTCGTCCTCGGCGCCGGCCGGCCACTGCTGCCCCGGCGGATGGACCTGCGCCTGGCCGAGACCGCGCGCAACGGCGCCTTCGTGACCGCCCGCTACGAGGTCGACGGACCGCTGAAGGAGGACCGGCCTACCCTGGGCGGGTGACTGCCGACGCGTGGACCGAGATCACCGACGACGCGGCCCTGACCGCGCTCCTCGGCGAGCCGACGCTCGCCGTACGGAACAAGGAGCGGGCGGCGCTCACCGACGTCGACCGCGACTGGCTGGCCGCGTCGCCGTTCTGCGTGATGGGCACCGCCGACGCCTCCGGTCGCTGCGACGTGTCGCCGAAGGGCGACCCGGCCGGACAGCTGGTCCACGTCGTCGACGACACCACGATCGCGATCGCGGAGCGGCCCGGGAACCGGCGGGCCGACGGCTACCGCAACATCCTCGCCAACCCGTACGTCGGCCTGAACTTCCTCATCCCCGGCCGCGGCGACACGCTGCGGATCAACGGCCGCGCCCGGCTGGTGGCCGACGCGCCCTTCTTCGACGCGATGGTCGTCAAGGGCCACCGCCCGCTGCTCGCCGTCGTCGTCGAGATCGAGACGATCTTCTTCCACTGCGCGAAGGCGTTCCTGCGCTCGCAGCTGTGGCGGCCGGAAACCTGGGACCCGGAGGCCCGCGTGCCGCGCCGGGCGGTCCTCGCGCAGCGGCTGGAGCGGCCCGGCGACAGCCTCGAGCTGCTCGACGACTACTACGGCCCGCGCTACGAGCAGGGTCTCTACGTCACGCCCCCGCGCTGAGGAAGGCGACGAGCGCCGGCTCGGGGTCGGCGGTCGTGGAGATGTTGGCGGCCGTGACCACCGCGGCCAGGGCCGCCGCGGCCAGCAGGACGACGGCGACCGCGCGCCGGTCGCGGCGCCACGCGCGCACGCCGGCGACCACGGCCGCGACCGTCGCGGCGGCCGCGAGGACCACCATCGCCGCGTGGTAGATCGCGAAGTCGTGCACCAGCGCGGCGAAGGCCGTCGTACCGCGGGCGTCGGCGGTGGCGCGCAGCGCGTCTGCCGGCAGCATCGACAGCAGCGACGAGACCGGCGCGACGGCCCCCTGGAGATTGGCCAGGACGACGACCAGCGGCAGCACCGCCAGGATCCGGAGCCGCGCCCGCATCAGGACGACGACCAGCAGCGCCGCCGCGACGGCCTTCACCAGGTGGAAGGCGGTCCAGTAGTGGGCGGCGTCGGCCAGTGACCGGGTGACCGCTCCTTCGCCGATCCGCCAGTGCTCGGCGAAGGCGCCGGGCAGGGCGTCGCGCAGCCCGCCGACGCTCGCGAACGGGCCGACGAGGGCGGAGGCGAGCAGCTGCGGTGCGAGCAGCACGGCGGCGACGAGTACGGCGATCAGGACGGCGGTGCGCGGGTTCAGCGTGCGAGCGGGCATGCCTCGACGCTAGGCGGCTCGGGGCAGCGACGCGTCGTACCACGGGGGCGACTCCCGGATGCCGCGATCCGCCCGTGGTCGGACCCGTCACGTAGGGTGAAGCGGTCTTCGTTGTCACCTCAGATTGTGCTTTCCATGAGACTCGGACTCCTGACCTGCACGCTCCTGACCTCGGCGCTGGGCCTCAGCCTGCTGCCGGGGATCACCGACCCCGTCGCCACGGCGGCCCCCGCGCCACCGGCGGCAGCAGCCGCCACGGCGGCGCCCCCGACCGCGGTGCGCGCACGCGTCCGCGACACCTACCGGCCCAAGCCGGGGCTCCGGTTCAACGAGCCCTACGGCCGCAAGGGCACCAGTGCGGTCGGCATCCGCCGGCACGTGCTGCGCAGCATCGACAGCACCAACCGCGGTGACGTGATCCAGATGGCCGCGTGGAACATCCGCGGCCGCTCCTGGTCGAAGGCGCTGATCCGCGCCCACAAGCGCGGCGTCGCCGTCCAGGTGATCATGGACTACGGCAACTGGTCGCGCGAGCACCCCAACCCCGAGGCCGCGGCCGTCGCGAAGGTGCTCAAGGGGCGCGAGAACCGGCCGGTGCAGAGCTGGCTGAAGCGGTGCAAGGGATCGTGTCGCGGCGCCCGCGGCATCCCGCACTCGAAGTTCTTCCTGTTCAGCCGGGTCACCGACCGGGCCTACGTGACGATGTTCGGCTCCAACAACGCCACCGACGTGGCCGCGAAGGACCAGTGGAACGACCTCTACACCTGGGTCGGCAACAAGCGGATCTACGACACCTTCCGGGGCATCTTCAACGAGATGTCGCTCGACCGGAGCCAGGGCGGCCGGGGCTACCGGGCGGCGCGGTTCAGCGCGACCCAGGGCGTGGCGTTCTATCCCTACAAGGGGGCCGTCGCGCGCGCCGTACCCGACCCCGACCTGACCCGGCTCAACCAGATCCGCTGCACCGGCGCGACCGGCGGCGCGGGGTGGCGTGGCCGCACGAAGATCCGGATCATGCAGACCGCCGTCCACGGCGACCGCGGCAAGCGACTGGCGCGCAAGTTGGTCGGGCTCAAGCGGCAGGGCTGCGACATCCGGATCGTCTACGCGCTCATGGGCGGCGACGTCTTCAAGATCCTGAGCCGCGGCAAGGTGCAGAAGCTGCAGCTCGCCTACGACCGCGACCGCAACGGCGTCTACGACATCTACCTGCATCTGAAGTCGCTGGCCATCAGCGGCGTCTACCAGGGCCAGACCAACGCCCGGGTCGTCTACAACGGCAGCGCCAACTGGAGCGCCGTGCCGCTGGCGAGCGACGAGGTCGTCGGCGAGTTCCGCGAGCCCGGGATGACGCAGGCCTACATCAACTGGACCGACTTCCTCTACAAGAACCGCCCCAAGCGCTGGGGGCCGGTCAACCTCGCGCCGGTGAGGTCGTCGATGGTCGAGGGCCGCGCGATCCCGGTCGACCCCTACTCGTTCATGAAGGAGAACGGTCTCTGAGGGTCGGGGGCCGACCCCCTACCCTGGAGGCGTGTACCCCTTCCTCAAGGGCCATGGCACCGAGAACGACTTCGTCCTGCTGCCCGATCCCGACGGCGCCGTCCACGGCGAGCTGACCCCCGAGCGGGTCCGCGCGCTGTGCGACCGCCGTGCGGGCATCGGCGGCGACGGCGTCCTGCGCGTGATCCGTACGGCGGCCGTGGGCGCGGCCGGCCTCGGCCAGGACGCCGAGTGGTTCATGGACTACCGCAACGCCGACGGATCCGTCTCGGAGATGTGCGGCAACGGTGTCCGCGTCTTCGGGCGCCACCTCGCCGAGCAGGGCCTGGTCGACCCGATCCGGCCGGTGCCGGTCGCCACCCGCGCCGGCGTCAAGGTGCTGACCTTCGCCGGGGGCGCCGTCGACGGTGAGATCACCGTCGACATGGGCACGCCCAAGGTGCTCGAGGAGACCACCGTCGCGGTGGGGGAGCGGTCGTGGCCGGCACTCCACGTCGACATGGGCAACCCGCACGCGGTCGCCTTCGTCGACGACCTGGCCGACGCGGGGCCGCTGCTCGACGCGCCCGACCACGACCCGGCGGTCTATCCGGCGGGCGTCAACGTCGAGTTCGTCGTACGGCGGGCGGCGGGTCACGTCGCGATGCGGGTGCACGAGCGCGGCTCGGGCGAGACCCGCTCGTGCGGCACGGGCGCGTGCGCGGTGATGGTCGCGTCCGCGCTGGCCGACGGCGCGGCCCGCGACACGGCGTACCGGGTGGATCTGCCGGGTGGCACGCTCCGGATCACCTGGACCGCCGACGACCGGATCCTGATGAGCGGACCGGCCGTCGTCCTCGCCGAGGGCGTCACGGGCCTCTGAGCCCCCGGCGTCGACCCGACGCCCGACGTGACACTGACCTGACAGTGACACCGACGGTGTCACGATGCCGGGCGCGCCCTATGCTCCCGACCATGGAACTCACCGGATCCTCCGCCATCGTCACCGGCGCGGCCTCGGGCATCGGCGCCGCCGTCGCCCGCGCGCTCGCCGCGAAGGGCGCGACCGTCGTCGTCGCCGACCTCCAGGCCGACAAGGGCGAGGCCCTAGCCGCCGAGATCAACGGCGTCTTCGCCCAGGTCGACGTCACCAACACCGAGCAGATCGGCGCCGCGGTCAAGGCCGCCGCCGAGATCGCCCCGCTCCGCGCGGTCGTCAACTCGGCCGGCATCGGCTGGGCCCAGCGCACCATCGGCCGCGACGGCCAGCTCGAGTCGGCCCACTCGCTCGAGGCGTTCACCAAGGTCGTCGCGATCAACCTGATCGGCACCTTCGACATGGTCCGCCAGGCCGCCACCGTGATGAGCACCAACGAGGCCGACGAGGACGGCTGCCGTGGCGCCATCGTCAACCTGGCCAGCGTCGCCGCGTTCGACGGCCAGATCGGCCAGGCGTCGTACTCGGCCTCGAAGGGTGGCGTCGTCGGCATGACCCTGCCGGTCGCCCGCGACCTCGCGGCCTCCGGCATCCGCCTTAACACCGTCGCCCCGGGCCTGATCGACACTCCGATCTACGGCGAGGGCGAGGCTGCCGAGGCGTTCAAGGCCAAGCTCGGCGAGAGCGTGCTCTTCCCGAAGCGGCTCGGCGTGCCGGCCGAGCTGGCCAGCATGGTCGTCGAGTGCCTCACCAACTCGTACATGAACGGCGAGGTCGTCCGCGTCGACGGTGGCATCCGGATGCCCCCGAAGTGATCACTTCCTGACGTTTCCCTGCGCTTCCTGCCCGTTGCAACGGGCAGGAAGCGCAGGATTCCCCGCTGAAGCGGGGATTCCCACCGCTCAGCCCTGGCACATGGTCCGGCCGTACGGCCCGTCCGTGGACCGCCGCTCGGTGACCTTGCCGTTGACCGTGATGACGCAGGTGACCGGCGTGCCGGAAGGGCCGGCGCCGAAGAAGAGCCGCGCGTAGTCGGGGCGGCCGTAGGCGATGATCGTCTTCGACCAGCGCGTGCCGACACCGCGCGAGACGCCCGTCGGGGTGTCGGGGTTGGTCGGGACCTGCCAGCCGACGATCCCGATCGGCTGGGCCGAGAAGACCTCGAGCTTGACGTGGATCTTGGGCAGGCCGACGCTGCCGCCCTTGCCGGCCAGGCCGGGCGGCGGGGCGAGCGGCGGCAGGGTGAGGCCCTCGCCCGGGAACCCGGGCGGAAGATCCGTCGACGTGTCGCCCGGCGTGGTCGCGCCCGAGCGGGGCGCGCGCGGGAGCGCGGCCGGCTGGGCGGTCGGGGTGGTCGTCGTCCCGGTCGGCACGTCGACCGCGTGGTCGGTCGATCCGTCGCCGTCCGACCCTCCGGAACGGAGCAGGAAGGAAGCGACGATGACGATGACGGAGACGACGGCGATCACGATGAACACCCTGCTCTCGCCCCCCGGCCGTAGAGCACGCATGCCCTTCCAACGACGCTGCCGCCGCGCCGCTATGCCCCGAGTCCCGACGTGGCGCAGGCCACCCGCGCGCTCGCGCCGGCGCGGGTGAATTTCAGGCGCAGTCCCACCAAAAGCGAGACAGGTCCGGACAGGCTCCTTTACTGTGCGCGCGACGGGTGGCGTGCGTCGCGTCATGAGGGCCCCGTCGAGCGAAAGACGGTGTCGGCTCATGGCTGATGTCAGGTTCAAGCGCGCGGTCCTGGCCGCGTCGTCCGCGCTCGTCGCCGCATCGCTGCAGCTGCCGGCCGGCGCGCACGCCGCGGCCGCGGCGGCTGCTGAGCCGCCGGCTCCCAACCCGGACGGCACCACGACCGTCGTGCTCACCGCCACCGGCGACACCTACGTGCAGAGCGGACTGAGCCAGCCCAACCGGTCCGCCGCCACCGAGCTGGTCGTCGGGTCGTCCAACAACGGCCTCACCAAGACCCGCTCGCTGTTGAGCTTCGACCTCGGCTCGATCGACCTGACCTCGTCGACCGTGGTCAGCGCCGAGCTCCAGCTGAGCAACTTCGTCACCGGCTCCTGCGCCGGCAGCGCGATCCGCCTCTCGCGGGTCACCGCCGCGTGGAAGCCCGCGACCGTCAAGTGGTCGACCCAGCCGGCGACCGTCGCGACGGGCTCCACGACCAACACCACCGCCAACGGCGCGAAGGCCTGTGCGGCCGAGGGCCCGGCGAAGTGGGACGCGACCGCCATCGTCCAGGCGTGGGCCGCCGGTGCCGCCAACAACGGCGTCCAGATCCGACCCGATGCCGAGTCGAAGGCGACCGGCTACCGCAAGTACCGCTCGCTGGAGAACGGCGACCCCGCCAAGGCCGCGACCCTCACCGTCACGATCAACCAGCCGCCGAGCACGCCGACGAAGCTGACCGCCTCGCCCGGTGCCAACGGCTACGCCCGCACCACCACGCCGACCCTGTCGGCCGTCGTGAGCGACCCGGGCGGCGGCCAGGTGGCCGGCTTCTTCCAGATCAGCCACGGCAACGACATCGTCTGGTCCGGCACCAGCGCCCTCGTCGCGTCGGGGGAGACCGCCTCGATCGACGTCCCGGCCGGCAAGCTGACCGAGGGGACGCCGTACATCCTCAGCGCCTGGTCGCAGGACAGCCAGGGCGCCCGCAGCACGTCGCCCACGGCGAACTGGCTCGTCGTCGACGCCACCGCGCCCACCGTGGCGGTCACCTCGGCGAAGTTCACCAACAACGTGTGGACCAAGACCGTGCCCGCCTCGGACACCCTGACGCTGACCGGTACGCCGGACACGAAGTGGTTCGCGGTCTCCGCCGACGGCAAGGCCTTCCTGGTCAACGCCGACGCCTCGGGCAACGGGACGCTGGCCTACGCCCCGGTCGCCGGCTGGCACGACATCGTCGTCATCGCCGGTGACGTCGCGGGCAACATGAGCGAGCCGGCCACGATCTCGTACGGCGTCGGCGACCGCCCGGTGTTCTCCCTGCCGGCCGCCAACTCCTACGGCCGCACCTCCTTCGCCGTGAACGTGTCGGGTCCGCCGACCGCCAGCACCGGCGTCCTCTACTGGCGGGTCGCCGGCGAGACCCAGTGGCGGGTGGCCACCCAGCTCGTCACCGCCGACGGCAAGCCGTGGACCGGCGCGCTGACCTCGACCAGCGGCCGGACGACGACCGGTGCGCTGACCTGGAACGCGACCCAGGAGAACTACAACGGCGGCAAGCTCGCCGAGCCGGCCGTGCTCCAGATCCGGACCTGCTTCGACTACGCCGACCCGAAGGTCGCCTGCACCGACCTGCGCAACCTCGGCCTGGGGGAGAAGCAGCAGCCGTAATCGGGAAGCCATCGGCGTGGTTCGTCGTTACCCTTGATGACGCTTATGACGAACCACGCTGAAGACTTCTCCCTCGCCGCCGCTCTCCGTGCCACCGAGGGCTGGGACGACCCCGACGACCCCGACAACCCCGACAACCGGGCCGCCGACACCGTCGACGACTGGGAGTCCGGCTATGCCGACGCCGATCCCGACGACGACCTGACCACCGGCGAGCTCGACCTGGTCGAGCGCCACGAGCTGCGCCGGGTCGCCGGCCTGCGCACCGAGCTCGAGGACATCACCGAGGTCGAGTATCGCCAGCTCCGCCTCGAGCGGGTGGTGCTCGTCGGGGTCTGGACCGGCGGCGCGATCTCCGAGATCGAGAACGCGATGGCCGAGCTGGCCCTGCTCGCCGAGACGGCGGGCTCGGAGGTGCTCGACGCGATCTACCAGCGCCGGCAGTCGCCCGACCCGGCGACGTACATCGGCCGCGGCAAGGTCGACGCCCTGCGCGAGATCGTGCAGGCGACCGGCGCCGACACCGTGATCTGCGACGGTGAGCTGGCCCCCTCCCAGCTGCGCAACCTGGAGGACAAGGTCAAGGTCAAGGTCGTCGACCGGACCGCCCTGATCCTCGACATCTTCGCCCAGCACGCGAAGTCCAAGGAGGGCCAGGCACAGGTCGAGCTGGCCCAACTCAACTACATGAAGCAGCGCCTTCGTGGTTGGGGTGGCAATCTCTCGCGCCAGGCCGGTGGCCGTGCCGCCGGCGGTGAGGGCATCGGTGGCCGTGGTCCCGGTGAGACCAAGATCGAGACCGACCGGCGCCGCATCAACGACAAGATCGCCAAGCTCCGCCGCGAGCTCAAGGTGATGAAGGGCACCCGCGACACCAAGCGCCAGGAGCGTCGTCGCAACGAGGTGCCGTCCGTGGCCATCGCCGGCTACACCAACGCCGGCAAGTCCTCGCTGCTCAACCGGCTCACCGGAGCCGGGGTGCTCGTCGAGGACGCCCTGTTCGCGACGCTCGACCCGACCACCCGCCGTACGGCGACCGCCGACGGCCGCGTCTACACGATGAGCGACACGGTCGGCTTCGTACGGCACCTGCCGCACCAGCTGGTCGAGGCCTTCCGCTCGACGCTCGAGGAGGTCGCCGACGCCGACCTCATCGTCCACGTCGTCGACGGCTCGCACCCCGACCCCGAGGGCCAGCTCAACGCGGTCCGCGAGGTGCTCGCCGAGATCGAGGCGGGCGGCATCCCCGAGCTCGTCGTCATCAACAAGGTCGACGCGGCCGACCCGCTCGTCGTCGACCGGGTGCTGCGCCGCGAGCCGCACGCCGTCGCCGTCTCCGCCCGCACGGGCGACGGCATCGCCGACGCGCTGGCCGCCATCGAGGCCGACCTCCCGCGCCCGCGGGTGGAGTTCACCGCGCTCGTGCCCTACGCGCGCGGCGACCTGATCGACCGGATCCACAAGGACGGCGAGATCGGCACCCTCGAGCACACCGCCGACGGCACCCGCATCACCGGGCGTGCCACCGAGGCGCTCGCCGGCGAGCTCGCCGCCTACGCCGTCTGACCCTCATGGGTGCCGGCTCCGCGTCGTACCGGACGAATTTGTCGAAATTCGGGCCATTCGGCGACCAAATCGTCCGGTACGACGGATGATCCCGTGGTGACTCGGCGACGGTTCGTGCTCTGCTGCGCCCTGGTGCTCATCGTGACCGGCGTGGTCGGCACGACGCTCTGGGCGAGGGCCGGCGCGCGCCCCGACGGCTGCGCCTTCGTCGAGTCCCGCGCCGACGCCCGCGCCGCGGTCGTCACCGGCAGCGGCCCTGACGTGCTCGTCGTCGGCGACTCCTACTCCGTCGGTGCCGGGCTGCGCCCCGACCAGTCCTGGCCCGTCCGGTTGTCCGGGCGAGTCCGGGTCGACGGCTTCTCGGGCAGCGGGTTCAGCCGCCACGCCAGCGCCTGCGGCGACCAGTCCTATGCGACCCGGATCCGCGGCTCCCTGCGCCCCGGCACCCGGCTCGTCGTCGTCGAGGGCGGGCTCAACGACTACGACCAGCCGGTCGCCGAGCTCCGGTCCGGCTTCGACCGGCTGGTGCGCGAGCTGCACGGACGCCGGCTGCTCGTCGTCGGGCCGCCGCCCGCCCCCGCGCGGCCCGCCGGCACGGTCGCCGCGGTCGACGCGACGCTGGCCCGGCTCGCGGTGGCCACCGGGACGCCGTACCTGTCGATGGTGGAGGTCCGGCTCACCTACCAGGCCGACCGGCTGCACCCCGACGCCGCCGGACAGCGGGTGTTCGGCGACGCCGTCGCGGCCCACATCCGGACCCTGCTGGCGGCGGGCTGACCCCGACCTGTGGAGGGGCGCGCAGCGCGCGGGCGAGGACCATCTAGGGTTCTCCGGTGACCTCCCGCTCGACCGTGCAGTCCCCGCCCGTCCGCGAGCTGCTCGCGAGCGCGGTCGAGGCGCTCGGCGGCCAGCAGCGCGACGGCCAGGTCGCGATGGCCGAGGCCGTCGCCGAGGCGTTCGCCGACAAGGAGCACCTGCTCGTCCAGGCCGGCACCGGCACCGGAAAGTCACTCGGCTACCTGGTCCCGGCCCTGCTTCACGACCAGCGGGTCGTGATCGCGACCGCCACCCTCGCCCTGCAGCACCAGCTGGTCGAGCGCGACCTGCCCCGGCTGGTCAAGGCCGTGGGGACGACGCCGGGCGTCGACGCGTCGTACGCGGTGCTCAAGGGGCGGTCCAACTACGCCTGCCTGCACCGCATCCGCGAGGGCGCGCCCGACGACCAGGGCGAGCTGATCCAGGCCGAGGAGGCGCTCGGCGCGCTCGGCCGCAAGGTCCTCGAGCTGCGCGACTGGGCCGAGCAGGCCGCCGAGAAGGGCCGTACCGGCGAGCGTGACGACGCCCCCCGGCACACCGACAAGGAGTGGCGGCAGGTCAGCGTGACCGCGCGCGAGTGCCTCGGCGCGACCAAGTGCGGCTTCGGCCAGGAGTGCTTCGCCGAGCGCGCCAAGGAGAAGGCGCAGAAGTCGCACCTCATCGTCACCAACCACTCGCTGCTCGCGATCGACGCGATCGAGGGCATCCCGATGATCCCCGAGTACGACGCCGTGGTCATCGACGAGGCGCACGAGCTCGCCGCCCGGGTCACCCAGGCCGCCACCGACGAGCTGTGGGCGGCCGAGGTCGAGCGGGCCGCGCGGCGCAGCGTGCGGCACGTGGAGGGCAACGA
This sequence comes from Nocardioides ginsengisoli, assembly GCF_039537225.1. Classification (NCBI taxonomy): domain Bacteria; kingdom Bacillati; phylum Actinomycetota; class Actinomycetes; order Propionibacteriales; family Nocardioidaceae; genus Nocardioides; species Nocardioides ginsengisoli. The sequence continues at coordinate 64,338 of NZ_BAABAC010000020.1, forward strand.
GGGCGACGACCTGGCCGACGCCGCCGACGCGCTGCGGGCCGCGATCACCGACGCCCCGGCAGGCAGGTTCGAGCGGGTCCCCGACGACCTCGCCGACGCCCTCGCGCTGGTCCGCGACGCGGCGCGCGCCTGCCTGTCGGCGTACCCGAAGGCGGAGGCGGGCAGCGATCCCGACGCCGCGCTGACCCAGGCCAAGGGCATGGTCCAGGAGGTGTTCACCACCGCGGAGCGGATGGCGGCGCACTCCGAGTCCGACGTCCTCTGGCGCACCGAGGGCACCGACCGGATCCCGCCGATGCTCTGCGTCGCGCCGCTCCAGGTCTGGGGCCAGATGCGCGACAAGCTGCTCGCCGACAACACCGTCGTCCTCACCTCGGCGACGCTGATGCTCGGCGGCGACTTCTCATCGGTCGCCGGATCCGTCGGCCTCAAGCCGTCCGAACGCGTCGACCTCGCCGCACCCCGGACGGACTGGCCCGACGATGCCCAGCCGTGGCGGGGCATCGACGTCGGCAGCCCGTTCGACTATCCGCGCCAGGGCATCCTGTACGTCGCCCGGCACCTCCCGCCGCCCGGCCGCGACGGCCTCGGCCCGGCCCAGCTCGACGAGATCACCCAGCTCGTCGACGCCGCCGACGGCCGCACCCTCGGACTGTTCTCCAGCCGGCGCGCCGCCGAGGCCGCGGCCGAGCACGTGCGCAAGGCGCTCCCGCACCTGACCACGCTCGCGCAGGGGGAAGCCCAGCTGCCCGAGCTGGCCCGGCAGTTCGTGGAGGACGCGCACACCTGCCTGTTCGGCACGCTCGGCCTCTGGCAGGGCCTCGACGTCCCCGGTGACACCTGCCAGCTGGTGATCATCGACCGGATCCCGTTCCCGCGCCCCGACGACCCGCTGATGAGCGCGCGGCAGAAGGCGGCCGACCGGGCGGGCGCCAACGGCTTCATGCAGGTCGCGGCCACCCACGCGGCGCTCCTGCTCGCGCAGGGCGCCGGCCGGCTGATCCGGACGACGAACGACCGCGGCGTGGTCGCCGTCCTCGATCCGAGGCTGGTGACCGCGCGCTACGGCTCGTTCCTCAAGGCGAGCCTGCCGCCGATGTGGACGACGACCGACCCGACCGTGGTGCGCAACGCCCTCGGCAGGCTCAGCGCACCACCTGAGCGCTGATCTTCGCCGCGCGCTTGCGGGTGCCGGAGTTGGCGAGCGTGATCTCGATCCACGCCACCTTGCGGCCGAAGGCGAAGGTCGGCCGCTTGTCGCCGGCCGCGTTGAGCGCGATCGCCCGGGCGACGGGCAACTTGCCCTTCTCCTTGATGGTCACGGTGGCGAAGCCGCCGCTGGCGCGACTGTAGAGGTCGATGCTCACCCGCAGCCGACCGCGCGTGGCGCCGCTGGTGAAGCGGACCGTGCGCGAGGCGAGGCTGTTGATGTCGGTGCGCGCGGAGGCGCTGCGACGGGTGTTGGTGAGCCGGAACTTCCGCCACAGCGGAGCGGCGCGGTAGGCGCTGCCCTCGGAGTAGTAGGCGGCCGGACGACGGTCCCACGTCGAGAACCAGCCGAACTGCTTGCGCAGCTCCGTGCCGCGCACGGCGAGCAGGCGGTTGAGCGCGGTGCGGGCGCCGGGGTTGCCGGCCGCGCGGTCCCACAGCTCCTTGATGATGACCGGCATGCCGCCGTACTGGGTGGGGAAGCGCTCGCTGAGGTAGCGGAAGAAGATCCACGAGCCGTAGACGCCGGCCGGAGCGGTCAGCGACTGCGCCGGGCGCCCCAGCGGACCGGAGCTGAGGAACTGCCGGTTGTCGTTGATGTTGGTGTAGAGCTCGTCCTCGGCCCAGGTGGCCGTGCCCTCCATGAGCCACGCCTCCTCGCCGACGTCGTAGGCGAACTGGACGGCGTGGAAGAACTCGTGGGCCGCGGTCACCTCGAGGTTCTCGACCGGCGTGTGCGCGTTGAAGACCTGCTCGGTGTAGTTGTTGTCGAGCACGCAGTAGGCGGGGGCCGTGCCGTGGCCTGCCACCGGCGTGTCGGTCGTGCAGTAGCCGTAGAGGCCGCGCTTGCCGAGGTCGGCGAGGTAGACGTCGAAGACGTTGTCGCCGTTGCCCACGCCGCCGCTGGACTTACCGACGGTGCGGTCGGGCAGCGGCTTGCGGTAGCCGGCGGCAACGTAGCGGGAGGCGACGCTCTTCATCACGTCGAGGACCGTGGCGGCGTAGCTGCCGCCGGCGGCGTTGGGGCCGGAGGCGACGTAGTGGACGCAGATGCCGCTGTCGCAGACCGACGGCGCTTCGGTAGCGGCGCCGTAGCAGGGCAGACCGTTCTTGTCGTTGCCGGCTGCATCGCACTCGATGCCACCTGGCGGGTCGTTCTTGTTGGGTCGGGCGAGCAGCCGGGCCGCGTCGTCCTGCAGGTTCTTGGGGAGGTCGTCCTGCTTGGTGGCCAGGTTGGCCAGCGCGACCGAGAGGTCGGCGCTGGTGCCGTCGGCGGTGACCGTCTGCACGGTCGGGTCGATGATCTGCTGGACCGTCGCGAGTGCCTGCTTGGCCTGCTCGGTCGGGTCGCCGGTCGGGTCGCCGGTCGGGTCGCCGGCGGTGACGCCGAGTGCCGGGTCGATCAGGTCGGGGGCGATCAGCGACGGGTCGCTGTACGCCGAGCCGGCCGGGCGGGCCGGTGCGTTGTCGTCGGCCTGGGCCGCGGCGCCGAGGAAGGGCACCGTCAGCAGACCGGCGAGCAGGGACGCGGACAGCAGCGCGGCGCGGGGGAAGCGGCTGCGAGGAGTCATGGGGTTCGGCCTTCGCCTGGACGACAGGACCCCCTGACCCTACGCGATCGTCAGGCTCAGACCCGACGCAGCACGGCAGTCACCTTGCCGAGGATCGTGGCGTTGGTGCCGTCGATCGGCTCGAACGCCGGGTTGTGGGGGAGCAGCCAGACCTTGCCGTCCTTGCGCTGGAAGGTCTTGACGGTGGCCTCGCCGTCGATCATCGCGGCCACGATCTCGCCGTTCTCGGCCGTCGGCTGCTGCCGGATGACGACATAGTCGCCGTGGCAGATGGCGGCCTCGATCATCGACTCGCCACTGACCTCGAGCAGGAACAGCTGGCCGTCGCCGACGAGCTGGCGGGGGAGCGGGAAGACGTCCTCGACGCGCTCCTCGGCGAGGATCGGGCCGCCGGCCGCGATCCGGCCGACGACCGGGACGTTGGCCGGGACCGGAGCGGCGTCGCCGATGCCGGTCTCGTCGTAGCCCTGGCGGTCGGGCTCCTCGACGTTGCCGATGGCGCGCCGAGCCGCCATCACCTCGGGCAGGAAGACCTCGAGCGCGCGCGGGCGGTTGGGGTCGCGCTTGAGGTAGCCCTTCTCCTCCAGGGTGCGCAGCTGGTGGGCCACGCTGGAGGTGCTGGTCAGGCCCACCGCCTGGCCGATCTCGCGCATGCTCGGCGGGTAGCCGCGCTTCTCGATGCTGTCCTTGATGTGGGCCAGCACGCGCTGTTGACGCGGGGTCAGCCCGGTCGCGTCGGGCGGTCCGTCGGGCAGCTCCGACACCCTGCTCGCCTGCTTGTCGGCCTGCTTGTCGGCCTTGCGGTCAGCCATGGGTGGTGCCCTCCAGATCGGCGTCGGTGGGGTCCGGCCGCGACGGCGGACCGGTGTGACGACGCTAACCGAAGTCGGGGGCGAAGTTCAAACACGTGTTCGAACGGCGTGTTGCTCGTGCGGCGACCAAGGTGTTCGAACGAAGTTTCGAACAAATGCTGGACTTTGTTCGAACCGGTGTTCTAATCTCGTGCACATGTTCGATCGAACGTCTGATCGAACCACTTCCGTCGGACCCCCTGAGTACAACAGGGTCCGTCCACTTCCCCCGGAGGTCCAGAGGTCATCATGAGCACCGTCACCATCGTCCCGAGCATCACCACCGCCCGCCGCACCGCCGTTCGTCGGCCCGCCCGCGTCGCCGCCCCGCGCGTCGCGCCGGTGTCGCACGGCGGCGAGGGGCAGATCCGGCTCACCCGCCGGGGCCGGCTCGTGGTGTTCGCCCTCGCCTTCCTGATCGTGGCCGCGGCGGCCGTCTGGCTCGCCGCCGGCTCCGCCGCGTCCCGTGACGCGGGCGGCCCGGCGCAGGTCGACGTGGTCACCGTGGCGCCCGGCGACACCCTGTGGGACATCGCCAGCGACGCCTCCGCGGCCACCGGCGGCGGCGACGTCCGCGACATGATGCGCACCATCGAAGACCTCAATGCCATCGATGGCGGCTCGGTCTTCGTCGGCCAGCAGCTGCGCGTCCCGAGCG
>NZ_BAABAC010000020.1:68686-85953 GCF_039537225.1 Nocardioides ginsengisoli
CTCCGCTGCTTCGACCCCAGCGGAGTTGGGGAAGACGAGGGGCGGGATCCGACCGAAACGGATACCGCCCCTCGCGCCGTCTCGGGGGAGTGTCGTACCGGACGTTCGGGTCGCCGCATCTGCGATCTCGCGACCGGTTCGTCCGGTACGACGCAGAGGCGGCGGTCAGCGGGCGGCGCGCTTGCCGCCCTTCGGGGCGTTCGGATCGCGCTTGGCCTTCGGCTCGGGGCCGGAGGTGAGGCCCAGGGCCCGCGAGAAGCGGGCGGCCAGCATGAAGGCGAGGAAGAGGCAGCCCATGGCGCCGAGCGCGGCGACGACGAGCAGTGCCCAGGCGCTCGCCTTGCCCTCGTGGCGCGCGGTCGCGCCGAAGTCGATCGCGGCCAGCACCAGGTATGCCCACGCGGCGAAGGCGAGGGCCATGCCGACGAGGTGGACCAGGAGCTCCGGCCGGACACGTGCCTTCTCCCGATCGCCGGCGCGCTTTCCTCCCGTCACGGCGGTCATTGTTCCTGATGGGTGGATGGAATGCCCCGGCAACCCTGGATCCGAGTGTCGCGCCGGCCCGTGCGGCGGTGCCCCGCGCAGTGGTCTGGAGGGGTGCGGACGGCCCCGAAAGGGGCGGTGACCTGCGCAAACGTCGGCCGGAGTGCCCGGGCGAGCAAGTCGTCGTACCCCGGTCTTGCGTCCGTGGTGGCCGGGGCGTACGGTTACCACTACATCTAGTACTTACAACGATGTAGTTCTCCACATCTAGTCCACAGAGCGACGCTATTTCCCTCACAGGGCGAGGCTTGGAGATACACAGAACCATCGCGGTTGTGCACAGGAAACATCCCTCTGTCCACAACCCAGACCCCGGGAGGAGGAGCCGTGCACTGTCCGTACTGCAAGCACAACGACACCAAGGTCCTCGACTCCCGGGTGTCCGAGGACGGCTGCTCGATCCGGCGCCGCCGGGTCTGCCTGTCGCCGGCCTGCGAGAAGCGGTTCACCACCGTCGAGGCCATGCAGCTGACCGTGCTCAAGCGCTCCGGCGCCACCGAGCCGTTCACCCGTGAGAAGGCCGTCGCCGGCGTCCGCAAGGCCTGCAAGGGTCGCCCGGTCGACGAGGACGATCTGGCTCGCCTCGGCCAGGAGGTCGAGGACCAGCTCCGTCTCGCCGGCAGCCCCGAGATCGCCGCCCATGAAGTGGGCCTGGCGATCCTCTCGCCGCTGCGCCGCCTCGACGAGGTGGCGTACCTGAGGTTCGCGTCGGTCTACCGCGGGTTCGAGTCCGCGGCCGACTTCGAGAATGAGATCGCCGCGCTGCGCCTCGAGCGCGCCGCGCTCGAGGCGTCGTCCGATCTTGACGCCCCAGCCCCGACGGGCTGACCACAGACGCCCGGCAGGTAGTGGGGAAGCTGCCTGCCGGGCCACCATCTCGTGCCCTTCCCCCGATTTCGCGAGTTCCACGTGTTCCGACGCACCGCCGCCACCGCACGCACCACCCAGGAGACCAGGAGAGTCATGACCGAGACGGCCAGCAACCAGACCGCAGCAGGCGCCGCATCCGGCAAGGGCCTGAAGATCGAGCGCATCTTCAGTACCGAGGGTGTCCACCCCTACGACGAGATCACCTGGGAGCGCCGCGACGTCGTCCAGACCAACTGGAAGACCGGCGAGACCGTCTTCGAGCAGCTCGGTGTCGAGTTCCCCGACTTCTGGTCGCTGAACGCCTCCACCATCGTCACCACCAAGTACTTCCGCGGCGCGGTCGGCACCCCCGAGCGCGAGCGCGGCCTCAAGCAGCTCATCGACCGGGTCGTCTCGACGTACGTCAAGGCGGGCAAGGAGCACGGCTACTTCGCGACCGCGGCGGACGCGGAGGTCTTCGAGCACGAGCTGACCTGGCTGCTGGCCAACCAGTACTTCTCCTTCAACTCCCCGGTCTGGTTCAACGTCGGCACGACCGCCCCGCAGCAGGTCTCCGCGTGCTTCATCCTCTCGGTCGACGACTCGATGGACTCGATCCTCAACTGGTACAAGGAGGAGGGCTTCATCTTCAAGGGGGGCTCCGGCGCCGGCCTCAACCTCTCCCGGATCCGCTCCTCCAAGGAGCTGCTCAGCAGCGGCGGCACCGCGTCCGGCCCGGTCTCCTTCATGCGCGGCGCCGACGCCTCGGCCGGCACCATCAAGTCGGGCGGCGCGACGCGTCGTGCGGCCAAGATGGTCGTCCTCGACGTCGACCACCCCGACATCGAGGAGTTCGTCGAGACCAAGTGGCGCGAGGAGGACAAGATCCGCGCCCTGCGCGACGCCGGCTTCGACATGGACCTCGGCGGCAAGGACATCACCTCGGTCCAGTACCAGAACGCCAACAACTCGGTGCGCGTCAACGACGAGTTCATGCGCGCGGTCGAGAACGGCACCGAGTTCGGCCTGCGCTCGCGGATGACCGGCGAGGTCATCGAGACCGTCGACGCCCGCAGCCTGTTCCGCAAGATCAGCGAGGCCGCCTGGGCCTGCGCCGACCCGGGCCTGCAGTACGACGACACGATCAACGACTGGCACACCAACCCCGAGACCGGCCGGATCACCGCGTCCAACCCGTGCTCGGAGTACATGTCGCTCGACAACTCCTCGTGCAACCTCGCCTCGCTCAACCTGCTGAAGTTCCTGCGCGACGACGACACCTTCGACGCGCCGCTCTTCGCCAAGGCCGTCGAGCTGATCATCACCGCGATGGACATCTCGATCTGCTTCGCCGACTTCCCGACCGAGCCGATCGGCGAGACCACCCGCAACTACCGCCAGCTCGGCATCGGCTACGCCAACCTGGGCGCGCTGCTGATGGCGATGGGCCTGGGCTACGACTCCGAGGGCGGTCGCGCGATGGCGGCCACCGTCACCTCGCTGATGACCGGCACGTCCTACCGCCGCTCGGCCGAGCTCGCCGCGATCGTCGGTCCCTACAACGGCTACGCCCGCAACGCCGAGGCCCACCAGCGCGTGATGCGCAAGCACCAGGCGGCCAACGACGACGTCCGCACCCTGCACATCGCCGACGCCGAGGTCCACAAGCTGGCCACCGAGGAGTGGGCGAGGGTCGTCGAGCTCGGCAAGACCAACGGCTTCCGCAACGCGCAGGCCTCGGTGCTCGCGCCGACCGGCACCATCGGCTTCATGATGGACTGCGACACCACCGGCATCGAGCCGGACTTCTCCCTGGTGAAGTTCAAGAAGCTCGTCGGCGGCGGCTCGCTGCAGATCGTCAACCAGACCATCCCGCGCGCGCTGAAGAAGCTCGGCTACCAGCCGGAGCAGATCGAGGCGATCGTCGACTACATCGGCGAGCACGGCCACGTCGTCGACGCCCCCGGCCTCAAGCCCGAGCACTACGAGGTCTTCGACACCGCCATGGGCGAGCGCTCGCTCAAGCCGATGGGCCACGTGCTGATGATGGCGGCCTGCCAGCCGTTCCTCTCCGGCGCGATCTCCAAGACCGTCAACCTGCCCGAGTCGGCGTCGGTCGAGGACATCGAGAAGATCTACCTCGAGTCGTGGAAGCTCGGCCTCAAGGCCACCGCGATCTACCGCGACAACTGCAAGGTGGGCCAGCCGCTCGCCGACGGTGGCGGCAAGGCCAAGAAGGACGCCGCCGACGCCGACGCGGCCGCGGCTGCGGAGAAGGTCGTCGAGAAGGTCGTCGAGAAGATCGTCTACGCGCCGACCCGCAAGCGCCTCCCGAAGTCGCGCCAGGCCCGCACCACGTCGTTCACCGTGGCCGGCGCCGAGGGCTACATGACCTCGGGCGCTCACGACGACAACGAGCTCGGCGAGATCTTCCTCAAGCTCGGCAAGCAGGGCTCGACCCTGGCCGGCGTGATGGACGCCTTCTCGATCGCCGTCTCGATCGGCCTGCAGTACGGCGTCCCGCTGGAGACCTACGTCTCGAAGTTCACCAACCTGCGCTTCGAGCCGGCCGGCCTCACCGACGACCCGGACGTCCGGATGGCGCAGTCGATCATGGACTACGTCTTCCGCCGCCTGGCCCTCGACTACCTGTCCTTCGAGCAGCGCTCCGCCCTCGGCATCTACTCCGCCGACGAGCGCCAGCGCCACCTCGAGACCGGCTCCTACGAGCCCGTCGAGGAGACCGGCAACGCCTCCGAGCTGCTCGAGGTCACCCCGGTCGCCAAGGGCGCCCCGGTCGACGACGTCGTCGAGGTCGAGGCCGACGAGGACCCGCTCGCCGGCGCCCCGGTCGTCGAGGCGAAGGTCGCCAAGACCACGGCCGAGCTGCTCGAGCAGATCACCGGCCACGCGGTCGACAGCCCGCTGTGCATGACCTGCGGCACGAAGATGCGTCCCGCCGGCTCGTGCTACGTGTGCGAGGGCTGCGGCAGCACCAGCGGCTGCAGCTGATCCACCGCTGACGACGGCCCGGCTTCCCCTCCTGCGGGGACGCCGGGCCGTCGGTCGTTCTTACGAGGTGGGCCGAGTCGATGGGCTGGTGCCGGGGGATGTGGTCGGTCGTCGGTAGGACATTGGCGGCGGAATGGGCTAGTGCGTGCGGCCATCCAGTCGTGCAGCAGACCCAAGCGCCCGGTGACTAGCTGGCCGCCGAGGCTGGCCAAAGCGCCACGTCCGGCAAGTCGCCCCGCATGTCGGCTGTGCGCTCTACGCTGCGTGACGGCTACCGAAGAAGGATGGGGAGACAACGATGCTGTTGGTGAAGGCGCGAGTACGCGACTACCGGTCGGTGAACGACACAGAGGAGTTTGAGGTTGAACCGACCAAGACTCTGCTCGTTGGCGTGAACGAGGCAGGGAAGACCGCAGTCCTCCGAGCTCTGCAGACCATTCGGATGCCGGAGGGTACCGAACCCCTTGACGCGCTTCGTGATTACCCTCGCTCGCGCTACACCGAGGTCCAGAGTGGGCAGCGCAGCCCAAACGACATCGTTGTCGCCGAGGCGACTTACAAACTTACCGACGTGGAGCGCGCGGGGCTGGCGACATACCACCCGGAGTTGGGTACTGCCGCGCACCTGAAACTCTTTTCGTACATGTCGAACAACGTCCGGTTCAGCCTCGAGGGTGTGCCTTGGACGAAGACCTACGAGCAGATCAGCAAGGACCTGGCCCGCCTCAAGGCACACCTGGCCAAGCAAGCAGACTCCGCCGAGGTTGTTGCCGCGCTCGATGCGCTTACCGCAAAGTTCCAGCCAGGTACGACGCTCGAAGGACCGCGCGCCACGGGACTTGACGAGTGGCTTGAGTCGGCACTGCCGTTGATCGATGAGACCAACGAGACTGAGAACAAGCGGTTCGACACCATCCGTTCAGTGGTGCGCTACCGCAGTGCATACCTCAAGTGCTACAACGGCTACCTCCAGCCGCGCGTGCCGCTCTTCGTCTACTACTCCACGTTCTTCACAGTGAAGCCTCGGATCCATCTTTCTTCGCTGGCGGCACGGCAGGCAAGCGGTGAGGTAGACGAGGAGTACGACTTCGGCAACCTTTGCCTGCTGAAGCTGTGCGGCTTCACCGCCCAAGAGCTGTCGGATCTCGCCAAGGGTGCGCCCGCCGACGTCCCAGCCAACAGCAGTCCCGAGCAGGTTGAAGCGCACAAGCAGGCGGTGGTCGCCTATGAGAAGCAGATTGACCAGCGCCACTATCGCCTCAACGCTGCCAGTGTCGCCCTGACCAAGGACATTCGCCGCGTCTGGGGTGACGAGAACGTAACGCTGCGATTCGTTCCGGACGGACAGTTGCTGAAGGTCGTCGTCGTAGACGACCTCGGCGTCGAGGTGGAACTAGATCAGCGCAGCGAGGGCTTCCGCTGGCTCGTGTCCTTCTTCGTGGTGTTCAAGGCCCAAGCAGCTGACGACCTCGACAACGCCATCCTCCTGCTCGACGAACCCGGCCTCAGCCTGCACGCCCTTAAGCAGCAGGAGTTTCGCAAGACGGTCTCGCTCCTCGCCGAGGACAACCAGATCATTTACACCACTCACTCTCCGTTCATGGTCGGGACCGACGAACTCGACCTCGTCCGGATCATCGAGATGGCCGACCGCGAAACCGGCACCAAGGTGCACACCCGGCTTGTCGTCGACGACCCTCGGTCTGTGTACCCGCTGCAGGCCGCGCTCGGCTATGAACTCGCGCAGAGCCTCTTCGCGCAGAAGCGGAACCTGGTGTGTGAGGGACTCACCGACATGTTCTACGTCGAGGCTCTGAATGCTGCCCAGCAGGATGCGGGCAAGACCGCCCTGCGCGATGGAACCGCACTCGTGCCCGCACAGAGCGCGAGCAAGGTCGTCTACTACTGCACCCTGCTTGTGAGCCAGAAACTAAGGGTCGCGGCCCTGCTCGACTCCGACCAGGCAGGAGAGAAGGCTGCACAGCAGGACGACCTCGTGCATCTGCTCAAGGAGAAGCAGATCCTGCGCACCAAGGACTTTCACACGGGAGCCGTGAGCGGCCCCGAGATTGAGGACCTACTCCGCGACACACTCGTCGCCGTCGCGAGGGACGACCTTGGCTGGGACGTATCTGCAACTGCTAGCCAGCAGCCCGCTCGCCGCATCGTCGACATCTTTGTTGCCGAGATCGCGGACTTCTCGAAGTACCGACTCGCCCGCGCCTTCCTGCGATGGCTGTCTAAGCACGATGTCACCGACCTCACAGTCGACGAGCAGTCAGGTATCGAGGCACTGTTCGTAGGAGCGAACAAGGCGCTGGCGTAGCGAACGCCTCACTCGCGCGCGGATGCCGTTCACCGCGTCCCGGACGAGCACCAGTCGCTCGCTGCGTCGCGACCATGGGTCGATCTGGGCAGAAAGACCTGGGCACAGCGTCGTCGGTCTTCGCGGCGCTGCGTCGCGGCGTCGGCGGCGGGAAAAGACCGACCGGCGCGGAACAAGCCGAAGAAGATTTCGGGGACAATGCTCGAACAAATGTTCGATCTCCTGTATGATGGCCGCAGGCCGTACGGCGGGATGCTCCTGGTGGTCCCGAGGACCTGAGGTCTAGTTCGGTAGGACATGACATGCACCATCCGGGTGCAGAGTCGCTGCGCCAGAGGTGCCTCCTACGGGGCGACACACCTGTTGTTGTCGCGCCCTCGAGGAGTCCGATGTCTGCCAGCTCTGTTGCCCCGTCGCACCCGATCGTGGCGTGCGCTGGTGAGGTACGGGCTGCGTTGGCGGCTGTGGCTGACGTGCAGCCGGTCTTCATGACGGCCCGCGACAAGGAGTCCGCGCTGGTCGAGCTGCACCGGATCGAGGCCGAGGTCGCTGAGCTGAAGTGCCGCGTCCTGGCGGGTGCCGACGACGTCGCGTCCGCGCACGGCGCCCGGGACGCGGCCGCATGGATGGCCTACGCCACCGCGTCCGAGCCGGCTGCCGCGCGCGCCGAGCTGCGTCTGGGGCGGGCGCTGGAGTCCCACCCGGTGATCGCGGCCGGGATGCGCGCCGGGCAGGTGTCGGCGGCGCAGGCGCGAGTGATCGTCGATGCGATCGACGAGCTGCCCGCCGACGTCGGGCCTGACCTTCTGGCGCGGGCGGAGCAGACGCTGGTCGGGTTCGCCGGCCGGCACCGTCCGAGTGAGCTGCGGCGGCTGGGGCGGCGGATCCTCGAGGTGGTCGCGCCCGAGGTCGCCGACGCCCACGAGGGCGAGGAGCTCGAGGCCGAGGAGCGCCGGGCCCGCGAGGCCGCGTCGCTGCGGTTCCGAGACCAGGGCGACGGGCGCACGCGGATCAGCGGAGTGCTGCCGACCTCGGTCACCGACCGCCTCCAGCACTACCTGCAGGCGTACACCTCGCCCCGCCAACGCCCGGAGCGCCCAGGCAGGCCCGACGGGCTCGATGGGTTCGGCGCGAGCGCCACCTCCGCAGCGGGCGAGCGGGTGCCGCAGCACCGGGCCTACGCCCGCGCGTTCGCCGCGCTGCTGGAGCTGCTCGATCCCGACCAGTTGCCCGAGCACGGTGGCGATGCGACCACCGTGCTCGTCACACTGTCCCTCGAGCAGTTGCGCGCCGAGCTCGCCGTGGCCGAGGTGATCGTCGGTGACGGCTGCACGATGATCTCGGCACAGGAGGCTCGGCGGCTGGCCTGCCAGGCCGCGATCATCCCGGCGGTGCTGGGTGGCAATGGTGAGGTCCTCGACCTGGGCCGGGCCCGGCGGTTCCACTCCCGCGCCCAGCGTCGGGCGCTCCGGCTACGTGATCGCCGCTGCCGCGGCGAGGGCTGCACCATCCCGGCCGCCTGGACCGAGGTCCACCACCTCGCCCCCTGGTCCCAAGGGGGCGCCACAGATCTCGACCACGCAGCCTGCCTGTGCAGCCATCATCATCACCTGATCCACGACCGCGCCTACGACCACCACCGCCTCCCCAACGGCGACATCCGCTTCCACCGACGGACGTAGGCCGGCGATCCGGCACTGCGTGCATCGCCGGTCGGCCGGCGCTCGGCATGCCAGAATCTGGCCCATGCACGAGGACTTCGTCATCGCGCGCAATCCGGAGCCGGACTCGACGCTGCCCTACCTGCTGCGGATCCCGCTCGGTGAGGGCATCCTGCTCAAAGCCAAGGACACCTGGCCCCGAACGGCCAAGGTCTACTGCCACCGCTTCTTCGAGGCCTGGCCCGAGGACGCAGAGGTCGTCGAACGCGTGGGTGTTCGCTCCTGCGTCCGGCGGGGCGCCGCCATCGACCTCGTCCTCGAGCGGGGCCGCGAGAACCGCTCCCAGTTCGTCATCACGACCATCCGTGGTGGTCGTCAGGCGGTGTTCTGGCAGACCTCGCGGACCACGAAGCAGGCCCGGCCCCGGGTCGCCGTATCGGCTGCCCGGGCGCAGGGGCTGAGCGACCTGCCGATCGTCGTCGATAGCGCCGAGCGGTACGCGTGGACGTTCTCCGACCAGCAGGCGACCACGCGCCGCCTGGCGTTGCCGGCCGGTGACTACGGGGTGCTCGATGCCGACGGGAAGCTGCTGGCCGCGGTCGAGCGCAAGAGCGCGCAAGATCTGGTCAGCTCGATGACGACCGGAAAGCTGAAGTACCAGCTGACCGAGCTCGCATCCTTGCCGCACGCGGCGATCGTCGTGGAGGCCGGCTATGGCAAGACGCTGCAGCACGACCGGGTCCGGACGGCGGTCATCGCCGACGGCATCGCCGAGACGCAGGTCGCCTTTCCGAGCGTCCCGATCGTGTTCTGCGACAACCGCAGACTCGCCCAGGAATGGGCCTATCGATTTCTCGCTGCGGCCGTCGTCGCTTCGGCGGCCGACGACTTCGGGTCCGGCGCCGTGGCCGGCCTCGCCCCCAGCGCGCCGTTGGCACCGCTGCCGGCGCGCGAGCCGACCGCGGCCGAGCTACGGGCTTGGGCGAACGCGCACGGCCACGAGGTGTCTGCCAACGGCCGCATCCCCGGTGCGATCCGCGCGGCGTGGGAGGCGGCGCAGGCCGACGGCTGACCAGGTACGAGACGCCGCCGGCGCTACGCCTCCAGTCCCGTCGAGTACGGCGCCTGCCCGGCCACGTAGTCCCGGAACCGGGCCGCGGCCGGCTCGAGTGCCCGATCGGTGCGCCAGGTCAGCCCGACGCTGCGGCGGGCGTTCGAGCCGCTGAGCGCGAGGCCGACCGTGCCGGAGATGCCGACGAAGGCCTCCGGGACGACGGCGATGCCGAGGCCGGCGGCGACCAGGCCCTCGATGGTGGCCAGGTCGGCGCTCTCGAAGGAGACGGCGAGCGAGACGCCGGCGTCGGTGAGCAGGCCGTCGACGAGGGTGCGGTAGCCGAAGCCGACGGGGGTGGTGACCAGCTCCTCGCCGGCCAGTTCGCGCAGCTCGATCCGCTTGCGGGTTCGCAGCCGGTGGGTGGGCGGGACGATGACGACGAGCCGCTCGCGCTGCAGGATCAGCCAGCCGTAGTCGCCGTCCGGGCGGACCGAGGTGATGGCGAGGTCGACGGCGCCGGCGGCGAGGTCGCGGCGCATCGCATGGGCGGGCTCCTGGGAGAGCTCGACGCGGACGCCGGGCGCCTCCTGGTGGAAGCCGCGCAGGATCCGGGGGACCAGCGAGGTCGCCATCGAGTCGAGGAACGCGAGCCGGACGATCCCGCGGTCGGGATCGAGGCGGGCCTCGAGCTCGGTGGTCAGCTGGCGGTAGCGGCCGACCAGGTCGCGGGCGGTCTCGACGACGAAGGCGCCGTGGGGCGAGGTCACCAGCCCGTCCGGGACCCGCTCGAAGAGGCGGACGCCGAGCTCGTCCTCGACGCGCGCCAGCGCGCGGGACAGCGTCGGCTGGGTGATGCCGAGGATCGCCGCGGTGTCGGTCACGTGCTGGTGGTCGGCGAGCGCGACCAGCCACTCCAGGTCTCGGATGCGCACGTCGGACATCATACGTAACGCGTATGGAGATCCGCCCTGGATCGCATTGGACGCATGAAGAGCGGAGGCGCACCCTGGTCGGGTGAATGACGTCGTCGGCGTGTCCGTCGCCCCCGGGGAGGGGCATCTTCGAGGATCCGCGGGCTACCGCCGGATCATGGCCGCGATGGTGTGTGCGGGCATGGTCACCTTCGTCCTGCTCTACGACACCCAGGCCCTGCTGCCCGCCTTCCATGACGCCTTCGACGTGACGCCGGCAGGCGCGACGCTGTCGATGTCGCTGACGACGGCCGGCCTGGCGCTCGGCCTGCTGGTCGCGGGCCCGGCGTCCGAGGTGCTCGGCCGGACCCGCCTGATCGTGGGCGCGGTGTGGCTGGCCAGTCTGGTCGCGCTGCTCTGCCCGTTCGCCTGGTCGTGGCACGCGCTGCTGGCGCTTCGCTTCGTCCAGGGCGTGGTGCTGGCCGGGCTGCCGGCCGTCGCGACGGCGTACCTGCGCGAGGAGCTGCACGGCTCGGCCCAGGCGCGGGCGGCCGGCGTCTACATCGGCGGTACGGCGCTCGGCGGCATGATGGGCCGGCTTCTGACCGCCCCGATCACCGACCTGCTCGACTGGCGCTGGGGCCTTGGTGCCGCGGCCCTGCTCTCCCTCGGGTGCGCGCTCGCGGTCACCATGATGCTGCCGCCGTCCCGCAACTTCCGCGGCCGCCGGCGCCAGGACCTCGCGCTCGGCGCGATGTCGCGGGCCGCGCTCGGCGACCCGGCGCTGCGCCGGCTCTACCTCCTCGGCGGCTGCGCGGTCGGCGCGCTGGTCGTGGTCTTCAACGCGCTCGGCTTCCGCCTGGTCGGCGCCCCGCACCACATCAGCCTCGGCGCGATCAGCCTGCTCTATCTCGTCTACCCGCTCGGCACGATCAGCGCGTCGGTCTCCGGCGCGTGGGCCGACCGGCTCGGGCGGCGCGCAGTGCTGCCGATCGGCTGCGTGCTGGCGGTCTTCGGCGTGGCCCTGACGATCTCGTCATCGCTCGTCGCGATCGTGATCGGCCTGGCCTGCCTCACCATGGGATTCTTCGTGGCCCACGGCATCGCGAGCGGCTGGGTCGTCGTCCGGGCGCACGCCGCCGGAGCGAGCGCCAGCCAGGCCGCGGCCTTCTACCTGTGCGCCTACTACATCGGCTCGTCGGTCTTCGGCAGCCTCGGCAGCAGCGCCTGGTCGTCGTACGGCTGGGCGGGGCCGGCGGCGCTCGCGCTGGGGCTGCTCGTGGTGGTCGGGATCCTCAGCCTCAACCTGCGGCACATCCCGGCGATCGTGCCGGCGCGCGCCGAGACCCGGCCGGCCGCGGCCTAGGCCGCGACCGACGTTCTCGGTGCCCCGTCGTCAGGAGCAGCGGGTCTTGTCGAAGGCGACCTTCGGGTCGACCGCCGGGTCGAGTGAGCCGGTGAAGTGGGCGTTCTCGTGGTACGACGTCCCCGCTCCGACACCGGACTTCACGGTGAGGTTGAAGGTGAAGGTGCTGTTGCCGGTCACGCCGTCAGCGGTGTTGAAGTTGCCCCAGACGGTGAACCGACCGCTGGAGGTGCCGCCCTGGTCGAGCACCGCGGAGAAGGTGCCGGTCTGGGTGAACGTCCCGTGGTCCCCGATCGACTCTGCTCCCCGCCCCCGGCGGTGTCGATAGTCAATCCGCGGCCCACGGGACATGAAGGGCCCGACCGGCCTCGTCCTCAGGTACGAGGCCGGCCGGGCCGACCATGGGGGAGTACGGCGCTCAGCGCACCGCCGCGAGGAACTCCCGGGTCCGCTGCTGCTGCGGGTGGGTGATGACGTCGGCCGCCGGGCCGACCTCGACGATCTGGCCGCCGTCGAAGAAGGCGACCCGGTCGGCGACGTCGCGGGCGAAGCCGATCTCGTGGGTGACCACGATCATCGTCATGCCCGTCTCGGCCAGGTTGCGCATGACCGCGAGCACGTCGCCGACGAGCTCGGGGTCGAGCGCCGACGTCGGCTCGTCGAAGAGCATCAGGCTCGGCTGCATGCACAGCGCGCGGGCGATCGCGACGCGCTGCTGCTGGCCGCCCGACAGGCTCTTCGGGTACGAACCGGCCTTCTCCGCGAGCCCGACCTGGGCCAGCAGCCCGAGCGCCCGCTCGCGCACCTGGCGCCGCGGCTGCTTGAGCACCCGGATGGGCGCCTCCATCAGGTTCTCCAGCACCGTCATGTGCGGGAACAGGTTGAAGTGCTGGAACACCATGCCGACCTCGGTGCGCTGTCGGCAGATCTCCTTGTCGCTGAGCTCGTACAGCTTGTTGCCGCGCTGCTCGTAGCCGACGGTGGTGTCGCCGACCCAGAGCCGCCCGCTGTCGATCGCCTCGAGGTGGTTGATGCACCGCAGGAAGGTCGACTTGCCCGAGCCCGACGGGCCGATCAGGCAGAGCACCTCGCCCTGGTCGACGGTCAGGTCGATGCCCTTGAGCACCTCGAGGTTGCCGTACGACTTGCGGACGCCCGCCGCGCGCACCTTCGGCGCGGCCACTGCCGTGGCGCTCATGCCTTGCTCCTCTCGACGGGCGCATGGGTGCGGAAGAACTTCCGGACCTGCTGCCACGGGGTGGGCGGGAGGGTGCGGTTGCCGCGGGCGTAGCGGCGCTCGAGGTAGTACTGGCCCACGCCGAGCACGGTGGTGACCGCGATGTACCAGATGCTCGCGACGATGAGCAGCGGGATCGTCTCGAAGTTCTTCGCGTAGATGATCTGCGCCGAGAACAGCAGCTCGTGCACGGCGAGCACCGACACCAGCGATGTCGTCTTGAGCATGCCGATGACCTCGTTGCCCGTCGGCGGCACGATCACGCGCATCGCCTGCGGGAGCACGATCCGGCGCAGCGTCTGGCCGCGGGTGAGACCGAGCGCGGACGCCGCCTCGTTCTGCCCGTGGTCGACCGAGAGGATGCCGGCGCGCACGATCTCCGACATGTACGCCGCCTCGTTCAGCCCGAGCCCGAGCACGGCCGCGATGAACGGCGTGATCAGGGTGTTGGCGTCGAGGTGGACGCCGGGCAGGCCGAAGCTGATCACCGGGTAGAGCGCGGCCAGGTTGAACCAGAACAGCAGCTGCACCAGGACCGGCGTGCCCCGGAAGAACGAGACGTAGCCGAACGCGAAGGTCCGCACGACGGGGTTCGGGCTGAGCCGCATCACCGCGAGCAGGACGGCCAGCACGATGCCGATCGCCATGCAGACCACGGTGAGGACCAGCGTCATCACCAGGCCGTGGAAGATGGAGACGTCGCGCAGGTAGAGGCTGACGACGTCCCACCCGAACCGCGGGTTGGTGAACACGTCGGCGAGCAGGTAGACGCCCAGGCCGACCAGCACGATCGCGCTGACCCAGCGCAGCGGGTGCCGGCGCGGGACGGTCGTGAGCTCGACGTACTCGCTCGTCGAAGGAACGGACAGGGTGGTCATGTCAGGCCCCGGGCGTGGCGGAGAGGTTGGAGTCCGGGATGTCCCACTTGGCGGTGAGCTTGTTGATCGTGCCGTCGTCGTAGAGCGACTTGACGGCGGCGCTGACGGCGGCGCGCAGGCCCGAGCCCTTGGGCAGCGCGATGCCGGTGGGGCGCGCCTCGTAGATGTCGCCGGGGGCGAGCTCGAACTTCCCGCCGGACAGGGCGCCCTGGTAGGAGACGGCGGTGCTGTCGGCCATCATGCCGTCGACCCGGCCGCTGTTGAGCGCGAGGATCGCGTCGTTCTGCGACGGGAACAGCTCGGGCTGGACGGCGGGCTTGCCGGCGTCGGTGCACAGCTTCGCGATCGCGGGGAGCTGCTCGATCGCCTGGGTGGTGCCCTTCTGGGCGGCGATCTTGTGGCCGCACAGGACCATCGGGTCCATCGACAGCTTCTTCGGGTTGCCCGGCGTGACGGCGATGCCCGCGCCACCTTGGAGGTAGTCGACGAAGTCGACGGTCTTCTGGCGCTCCGGCGTCACCGAGAAGCTGGACTCGGCCATGTCGTAGCGGCCGGCGGCGAGGCCGGGGAGGATCGAGTCGAAGCCGGCGTTGACCAGCTGCACCTCGAGGCCGAGGCGCTCGCCCACGGCGGTCGCGAACTCGGCGTCGAAGCCGATGATCGTCTTGTTGTCGTCGGCGAACATCTGGAACGGCGGGTACGACGCGTCCATCGCAACCGAGATCGTGCCCTTGCTGGCGATGTCGGCGGGAACGAGCTTCGAGGCGGCCTCGTCGACGTTGACGGCGACCTTCTCGGTGGCGTCGGGGACCTTGACCTTGCTGTTGCTGCCCGCGTCGGTCGAGGCGTTGGTGCACGCGCTGAGGCCGACGGCGAGGAGGGCGGCGGTGGCGGCGCCGGTGATCAGTTGCTTCATGGTGGGACTCCAGGTGGTGGGTGAGGGTGGTGCTGCTGCGGGTGCTGCGGTGGGTGTTGTGTGGAGACCGGTCCCGGTCACGACTCCACGAGCTGGCCGTCGCGCGCGATCACGCGACCGTCCTTGACGACCAGGGAGCGGGTGGGGCGCGCGACGACGGCCTCGGCCGCCGTCCGCGCGGGTACGACGACCAGGTCGGCGGGGGCGCCGGCGACCAGGCCGTAGGACTCGAGGCCGACCAGGCGGGCGGCGTTGTGGGTGGCGCAGTCGAGCGCGAGCTCGAGGTCCTCGTCGCGCCGCAGGCCGTTGCGGTAGGCGACGTGCATCGCGCGCTCGATCATGTCGCCGTTGCCGTAGGGGCCCCACAGGTCGCGGATGCCGTCGCTGCCGCAGGCGAGGGTGACCCCGTTCTCTGCGAGCTCGCGCACCGAGGGGACCGGCACGTTGTAGACGGCGGCGGTGATGATCGCGACGCCGGAGTCGGCGAGCATGTCGATGAGGCGGTGCCGCTCGACGTCCGGGACGGTGCCGAGGGCGTCGGCGTGGCTGAGCGCGACCCTGCCCTGCAGGCCGTAGGCGATGGTGCGCTGGGCGACCAGGCCGAACTGCCAGGCGCCGAGGCTGCCCTCGTCGTGCAGGTGGATGTCGATGGAGACGCCGCGGCGGGCGGCGATCTCGAAGAGCGCGTCAAGCTGGCCGAGCGGGTCCTGGTCGACACCGGCGGGGTCGATGCCGCCGAGGCTGGTGGCGCCGGCGTCGATCGCGGCCTCGAGCAGCTCCAGCGTGCCGGGGCGGCGGATCACGCCGTCCTGCGGGAAGGCGACCTGCTCGACGTCGACCAAGCCGCGTACGGCGTCCGCAGCCTTGGCGACCGACTCGATGCCGCCGAGCCCGATGCCGGGGTCGACGTCGGTGTGGGTGCGGACCCGGGTGGTGCCCAGCGCGGCCACGGTGCGCAGCAGGGCGGCGGCGTTGTCGGGGGAGGGGAGGCCGAACTCCTCGCGGCGCTCGCGCTCGTTGGCGATCCGGTCGACGAGCTCGGGGCCCGCCGAGTGCGGCACCCAGGGGCCGCCCCACAGCGTCTTGTCGATGTGGCAGTGGGTGTCGATGAGGCCCGGCAGCACGACCTGGCCGGCCACGTCGACGACGGGGATCTCGGCCGCGGGCGCCTCGGGGAGCGTGCCGGTCGCGACGATCCGCGCGATGCGGCCCTCGTGCACCAGGACGTCCTGGAGCTCGGCGTGGCCGGTCAGCCGAGCCTGGCGGACGAACAGCGAGGCGGTCATGACGCTCCTTGGGTGATGGTATTTGGTATACCGTCGATCGTAGCCTTTCGATGTGGCAAGTGCCACACTGTCCGAGGGGATGGGGTCGGCGGAATGTCGCTCCCGCACCTTTCGTCTCGGATCTGAGACACTGGGGAACCTTCGAAAAGGAGTGCTGATGGCCGTCACGTCGAGTGAGGGGACCCTCGGGTCGCGCTACCGCTCACTGCGCGAGCTGGTGTGCGACAACCTCCGCGACCGGATCATCGAGCACCAGCTCGCCCCGGGCGAGCGGCTGGTGGAGCGCGACCTGGCCGACGCCCTCGACGTGTCGCGCATCGTCGTCCGCGAGGCGATCCACCAGCTCTCGACCGAGGGACTGGTCACGATCCTCCCGCGCCGGGGCGCGCAGGTGGCGGCGCTCGACCCGGTCGACGCCGAGAACCTGTTCGAGGTGCGGATCGGACTGGAGTCGATGGCGGCCGCTGCCGCCGCCGAGCGTCGTACCGACAGCGACCTGGCGCGGTTCGACGACCTGATGGAGCAGGCGCGCGCGGCGACCCGCGACGGCGAGGCCAAGCGGGCGGCGTACCTCAACATGGAGTTCCACCAGGCCGTCGTCGACGCCTCGGGCAACCCGTTGCTGGGCACCATCTTCCGGTCGCTGTCCGGGCGCGCGCTCCAGCTGTTCCGGATCGGCCAGGACCTCGACGCCCACGGTCTGCACGACGACCACGTCGACCTGGTCGACGCCCTGCGCGAGCGCGACGCCGACCGGGCGCGGTCGCTGATGGCCGACCACATCGCCGCCACGCGGGAGAGCACGGTCGAGCGCGTCCGCGCGCTCGCCGAGCGGCGCTGACCGGCCGCCGCGGCCACTACGCTTGCGGCTCGTGACCTTTGAGAACGTGACCCTCGACCCGCAGGCCAATGTCTACTTCGACGGCGCCTGCGTCAGCCACACCTTCTACCTCGCCGACGGCACCCGGAAGTCCGCCGGCGTGATCTTCCCGGCGTCACTCACCTTCGGCACCGCTGCGCCCGAGGTCATGGAGCTCAACGCCGGCGCCTGCCGGATCCGGCTCGCCGGCTCCGAGGAGTGGCGGTCGTACGCCGCGGGCGAGTCGTTCAGCGTGCCGGGCGAGTCGTCCTTCGACATCGAGGTGACCGAGACGCTCGGCTACGTCTGCCACTACGGCTGACCTGGAGAACGACAACGAGTCGTGTGCCTGAGAACCCGCGTGGGCGG
>NZ_BAABAC010000020.1:86017-116898 GCF_039537225.1 Nocardioides ginsengisoli
GGCACACGACTGCGTCCCGGGGGAGCGTCACGGGGAGGGGTCAGGCGGCGTCGACCAGCGCCGGCTCCAGGTCGGCGGCCGGCTCGCTCGCGGTACGACGCGACCCGCGGCGCTCGAGTGCCAGTCCGGCGATCGCGACCAGGGCGCCGGCCGCGCTGACCGCCGCCGCGAAGACGAGGCCCGGCCGGAAGCCGTCGAGCACGGCGCCCGGCGTGGTGGCGGCGGTGGCACCGGTGGCGCCGGTGGTGCCGGACGCGATGATCGCGGTCGTGACCGCGAGCACGATCGCCGCGCCGACCTGCATCGACGTCTGCAGCACGCCGGCGGCGAGGCCCTGCTCGTCGTCCTCGATGCCGCTGGTGGCCTGGATGTTGATGGCCGGGAAGCCGACCCAGCCGATGCCGATGAGGATCAGCGTGGGCAGCAGCATCGCGGCGTACGACGGGGTGGTGTCGAGGCCGACGACGAAGAGCACGTAGCCGAGCGCCATCACCGCCATGGTGACCGCGATGATGGGTCCGGTGCCGAAGCGGTCGACGAGCCGGTCGGAGAAGATCGCCGACAGGGTGACCATCAGGCCGATCGGCAGCAGCGCGAGGGCGAGCTGGAGCGGGCTCCAGCCGAGGGCGTCCTGGAAGAACAGGGTCACGATGAACTGCCAGCTGAAGTAGGACCCGCCGACCGCCACGATCGCGATGCTGGCGCGGACCAGCGTGCCCTTGCGCAGGATGCCGAGCCGCACCAGCGGGTGCGCGATCCGCCGCTCGATCGTCACGAAGGCGACGAAGAGCGCCGCGACGCCGACGAACGAGAGCACGGTCCGGGCCGAGGCCCAGCCGGCCTCGGGCGCGGAGACGACGGTGTAGACGAGCAGCAGCATCGCGGCGCCCGAGGTCAGCGCGCCGAGCAGGTCGTGGCCGCCCTCCTGCGCCGGCTCGTCGCGCGGGACGACGAAGGACGCCGCGACGAGCGCGAGCAGCGCGATCGGGACGGGCAGCAGGAAGGTCCAGCGCCAGCCGACGCCGGTCATCAGGCCGCCGAAGAGGAGGCCGGAGGAGTAGCCGCCGGCGCCGAAGACGGTGTAGATCGACAGCGCCTTGTTGCGGGCCGGGCCCTCGGCGAAGTTGGTGGTGATGATCGACAGGCCGGTCGGCGCCGTGAAGGCGGCGGCCAGGCCCTTGATGAAGCGGGTCGCGATGAGCAGCGGGCCCGAGCTGACCAGGCCGCCGAGCAGCGAGGCCGCGGCGAAGACGGCGAGTGCGATGAGGAAGACGCGACGCCGGCCCAGCAGGTCGGCGGTGCGTCCGCCGACGAGCAGCAGGCCGCCGTACCCGAGGACGTAGCCGCTGATCAGCCACTGCAGGGTCGGCGTCGACAGGTCGAGCTCGGCGCCGATCGAGGGGAGGGCCACGCCGATCATCGAGACGTCGAGGCCGTCGAGGAAGAGCACCACGCAGAGCGTGATCAGCAGTCCCCAGGTGCGCCGGGACCAGCGGGTCGCGCCGGCGGTGGGAGCAGGGGTGTGGGTTGACGAGGACATGATGAGAAGACTTCCATGCACGTGCATTCAATGCAAGCGCAAATAATGCGTTTGCATGAAATTAACCCGACGGCTAGGATGCAGGCGTGTCGAAGGCCCCTGTCGCGAGTCCGCTGGTCGCCGAGTGGCGCCAGCTGCTCGAGCGCCATGCCGCGGTGAGTTGCGCGCTCGAGAAGGCGCTGCAGGACCGGCACGGCATCGGCCTCAGCGAGTTCGAGACCCTCGACCGGGTGGTCGACGCCAACTGCGGCAAGTATCGGATGGCCGACCTCGCCCACGACATCCACCTCAGCCAGAGCGCGCTCTCGCGCGCGATCACCCGGCTCGAGAAGGACGGCCTGGTCGAGCGGTCGGCGTGCGAGAACGACCGGCGCTCGGTGTTCGTCTGCCTGACCGAGCGCGGCCGCGAGGTCTACGACGCCGCGCTGCCCACGCACCGCGCGGTGCTCGCCGGCTCCTGGGACCCGGCCGACTGACGTCAGCCGCGCAGCAGGGCGGCCAGCCCGGGGATCGCCTGCAGGTCCGACGGCAGCCAGTCGACGTCGCCGAGCTCATCGGCGCCGAGCCACCGCAGCGCGTCGTGGTCGTGCTCGGCGACCGGATCGCCGGCGGTGACGACGGCGAGGAAGAGCGCCAGCTCGTAGCGCTCGTCGATCGGCCAGCGCGCGCCGTCGTCGGTGAGCTCGGGGCCGACCTCGACGGTCACGGAGAGCTCCTCGGCGAGCTCGCGCGCCAGTGCCGCGGCGGGCGTCTCGCCCGGCTCGACCTTGCCGCCGGGGAACTCCCACCGGCCGCCGATCGCCGCCGGGCGGGTACGGCGGCACGCGAGCACGCGGGCGGGTGCGGTGAGGGAGTCGACGAGGACCGCGCCGACGACGAGCTGGGGCACGGCCGCATCGTGCCATGCGCGGTGGGCGCCCCGGGGCTGTGGATGAGCGCCGACACCGATCCGCGAAATGACGCAGGGTGGGGTCATGACTCCGCGCCGGATCCCCGACCAGGCCAGTCTCGAGCGAGCCTGGCGTCAGCTGATGGACCCGCTGGGCTTCGCCTCGCCCCAGCTGTGGCTGCTCTTCCTCCAAGGCTTCCGGCCGCGCCAGCTGCTGCAGGCCTCGCACGTCCCGCTCGACCCCGTGCGCGCCGACCTCGACCGGATCGGCGTCCTGCTCGAGCGGATCCTGATGCGCGGCGAGAGCTGCGCCTTCCTCTATGCGCGGCCCGGGCCGGCCGGACAGACCGCGGGCGACCTCGCCTGGGCGCGGGGGCTCGCCCGGATCTCGACCGGCTGGCCGGTGCACCTGGCCAACGACGACGAGGTGCGCGTGGCGGCGCCCGACGACCTGCTGCTCTCCGGCTGAGCGGATATCCCCTCATTGGTCATAGCGCGCGGGCGAGCGGGCGGCGTACGTTGCCGAATGGGCCCGGCCGGGGCCCGTCACCAGCCTCGACCGGTCTCGATCACTTCAGCGACCGAGGAGGCTGCGATGTTCATCCAGGTGATTCAAGGCTCCTGCACGCGGCAGGACGAGGTTCATGCACTCTTGGACGAGTGGCGCAGCGACCTGTCGCCGGGCGCGACCGGCTGGTTGGGCGGCACCTACGGGTTCACCGACGACGGCCAGCTGCTGGCAGTCGTCCGGTTCGAGTCGCGCGAGGCCGCGATGCGCAACTCCGACCGCCCGGAGCAGGGCGCGTGGGCCAAGCGGTTCACCGACCTGATGGACGGGCCGCTGGAGTTCCACGACTGCGACGACGTCACGCTCTACCTCGACGGCGGCTCCGACGACGCCGGCTTCGTGCAGATCATCCGCGGCCGGGTCGACGACCCGACGCGGCTCAAGGCGATGCTCGCCGACACCACCACGCTGCACGAGATGCGGCCGGAGATCCTGGGCGGAACGCTCGCGATCGAGCCGGACGGCAGCTTCACCGAGACCATCGCGTTCACCACCGAGGCCGCGGCCCGCGAGGGCGAGAAGCTCGAGCCGCCGGCCGACGTCCAGGCCGAGCTGCAGTACGCGATGCAGTCGGCGCAGTTCTACGACCTGCACCACCCGTGGTTCGAGACCGCCTGATCCCGAACTAGGAGCAGTTGTCGCAGATGCCGGTCGCCGGCAGCGCCACGAAGCACGTGGGGCAGATGGCGACGACGGGTTCCGGGGCCACCGGCTTGGCCGGCGGCTTCGGGGCCCGTGGCGTGCTCACCCGCTTGGGCTTGTCGGTCGCGGTCGGCACCGTCGTCTCGCGCACGGTCGGGATCGTCGGCGTCTCGACCACCGGCGGCTCCCAGCCCGGCGGGGGCGGGTCGCTGATGTCGAAGCGGGCGAGGATCTCGCGCGCCGCCGGGGTGGGCTGGTGCTTGGGCCGGGTCACGATGTCGAAGGGCGACGAGGCGCCCTCGAGGAAGGTCTGCGCGTCGGGGCGCAGCGTGTCCGGCAGCCGGCGGTGGCGCCAGCGCTGCGGAGTCGCGCCCTTCTGGGTGATCGCCACCAGGTCGGGGCGGTCCCAGGCGACCAGCGCCCAGTCGTCGTGGTGGCTCGTCGCCCAGACGGCGACCACCCGGTCGCCGGCGTCGGCCGCCGCGCGCAGCGCGATCCGCTCGGGATTGGAGAACCGGCCCGTGACGTGGAGGACGCCGGGCAGCGGCTCGGTGACGTCGTACTCCTCGCCCTGAAGCTGATCGATCAGGTCGGCGAGGTCAGGCGTGGTCTCCATCGGGACCGAGCGTACTCGCACCCTGTCCGCGCGCGTCGAGCCCGCCTCCGCGAGGTCGCGTTGCAGACTGTGCTAGCCAGCAGATCCGCCGCACGGGAGGCCAGATGAGCAGCACGCCGTACGCCGGACCGCCGCCGTTGATCGTGGTGATGGGGGTCTCGGGATCGGGGAAGTCGACGGTGGGTGCGGCGCTGGCGCAGCGGCTCGGCGTCCCCTTCGCCGACGCCGACGACTTCCACCCGGCGGCCAATATCGCCAAGATGCACGCCGGCCATCCCCTCGACGACGAGGACCGCTATCCCTGGCTCGAGGCGATCGGGGAGTGGCTGGCCGAGTACGACGCCGAGGGCGGCTCGATGAGCTGCTCGGCGCTGAAGCGGATCTATCGCGACCAGCTGCGGCGCCACGCGCCGCGGGTCTCCTTCGTGCACCTCGACGGCACCCACGAGGTGATCGCCCGCCGCCAGGCCAGCCGCCCCGGCCACTTCATGCCGGCCTCGCTGCTCGCCTCGCAGTTCGCCACGCTCGAGGCGCTCGAACCCGATGAGCACGGCGTCGTCCTCGACGTCGACCAGAGCGTCGACGCCATCGTCCAGCAGTACGTCGACCTGATCGCCGACCCCCGCTGAGGAGAGCCCCATGCAGACCCAGCTCATCGCCGCCGCCGGCACCGACCTGGTGAAGCCGGTCGCCTCCGAGGGACGCCTGGTCCTCGCCGCGCTGATCGGCATCGCCGTCATCGTCGTCCTCATCATCGCCGCGAAGCTGCATCCCTTCCTCGCGCTCACCGCCGGTGCGCTGAGCGTCGGCGTCGTCGCCGGAGTGAGCTTCGAGACCGCGATCACCAGCTACACCAACGGATTCGGCTCCACCGCGGCCAGCGTCGGCATCCTGATCGCGCTCGGTGCGATGTTCGGCAAGCTGCTGGCCGACAGCGGCGGCGCCGACCAGATCGTCGACACGATCATCGGCCACGCCTCGCCCCGGGCACTGCCGTGGGCGATGGCCGTCGTCGGCGCGATCATCGGCCTGCCGATGTTCTTCGAGATCGGCCTGGTGCTGCTGATGCCGGTCATCTACCTCGTCGCCCGGCGCTCCCAGCAGTCGCTGGTCACCATCGGCATCCCGGCCCTCGCCGGCCTGTCCGCGATGCACGGACTGGTGCCGCCGCACCCCGGGCCGCTCACCGCGATCTCCTACCTGCACGCCGACCTCGGCACCACGCTCGCGCTGGGCGTCGCGGTCGCGATCCCGACGGTGATCATCGCGGGGCCGGTGTTCGGGCTGGTGGGGCGGTTCGTGCACGTGCCGGTGCCGGACCGGTTCGACAGCGGCGACGCAGGCCCGACGGGGGAGGCGGGTGAGGAGGCGGGTGAGGAGGCGGGTGAGGAGGCGGAGGTCCGCCGGCCGTCCTTCGGGATCACCATCGCGTCGGTGCTGCTGCCGGTCACACTGATGATGGCCAAGGCGCTCGCCGACATCTTCATCGACGACGCGAGCGCGCCGCTGCGCCGTACGCTCGACGTGCTCGGCACACCGCTCATCGCGCTGTTCATCGCCGTCGTGGTCGGCATGTTCACGCTCGGCATGGGCGCCGGCATGGGGCGCGAGGGCATCGCGACGTCGCTCGAGTCGTCGCTGCCGGGCGTGGCCGGGATCCTGCTCATCGTCTCGGCGGGCGGCGGCTTCAAGCAGGCGCTGGTCGACACGGGGATCGGCACGATCGTGGCCGAGCGGGTGGCCGACAGCAACATCTCAGTGCTGCTGCTGGCATGGTTCGTCGCCGTCCTGATCCGCCTCGCTACCGGCTCGGCCACGGTCGCCACGGTCACCGCCTCGGGCCTGCTCGCGCCGCTCACCGCCCAGCTGTCGACCGGGGAGGTCTCGCTGATGGTGCTCGCCGTCGGGTCCGGCTCGGTGTTCTTCTCCCACGTCAACGACGCCGGCTTCTGGTTGGTGAAGGAGTACTTCGGGATGAGCGTCGGCAAGACCCTCGCCACCTGGTCGGCGATGGAGACGCTGCTGTCGGTGACCGGACTGGCATTCGTCATGGTCCTCAATGTCTTCATCTGAGAGGCTGGATCGCGTGGCTGATCCCGTGATCCTGCTCGTCTCGGGCGAGTACCTCGACGTCCTCACCCAGCAGTTCCGCCGCTACGACCACGAGTACGACGTACGCGGCGCGCGGACCGCGGCCGAGGCGAAGGCCGAGCTCGTCGCTGCTGCCGAACGCGGCCAGCCGGTCGCGCTGATCGTGACCGAGTCGCAGCTGCCCGACGAGCCGATGCTGCTCGCGATGCACGACTGGCGCGCGATGGTGCCGACCTCGCGGCGGATCGTGGCGATCCCGATCGTCCGCTTCGCCGAGGAGAGCGTGTCGCTGCGGCCCTATCTGCAGAAGGGCAAGTTCGACACCTACCTGGTGCTGCCGCAGGGCAGCCGCGATGAGGAGTTCCACTACGCGATCACCGAGCTGCTCAGCGACTGGGGCGCCACCGTCGCCACGTCGGTGATCGACTCGGTGCGGATCATCACGCCGGACGCGAGCCCGCTCGCGCTGGCGGTCCGCGACTTCCTCGACCGGCAGGGGATGCCGCACCGCACCTACGCCCCGGAGAGCCCGCAGGGGCAGGAGGCGCTGGCGCGGCTGGACGGGCCGCCGTCGTACCCGGTGGTGCACCTGGCGGCGAGTGTCTTCGCCGACCGCCCGGTCATGATGCCGACGTCGACGCGCGAGCTGGCGGCGATGATCTACGGCCGGCCCTCCGACATCGAGGTCGACACGGTCGTCGACCTCGCCGTCGTCGGCGCCGGGCCGGCCGGTCTCGCGGCCGCGGTCTACGGCGCGTCCGAGGGACTCTCGACGGTGGTGATCGAGGCGGAGGTGATCGGCGGCCAGGCCGGCACCAGCTCGATGATCCGCAACTACCTCGGCTTCCCGCGCGGCGTCTCCGGGATGCGGCTGGGGCAGCGGGCCCGGGTGCAGGCGATCCGCTTCGGCGCCCGCTTCTTCACCGGCTGGCCGGTCGAGGAGCTGCGGCCCGGCGCCGACGGCGCGCCGCACACGCTGGTCACCAGCGGCGGCACCGTGCGCGCCCGTGCGGTGCTCGTCGCCTCCGGCGTCGCCTACCGCCGCCTCGGCATCGAGCCGCTCGAGGACCTGGTCGGCGCCGGCGTCCACTACGGCGCCGCGATGGCCGCCGCGCGCGAGATGGAGGACCGCGACGTCTACGTCGTCGGCGGCGGCAACTCCGCCGGCCAGGCGGCGATCCACCTGGCCCGGTTCGCGCGCTCGGTCACGATCCTGGTGCGCCGCGACGACCTCGCCGCGACCATGTCGCGCTACCTGATCGACGAGATCGAGTGGAACCCGCGCGTGTCCGTGCGCCCGTGCACGCAGATCGTCGACGGCGGCGCCGTCGACGGCCAGCTCGGCTGGCTGCTGCTGCACGACGTCCGCACCGGCGCCGAGGAGAAGGTCGACGCCGGCGGCCTCTTCCTGCTCATCGGCGCGGCCCCGCACTGCGACTGGCTGGCCGACGCGGTGCTCCGCGACGACCACGGCTTCGTCCTCACCGGCCGTGACGTGCCCACCGAGTGCTGGGTCGACGGCCTGCCGCCGGAGAACCTCGCCACCTGTGTGCCCGGCGTCTTCGCGGCCGGCGACGTGCGCTCGGGATCGATGAAGCGGGTCGCGTCCGCGAGCGGCGAGGGTGCGTCGGCGGTGTCGCTGGTGCACGGCTATCTCGAGGGTCTGCGCGTGACCTCCGGTACGTAGCGGAGGGATCGCGGTGATGCCCAATTCGTTGGGCGGACCTTTGCCTGACGGACCGGAATCCTCCGGTGCGTGCCCGAGCCCGACGAGTCGCCCGACATGGACGCGATCGCTCGTAAGTTCGGCGAGACCGTGCGCGCGCTGCGGCACGAGCGCGGCATGACGCAGGAGCGGCTGGCCGAGCTGACCGGCGTGAGCCGCAACCAGATCCAGAACATCGAGCACTCGCGCAACAACACGACCGACGAGTTCGGCCGGCACGGTCGGGCCAACCCGACGCTCGACACCATCTGGGCGCTCGCCTACGCGCTCGACGTCGACGTGACGGACCTGCTGCGCCGCGACGTCTCGTAGGCCGGCGCCGACGCGATCGCCACCACGGCGACGCAGCCGAGCACCGCGACCACGAGCGCGGGCAGCAGGCCCCAGACCGCGGCGCCCGCGCCGAGCAGGCCGGCGACCAGTCCGGTACGGCGGGCCCGGGTCGCCGTCCGTGCGGTGCTGCGGCTGAGCGAGAAGGCGGTCGCGATCCGGTTGACGTCGAGGTCGGCGAGGTGGATGCCGGCCGGCTGCCGGGTGGCCGGGGGCGCGGTGGAGTCGGACAGCGGAAGATCGCCGGACGTCGTACCGCTCGAGGTGGCGACGGCGACCACGTGCCCGCGCAGCCGGTAGTCGGCGATCAGCTGGTCGCGGCGCTCGCGGGCGATGCCGGCGTGCCACGCGTCGATGCCGCACGTCTCGGCCAGGTGGCGCGTGTTGCGCTCGGAGTCGTCGGAGACGAGGACGGCGGCGACCCCCGCCGCGCGCAGGCGCTCGATGCCGGTGCGGGCGTCCGGGCGGACGACGTCGGCGACGGTGATGTAGCCGATCGGCCGCGCGTCGACCTGGACGCCGACGGTCACGCCGACCACCTCGCGCGCCGGCATGCCCAGCCACTCGGGTCGACCGAGCCGCACCGGGTGGCGGTCGACCGAGCCGCTGATGCCGTCGCCCCCGTGGCGCTGGACGCTGGTCAGCTTGCCGCGGGCCGAGAGCCGGGCCACGGCGCGCGCCACCGGGTCCTCGGCCGCATGGCCGAGTGCCCCCGCGAACCAGCGGAGGTTGCGCTCGTCGTCGGGGTCGAAGGACTCGATCGCCGACACCCGCAGCTCGCCGGTGGTCACGGTGCCCCACCGGTCGAGCACCACCAGGTCGACGGCGCGCGCCCGGCGCAGCCCCTTCGCCGAGGGCAGGTCGATGCCCTCGCGCCGGGCGCGGCCGCGGCCGATCCACACGGCCAGCGGCAGCCAGCCGAGCAGCGCGGGCAGCAGGGCGACGGCGATGGCGACGGTGAGCATCACCGCTCCCGGGTGGACCGGTACAGCTGGAAGTCGCTCTGGTCGCCCGCGATCCACAGCGGCACGCTGGCCTTGAGGACGAGGGTGAGCTGGATGACGAAGTCGGGGTCGTGCAGGGCCTCGCCGAACAGCTCGTTGATCCGCTTCCACCGGTAGCGCACGGTCTGCGGATGGACGCCCAGCTTCGCCGCGATGGCCGGTGCGCTCTCACGGGTCTCGAGCCACACCAGCAGCGTCTCGGAGAGGATCTCGCGGGAGTTCTCGGACTCGGCGAAGAGCGGCTCGAGCAGCTCCTGGGCGAGCTGGCGCCGCATCACCGGCTCGGCGTGCAGCCAGATCTCGGTGCGATAGCGGGCGCAGTCGATGACCGGCCGCTTCGGGATCACGTGGGAGTGGACCAGCTCGACCGCCCGCGTCACCCACTTCCACGCCTCCGCGACGTCGGCCGCGGCGATCGGCCAGCAATGGGTGATCCGGGTGCGGGGAAGCGCCTCCTTGATCTGCCGGGAGACGTCCTCGAAGGCCGCGGCGTCGCAGAGCACCAGCTGCGGCCGGCCCTTCCCGACGATCGCCTCGCGGCCCAGGACGCCCGGCTCCAGCTCGCCCTCGCCGTCGACGTCGATCGCCGCCACCGTGATCCGCTCCGGCACCTCCCACCGCGCGATCGACGCCTGCGTCGAGACGGCGTCCGGGTCGCCCCCGGTGAGCAGCAGGTCGATGAGCCGGTCGCGCGCGACGCCGACGTCCTGGTTGCGGTCGGTCGTTCCCGACTCGTGGCCGAGAGCGAGCTGCTCGTCGAGGTGGGCGAAGAAGTCGCTGAGCATCTCGCCGACGGCGTTGAGGGCGCCGGCGGACAGCTCGTTGTCGGCGGCCAGCACGCGCAGCAGGTCCCACAGCTCGTTCTGCACGAGGTGGAGCGCGCGCTCGATCGTCGTCCGGTCGCGTCCGGTGCCCGCCTCGCGATAGCCCATTTTCCGGAACAGGTCGTCCAGCGCCGTCATCGGCGTCGATCGGCCCAGCGCCCGGTCGATGAAGACCCGCATCGCGTTGTGGATCGCGGTGTAGATCAGCCGGTAGCGCCGGCCGTCCACGGGGCCGGCGAGATCGGTGAGCGCGGACTGGACGCGGCGGGTCATCGTCTCGGCGACGTCCTTGACCTGCGGCTCGAGGCTCGTGAGCATCCATTGCGCGGAGCCCGGAAGAGTCTCGTGGTCCTGGGTCTCCGTCAATGCCCTCTCCTCTGCACGTCGCTGCCCGAGCTGCTCGTGATCATCTGAGGGGGAGGTCACCGTCTCATCCCTTCGCGTCCGGGACAAGGAGCGAACGGCCGGCCGGGCGCTGGGGGCACCCGACCGACCGAACCATGGGGGAGGGAGAGACGTCAGGACGTGCGGCGCGGGTTGCTCAGGTCGAGGTCGACGGTGTTGCCGTCGCCGGGAACCAGAGCGTTGACCAGGAGCGTGTCGAGACCGCAGTTCGCGAACGGCCCGATCGCGTAGCTGCCGGAGACGTGGCCGCCCACGAAGACGGCGAACGACTCGTCGTCCGGCGTCGCCATCGGGATCGTCACCGGCGCCACCGTGCGGCAGCTCGGACCGGCGAAGGTCGGCAGCCCGGCGACGCGGACGTTCGACAGCCGGAGGTAGTAGCGGGCCGTGGCCCGGATCTGGCTGCCGGTCCCATCGGGCTTCGGTGCGAGGTGTCCCGTGAGCGGGGCGGCCTCCTCGAAGATCACCTCGGCGCTCATCGGGATCAGCCCGACGGCGGCGAAGGTGGTGGGGGCCGGGGGCAGCGGCAGAGTGCCGGTGAAGTCGCCGGTCGTGGACTCGAGGCTGACGCTGAGTGTGCTCGGGCCGAGGGCGATGGTCGAGCCGGTCGTCGCGACCCGGGTCGTGCCGCCGGCGTCGTACGTGACGCGGAGGAGGGCCGCGTGCGCGACGCCTCCGTCGAGCAGGACGAGGCCGAGCGCCGCGAGCGGCACCACCAGCGCCCGCCGGAGCCGGCCGATCGGCCGGCTGCCTGAGCTGAGCATGACTCTCTCCTTCGCTGGAGCGGGATGAGGGGAACCGCGGTGGCGCACGTGGCCGAGCGCCACCGCGGTCGATCGGTCAGGGCGCCACGTCGACCGCGCCGTGCGGCACGTTGATCGTGTAGTCGCCGTAGAACTGCGTCGGCGCGCCCGGGGAGACCGCGCCGAGGCAGTCGGAGGACGTCGACGCCAGTGAGGTGACCTTCAGGCTGCTGTCGGCGCCGTTCTCGTTGACGTGCACGGCCTGGGGGCTCGACGTCTCGTTGAACCAGCCGTCGGCGACGCCGCCGACGTTGAAGTCGCAGAGACCGCTCATGGAGGTGTCGTAGACATGGGCGTTGATCCCGCTGATGGTGCCGACGATGTGGCCGTCGACCAGGCCCGCGTGCACATTGATGTCGTTGCCGTTGAGGTGCCAGGTGCCGACCTGGACGACGGTCAGTGGGGTGCCGAAGGCGTCCCGGCAGGTGTTCCAGGTGCTGCTGGTGATGTCGGCGATCGGCTGCACGGCGGTTCCGGAGTGGATGACGCCCGACACGGACGTCGAGGCACACGTCATGGTGGTGCCGTTGACGACGAACCGGGTCGGTCCCGACGTGGCGGTGAACGCGTGCGTGCCCGGCGTGCTGCTCCCGCCGACGGACACGGTGTAGTTGGTCGGGGGTGAGGCGACGGCGGGGGCGGCGAGCACCAGCGCACCGAGGGCCGGCAGTGCGCCGGCGAGGAGCGACTTGTTCATGGGGGATTCCTTTCGGTTGTGGTCGCGGGGGTGGCGACCGGAGGCACGATTGATCCCCCTCGCGGCGCTGCTGTCGATGCCGCCGGACGGCCGACCGGCCCGAATGCCCTGATTCCTGCCGGAACCGGCAACGAAAGAGCCCAGATGAGGCTCGTGCGAGCTGGGCGAAGCCCCGCGGCGCGATGCCGTGAGCCGGTGAACAGGCCGCCGGTTGAGGTGAGGGTGGCGGGCGCTGGGGCGGGTCCTCTCCCGAGATCTTGTGACCCGGATTACAAGATCGCGGACCTTCGCGGAAATCCGGACGCCGGTGGGTTGTGCCTCGTCCTGCCCGCCCGGAGGGTCGAGGCATGTCGAAGACGGTTCGTCGCCTGCTGGCCGTGCTGCTGCTCGGCACGGCGCTGCCCCTGGGTGCCCTGGCCGCGAGCAGCGCTGACGAGGGTCCCTATCCGGGCCTTCCGCCGCTGCAGCACGTCGACGGCGAGATCGGCTCGCGCTGGGGGAGCACGGTCAGCGGTGGCATCGCCAACACGCTGCGGGCGCGGCAGTGGTCGCGGACGCCGCTGATGGCGTCGGCGTACAACGTGATCCTGCGTCCGAAGACGCCGAGCGAGTTCGGCCCCGAGTACTTCGGCTGCACCGACTCCCATGCCTTCGTCTACTTCGTGTCGGCGCCGGGGGCGATGCACAACTATGGCGAGACGCCCGACATCACCGTGCGCACGGTGGCCTTCGGCGACATCCCGGTCCGGGCGACAGTTCGGCTCGAGCAGCGTCGCGACGACGCGGGGCGACCGCTGCCGATCTCCTTCCACTCGTCGGCGTGCATCCTCAACGAGCCCGGTCCGCATGGCACGACGCAGGTGCGCGACACCGACATCGAGGATCGGCTCTATGTCCGGGTCACGAACGTGGTCGTCGACGGCGTGCCGGTTCGTCTGGCCGCCGGCTGCCGTACGGCCGAGCCCGGCAGCCTCCGGCTGCACGGCAAGGGCTGGTGGGACGACGAACTGCAGGGCTTCGGTGGCCAGATCGACATCGTCCAGCCCTGGCTGACCGGCAACTTCTCGCCGGCCCAAGGCGGCCTGCTGGCCGGATCCCTCGATGTGGGGCGCTTCGCGGGCTGCACGACCGTTGACGGTGACGACCTCTCGCGCCTGCTGACCGCGACCGTGGCCGGTCCCGGCAACCCGGTGCGGCTGACCACCACCGGAGCCTTCGGGTGCCGCGGTCCGCGGCTGCCGAGCGGCCTCATCGGCCCGCCGGCTCCGGGGATGGGTGCCCAGGACCTGACCTGCCCGTCCGGCATGCCGGCCCCGATCCCGGACTTCCCGGGATGACCTGAGCGTGCGCCGGCCGCACCCGCGGCCGGCGGTGACAACCGAACATGGGGAGGAAGGGGACTGCAGTGTGCACTGCGCCCGCCGATGACCGGAGCCTGCCGTTGCCTCGCCGGAGTGCGACGCGCAAGCTCCGGAAGGCACTGGAGTTGGACGGCGTCCCACCGGAGGTGGGGCGCGCATTGCGGCCCGCCGCCCGGGCCGCCGCGATGACGACCGCCGACCTGATCATGACGCAGGTCGGCGCCTATGCGCGGACGGGGAGTCCCTACCGACGGCGGGTGATCATCCGCGCCGTCCGCCGCGCCAGCGACCTCTTCCTCGACGTCATCGAGGGGCTGCCGACCGTCCCGGAGGCGGTCATCGGGACCTTCGCGACGCTCGGCTTCGAGGAGGGTGGCGCCGGTCGCGACCTCGACCCGATCCGTTGCGCGTTCGAGATCGCGGCGTTGCGCATCAGCCAGGAGCTGCACGACCAGTGCGAGCAGGGGCAGCGCGGCGTCAGCACCGCGGTTCGGGACCGGCTGGTCGCTGCGGCGATCGAGTACCTGCGCCTCCTCATGGGCGTCGTGGTCAAGGCGCACGTGCGCGGAGCCCGGCGCTACGAGGACGATCCGTCCACGCTCCGCCGCCGGCTGCGCGACGCGCTGCTGCGCGGCGGCGAGGTCGACGAGATCGCGGCGCTGGCCGGCCAGCTCGGCTGGCCGGTCCCCGAGGAGGTGGTCGTCTGCGCGGTCGACCTCGAACCGGGCCATGCCTCCTTGATCCAGCTGCCGCCGACTGCCCTCCTCCTCGAGGAGGGCAGTGGTGTTCTCGCGATCGTCGACGTCGCCGAGCGCGACGCTGTGATCGACGCGTTGCGGCGCACGCACGTCGTCGGCCCGATCATCGTCAGCGAGCCGGTTCCGCTCGTCCAGGTCGGCCAGGCCATCGCCTGGGTGCGCCGGGCGAGCGTGCTCATCGTCGCCGGCGTCATCCATCCCGCCGAGGTGATCTGGTGTGAGAACTTCCGTGCCGAGCTCGCCATCTACGCCGACCCGGAGCTGAGCCGTCGCCAGACGGCGCGGGTGCTGGCGCCGCTCGATGCCGTCGGTGCGCTCGCGCGCCCCAAGATGGCCGAGACCCTGCTGCTGTGGCTCGCCGGGCGGATGACGCCGCACGACATCGCCCTCGAGATCGGCATCAGCGACCGTACGGCGCGCTACCGCGTGGCCCGGCTGCGCACGATCTTCGGCCCGATGCTCGACGACCCCGAGAGCGTCGCCTTCCTGATCCTCGCGCTCCGGTCCGAGCTCGGCCACGGCGCCGAGTGACCCGCGCGATGGTCGCGTAGCTCCCCGGTTCGTCCGCGATGACGCACCTCGGCGTCAGCAAGTTGTCATGTGCAGCACAACATATTGGGCTCGCGGCCTCGAATTCGGATCAGCCTCTCGCCCCACCCGCTTCGCCCGCCTTGACTGACAGGACCGCGATCGACACCCGGTCGATGGCGGCCGAGGAGGCGTGATGCTGTCGAAGGCGAGGAGCCGGCGGGTGGTCCCGTCCGGGCGCCGTGCGGCGCTCGTGCTCGCCGGCGTGCTGGTCGCGGTCAGCAGCATCGTGGCCGGGGTGGCGCAGGTGATCGCGGCGTCGGGCGAGGCGCCCGGCGGTGGGCGCGGCCCGGCCACGGCCCCGACATCCGCGACGTCCGCGACGTCCGCGACGACTGTCGCGGTGCCGCGCACCTTGTCGATGCTCGATCGGGTCCGCCCCACCGGTCCCGTACGACGGGCGCGGGTCGGCCGCCCCGCCGCCTATCCCGGCGCCATCCTCACCGCGCCGCCGGCGTCCGTCGCCGCCTACCAGCGGGCCGCGCTGGTGATCGCCAGCGCCGCGCGCTGCCGGCTCGACTGGTCGGTCCTGGCCGCGATCGGGCGGGTCGAGTCCGACCACGGCCGCGGCCTCGCCGGCGACCACCGGGTCACCGCCCACGGCCGGGTGCGTCCGGCGCTGGTGGGCGCCTCCCTCGACGGGCGCCAGGGGCGCGGCCGGGTCTTCGACACCGACGCCGGGCGGCTCGACGCCGACCCGCGCTGGGACGCGCCGCTCGGGCCGATGGCACTGCTGCCCTCGACCTGGGCCAGCGTGGCCGTCGACGCCGACGCCAACGGCCGGCGCGATCCCCAGGACCTCGACGACGCCTCGCTCGCGGCGGCGGTCGTGCTCTGCTCGACGGTGCAGCAGGGCGCGAGCCTGCGCGCGGCGCTGCGCGACTATCACCGCGCGCCCCGGTTCGTGCGCACGGTGCTCGTGCTGGCGCGACGCTATGCGCGCCAGGCGACCGCACTCCCGCCGTACGTCGGCCCGCCCGTCACCCTCCCGAGCCCCCTGCCCCTCGGCTGCGCGTGCGACCTCGCCCGGGTGCACGGCCCGGCGCTGCATGCGGCGAAGGCGAAGCCGTCGGAGCCGTCGGAGCCGTCGGAGCCGTCGGAGCCGTCGGAGCCGCCGCCATCGAGCGCGCCCTCCTCGGCGCCGACGGTCTCGACCACGCCGCCGGGACCGACCGGTCCCACGACCGGCCCCACGACCGGCCCCACGACCGGACCGAGCGCCGGTGCGACCACGGAGCAGCCGACGGACCCGCCGACCGACCCCGCGACACCCGCCTCGACCGATCCCGGCGCCGGCCCCGCCTCCGCCACCGACGGAGCCACCCCATGACGACCACCCGCACCACCGACCCGCAGGAGGCCCGCCATGGGCGGCACCGTTGAAGTCACCGGACTCACCAAGAGCTTCGGCTCGCAGAACATCTGGAGCGACGTCACCCTCACCCTGCCGCCCGGCGAGATCACCGCGCTGCTCGGTCCCTCGGGCACCGGCAAGTCGGTCTTCCTCAAGTCGCTGATGGGCCTGCTGCGACCCGAGTCCGGTCGCTGTCTGGTCAACGGCGTCGACATGGTCACGGCCAAGGAGTCGCGCCGCCTCGACCTGCGCACGAAGTTCGGCGTGCTGTTCCAGGACGGCGCGCTCTTCGGGTCGATGAGCGTCTACGACAACGTCGCCTTCCCGTTGCGTGCCCACACCCGCAAGACCGAGGCGCAGGTGCGCGAGATCGCCCTGCAGAAGCTCGACCTGGTCGGCCTGCTCGGCCAGGAGCACAAGCTGCCGGGGGAGATCTCGGGCGGCATGCGCAAGCGGGCGGGTCTCGCCCGGTCGCTGGTCACCGAGCCCGAGATCATCCTGTGCGACGAGCCCGACTCGGGCCTCGACCCGGTGCGGACCGCCAACCTCGCCCAGCTGCTGCTGGACGTCAACGCCCAGACCGACGCCACGATGCTCGTGGTCACCCACAACATCGAGCTGGCGCGCACGCTGCCCGACAACCTCGGGATGCTCTACCGCCGCCGACTGGTGATGTACGGGCCGCGCGAGCAGTTCCTGCTGACCGACCACCCGGTCGTCTCGCAGTTCATGGCCGGCGACCCGACCGGGCCGATCGGCATGAGCGAGGAGACCGACCACAGTCTCGACCCCGCCCTCGACGACACCTACGGCTACGCCACCGACCACGGCCGCCGCACCCTGGTGCGCACCGGCGCCCGCGCGATCGAGGTGCTGCCGCGCCAGCTCATGCCGGTCAGCGGACAGGCGCGCGCAGCCACCGACCGGCATGCGCGCCGGGTGGGCAGCGGCCAGGCGCCGCTCTTCATCGCCGACGACGAGGAGGCCGACCGACCTGCGGCACTGAGGCGTCCCGATCCGCTGGTCCGGGCGCTCGACCGCACCGGTGAGTTCTTCGCGCTCGCCCTCGACACGCTGCGGGCGAGCGTGCGCCGGCCGATCGCCGCGCGCGAGCTGCTCGACCAGCTGTGGTTCGTCACCAGCGTCTCCTGGATCCCCGCGATGCTCATCGCGATCCCGTTCGGCGCGGTGATCGCACTGCAGCTCGGCACGTTGACCGTGCAGGTCGGCGCCCAGTCCTTCACCGGCGCCGCCTCGGTGCTGGCCGTCGTCCAGCAGGCCGCGCCGATCGTGACCACGCTGGTCATCGCCGGCGCCGGCGGCGCGGCCATCTGCGCCGATCTCGGCTCGCGCACCATCCGCGACGAGATCGACGCGATGCGGGTCATCGGCATCGACCCGGTGCAGCGCCTCGTCGTCCCGCGGGTCTGGGCCTGCGTCGTCGCCGCGGTGCTGCTCAACGGCCTGGTCTCGGTGGTCGGGGTCCTGGGCGGCTACTTCTTCAACGTCATCGTGCAGGGCGGCACGCCGGGCGCCTACCTGGCGAGCTTCACCGCGCTCGCCCAGATCTCCGACCTGTGGGTCGGCGAGCTCAAGGCCGTGCTCTTCGGCTTCCTCGCCGGGGCGGTCGCGGCCTACCGCGGCCTGCACACCCGGCCCGGCCCCAAGGGCGTGGGGGAGTCGGTCAACCAGTCGGTGGTCGTGACCTTCCTCCTGCTCTTCTTCGTCAACTTCGTCGTCACCACGCTCTACCTGCAGCTCGTCCCCGGAAAAGGGGCCTGACATGGCGACCCTGACCCCGTCGGCCCGCCGCTCGTGGGCCGACCGCCGCCTCGACCGGCTGGTGCGCTCGGGCCGCGACATCCGGTTCTACGGCACCGTCCTGGCCGGCATCCCGGCGGCGATCCGGCACTACCCCAAGGAGATCTGGCGGGTGCTGTCCGAGGTCAGCTTCGGCACCGGCGCGCTCGCGGTCATCGGCGGCACGGTCGGCGTGATGACCGGCATGTCCCTCTTCGTCGGCACCGTCGTCGGACTGCAGGGTTATGCCGCGCTCGACCAGATCGGCACCGCCACCCTCAACGGCTTCATCTCGGCCTACTTCAACACCCGCGAGATCGCGCCGCTGGTCGCCGCGCTCGCCATGTCCGCGACCGTCGGCGCCGGCTTCACCGCCCAGCTCGGCGCGATGCGGATCAGCGAGGAGGTCGACGCGGTGCGGGTGATCGGCCTCGACGCGGTGCCCTTCCTGGTCTCCACCCGCGTGGTGGCCGGGTTCGTCGCGATCATCCCGCTGTACGTCGTCGGGCTGCTGACCTCCTACCTCGGCAGCCGCCTCGTGACGGTCCAGCTGCGCGGCCAGTCCGCGGGCACCTACGACCACTACTTCCAGCTCTTCCTGCCTCCGGTCGACATCGTGCTGTCCTTCGGCAAGGTGCTGGTCTTCTCGGTCCTCATCATCCTCATCCACTGCCGCCTCGGGTTCTTCGCCCGCGGCGGGCCCGCGGCGGTGGGCGTCGCGGTCGGCCGCTCGGTGCGGCGCACGCTCGTCGTCGTCGCGTTGCTCGACCTCGCGCTGTCGATGGCGATGTGGGGCACCACGACGACGGTGAGGATCGCCGGATGAGCCGCGCACGCGACGCCCTGCTCGGCCTGGGCCACGTCCTGCTCGTGGTGCTGATCGCGGTCGCCACCTGGCTGTTCTACGTCCAGGCGTTCGCCGCCCGCAGCGAGATCCGGCTCGCCACCGGCACGGTCGGCAACGCCCTGCAAAAGGGCTCCGACGTCAAGCTACACGGCGTCCCGGTCGGCACTGTCACCGCCGTCGAGCCCCGCGACGGCGGCGCGACGCTGACCCTGTCGGTGCAGCCCGCCGCGCTGCGCGAGCTGTCCGCCGACACCACCGCGCGGCTGCTGCCCAAGACCCTCTTCGGTGAGCGCTACGTCGCGCTGCTGCCCGACCACGCGACCTCCGCCCGGCTCGAGCCCGGCGCGACCATCCACCAGGACGGCTCCGACGAGGCGGTCGAGCTGGAGCAGGTCCTCGACCAGCTGCTGCCGGTGCTCAAGGCGATCCAGCCCGACCGGCTCTCCGCGATGCTCGGCGAGTTCGCCACGATGCTGCGCGGCAACGGCGGCGCGCTCGGCGACACGATCGCCGCCTGGGGCCGCTACCTGGCCAAGCTCAACCCGCTGACGCCGCAGATGGCCGACGACCTCGCGGCCTTCGGCCGGGTCGCCCAGACCTACACCGACGCGGCGCCCGACCTCGTCGAGGCGCTCGACGCGATGACCACGACGTCGCGCACCCTGGTCGACGAGCGCTCCCAGCTCGCCGACGCCTTCGACACGGTGACCACCGCGGCCGACCGCAGCAACGGGTGGCTCGCGCACAACTCCGACACGATCATCCGGCTCTCGGCCACCAGCCGACGGGCGATGGCGGCGCTCGCGCCGTACGCCAGCGAGTTCCCGTGCACGCTGAAGGCGCTGCGCGACTACATCCCGGTGATGAACAAGACCCTCGGCAAGGGCACCCGCCAGCCCGGCATGCACGTCGTGCTCACCGTCGAGCCGTCCCGCGGCCGCTATGTCGCGGGCCAGGACGACCCGTCCTACAGCGCCGGCGGCGGTCCGCGTTGCCCCTACGAGACCGGCAAGGTGGGCCCGGTCCCGGCGCGAGCGAGCGCCGAGCCGGCGACGATCGGGGCGCCGCCGACCAGCCGGTTCCGGCAGTTCTCCGCGGCCACCGGGCTGGGTGAGGCGAACTCGCCGGCCGAGAACCGGCTGCTCGCCGAGCTGCTGGCGCCGAGCGCCGGGCTCGCCCCGCGCGCCTTCCCGTCCTGGTCGAGCCTGCTGCTCGGCCCGACCCTGCGCGGTGCGGAGGTGCGCGTGCGATGAGGATCTCCCTCGACCAGGCAGCGCGGATCACGCTGCTCAAGATGGTCAGCTTCAGCCTGGTGACGGTGCTGGCCACCGTGGCGCTGGCCGCCACGATCCGCAACGGCACGCCCGGCGACGGGCACACCTATGCGGCGCTGTTCACCGACGCGACCAGCCTCAACCCGGGCGACGACGTCCGGATGGCCGGCGTCAAGGTCGGCACCGTCGAGCGTATCGAGGTGGCCGACGACCGGGTCGCGAAGGTGTGGTTCAACGTCAGCGACAGCGCGCCGCTGACAGACGGGACGACGGTGCTGCTGCGGTTCCGCAATGTCATCGGGCAGCGCTATGTCGCGCTGCAGGCACCGCCGCGGGCAGGTCGGGTGCTGCCGGTCGGCCACACCTTCGACCTCGACCACACCACGCCGGCGCTCGACCTGACCCTGCTCTTCAACGGCTTCCAGCCGCTGTTCCAGTTCCTCGATCCCCACGACGTCAACGAGCTCAGCGGCCAGATCATCTCGGTCTTCCAGGGCGAGGGCGGCACCGTCGACAGCCTGCTGTCGAGCACCGCACGGCTGACCTCGACGCTCGCCGACCGCGACCAGGTGATCGGCGAGATGATCACCAGCCTCAACCAGGTCCTCTCCGTGGTCGGGGAGCGCTCGGGCCAGCTCGACACCACCCTGGTCACGCTGCAGCGCCTGGTCAGCGGACTGGCCCAGGACCGCACCACGATCGGCGACACCATCGCGGGGATGAGCGACCTCTCCGCCAGCGTCGCCTCGCTGCTGCGCCAGGGGCGCGACCCGCTGCGGCGCTCGATCAAGGGTCTCGGCGATCTGTCCCACCACCTGGCGACCGAAGGTCCGGTGCTCGACCGGTTCCTCGCCCGCCTCCCCACGAAGCTGTCCGCCATCGGGCGGACCGCGAGCTACGGCTCGTGGGTCAACTTCTACCTCTGCTCGATCAAGGGCTCGATCCCGCTTCCCGAGGGCTACTACGGGGATCTCGGGGTGCGACCCGTCGCCGGAAGGTGCCGATAGCCATGCGGTTTCCCACAGCGTTCGCCGAGCGCAACAAGGTCGTCATCGCGGTGGTCGGCCTGGCCCTGATGGTGGGCGTCTTCTTCGCCACCTTCTCCGCCGAGGCGCTGCCGGTCATCGGTGGCGGCACGGTGCACCAGGCCTACTTCGCCGAGGCCGGCGGCATCCGCTCCGGCGACGAGGTCCGGGTGGCCGGGGTGAAGGTCGGCAAGGTCACCGCGGTCGAGCTCGAGGGCAAGCGCGTGCTCGTCTCCTTCCGCACCGACGGCGTCGCGCTCGGCACCGAGACGACGGCCGCGGTCAAGGTGAAGACGCTGCTCGGCCAGAAGTTCCTCGCCCTCGACCCCCAGGGCGGGGGAGCGCTCGACGCGCCGATCCCGCTGGCCCGCACCACCACGCCGTACGACGTCACCGCGGCCTTCTCCGACCTGGCGACCACCGTCGGCGAGATCGACACCGACCAGCTCGCCCACAGCCTCGACACCCTGGCCCGGGTCTTCGTCACGACGCCCGCGTCGGTGCGCGGCATGGTCAAGGGACTGACCCGGCTCTCGCGCACCATCTCCCAGCGCGACGGCGAGCTGGGCCGGCTCTTCACCGCGACCAGCAAGGTCACCGACGTCGTGGCCGCGCGCCGCGACGAGATCGGCAAGCTGATCGACGACGGCGACGCGCTGCTCACCGAGCTGGCCGACCGGCGCGCGGCGATCCACCGGATGCTCACCAGCACCGCCGAGCTCGGCCGCCAGGTCCAGGGCCTGGTCGCCGACAACCAGGCGACCCTGCGGCCCGCGCTGCAGCAGCTCGACCGGGTGGCCGGAATCCTGCGACGCAACCAGGACCACCTCGACGCCGCGCTGCAGAAGATCGGTCCCTACTACCGGATGCTGAGCACCGCGATGGGCAACGGCCACTGGGTCGACAGCTATGTCTGCGGCCTGTTCGGCCCCGACGACACGCCGGTGCTCGACAACGACGTCGTGCGCGAGTGCCACCCGGGAGGTGCGCGATGACGTCCTCGACCCCACGGCGGCTGCTGGTCCTCGCCCTGGTGGCGGTGGTGGCCGCCACCGGCCTGGTCGGGGTCCGGATGCTGCGTGCGTCCGGCCTCGAGATCCACGCCGAGTTCGCCTCCAGCGTCGGCCTCTATCCCGGCTCGGACGTGGAGATCCTCGGCGTCCCGGTCGGCCGCGTCACCCGGGTCGAGCCCGGGCCCGAGCACGTCCTGGTCACCATGCGTCTCGACCGCGGCCGTCGGGTGGGCGCCGACACCAAGGCCGTCGTGGTCGCGCCGACGCTGGTCAGCGACCGCTACGTCCAGCTCACCGAGCCCTACGACGGCGGCCGTGCGCTGGCCGACGGCGCGACCATCACCCAGACCGCGGTGCCGGTCGAGATCGACCAGCTCTACCAGAGCATGGTCGACCTCAGCACCGAGCTCGGGCCGCGGGGCGCCAACAAGGACGGCGCGCTGACCCGCTTCCTGCAGGCGGTCGCGGCCAACCTGAAGGGCCAGGGTGGCGACATCAACACGATGCTGCGCGAGTTCGGCAAGGCATCGGCCACGCTCTCCGGTGTCGACGACCCCTTCTTCGCCACGATCGACCA
This sequence comes from Nocardioides ginsengisoli, assembly GCF_039537225.1. Taxonomy (NCBI): domain Bacteria; kingdom Bacillati; phylum Actinomycetota; class Actinomycetes; order Propionibacteriales; family Nocardioidaceae; genus Nocardioides; species Nocardioides ginsengisoli. The sequence goes on from NZ_BAABAC010000020.1 coordinate 108,750, forward strand.
CCTCGAGGCGCTCAACGCCACGCTGCTCGACCACGACAGCGGAGTGGCCGACGCCAACCGTCAGTTCGCCACGGTGGCCGCCTCCCTGGCCGCCGACCGCGACGACCTGAGTCGTGCCGTCGACAACCTCGGCCGGGCGCTGGCCGGCCTGCACGACTTCGTCCGCGACAGCCGGGCCCAGCTGCGGCGCAGCGTGCAGCGACTGCAGGGGCCGACCCAGCTCCTGGTCAAGCACCGGCGCTCGCTGGAGGAGGCGGTCGCCGACATCCCGCTGGCCCTGCAGAACTTCCTGCGTGCCTACGACCCGGGCTCCAACACCGTCCAGGGCCGCGGCGACCTCAACGAGCTGACCGCCTGGAGCCGTGACGGCCTGAGCGGGCGGACGTCCGAGCACGCGCCGCCGGTGCTGGTCCCGGGCACGGGAGGTGCCCGATGATGCAGCCGATCCGGCTGGTCGCCCTGCTCGCGACCGTCGTCCTCCTCGCCGGCTGCGGCGTGCTCGGCGGCGGGGTCTACAACGCGCCGCTGCCGGGCGGCGCCGACGTCGGCAGCGACCCGATCACGGTGACCGCCGACTTCGACGACGCGCTCGACCTGGTGCCGCAGAGCAGCGTCAAGGTCGACGACGTCGCGGTCGGCCGGGTCCGGCGGATCACGCTGAGCAAGGACGGCCGCTCGGCCGAGGTCGAGCTCGTCGTGCGCCGGGGCGTGGCCCTGCCCGAGGGCACGGTGGCCCGCATCCAGCAGACCTCGCTGCTCGGCGAGAAGTACGTCGCCCTGGTGCGCCCACCGCATGCGGCCGGCGCGACCACGACCGCGCTGCTCGCCGGCGGCGCCCACCTCGGCAAGGACCACACCGACGCGGCCGCCGAGGTCGAGGAGGTGCTCGGCGCGCTGTCGCTGGTGCTCAACGGCGGCGGCATCGGGCAGTTCCAGGAGATCTCGCGCGAGCTGCAGCAGGTGGGCCACGGCCGCACCGCCGAGATGCGGCAGTTCCTGGAGCAGACCCAGCGGTTCGTCTCGGTCCTCGACCGCCGGAGCTCGGCGATCACCACTGCCCTCGACGGCCTGGCCCGGCTGGGGCGGACGCTCGACGGCGACCGCGCGCGGATCGCCCACACGCTCGAGGGCCTCGCACCCGGGATGAAGGTGCTGGCCGAGCAGCGCCCGCAGCTGGTCCGGATGCTCCGCTCGCTCGACCGGCTCTCGAGAGTCACGTTGACGACCCTCCACGCGTCGCAGGACGACATGGTCGCGGACTTCAAGCTCCTCGCGCCCATCCTCCAGCAGCTCGCGAAGGCAGGCTCCGACTTGCCCTACGCGCTGGAGATCCTGCTGACCTACCCGTTCCCGGACGCGGTCCTGGGAGCGATCAAGGGCGACTATCTCAACGTCTTCATGACCACCAATTTCCGCACGCTGCCTGCAGGCTGCGCGGAGATGGGGTGCACGTGGCCCCAGGTGGGGAGAGGGTCGGCGGCGCGCAGGGGGTCTCCCCTCCCTCCCCTGGGGACCGCCCCGGTGCAGCCGCCGACCCTGCTTCCTCCGACCGACGCGCCGAGCCCGCCGCCGTCGTCCCCGCAGACCCCGTCCACTCCGGGAGGCATGTGATGCAGCAGCTCACCCGCGGCATCCGGGTCAAGCTCGGCCTCTTCGTCGCGCTCGCCCTGCTCGGCACCACCTATGTCGGCGCCCGGTACGTCGGCCTCGACCCGTTCGCGTCCTCCTACCGGGTGCGGGTCGACCTGCCCGATGCGGGCGGGCTGTTCGTCAACTCGGAGGTGACCTATCGCGGCGTCCCGGTCGGCACGGTGAGCGCGCTGCGGGCCAGCGAGACCGGCGTCCGCGCCACGCTGACCATCGACGGCGCGGCGCCGCCGATCCCGGCCGGCGTCCGGGTGCGGGTGCAGGACCGCTCGACGATCGGCGAGCAGTACCTCGAGCTCACGCCGTCCGCCGGCGCGACGAAGGGCCGGCTCCGGGCCGGCGACCGGCTCACCGGCGGGGCCGATGCGCTGCCGGTGTCGACCGCCGAGGTCCTGCGCAGCAGTCGTGACTTCGCGGCGTCGATCCCCTCGGCGGCGCTGAACACGACCATCGACGAGACCTACCGGCTCTCCGCGGGCGCGGCCGACGACTTCCGGCGGCTGATCCAGACCTCGTGGGAGTTCGAGCAGGCCGCCGACCGCAACTTCCGGGTCAGCTCCAGCCTGATCCGCAACGCCGATCGGGTGCTGCGCACGCAGGAGATGTCAGGAACGAGCATCCGCGCGTTCAGCAAGGACATGGCCCTGTTCTCCCGCACGCTCGCCGACTCCGACGGCGACCTGCGCCGGCTGATCACCACCACGCCGGCGTCCGCGCGTGAGCTGGGCCTGCTGATCCACGACGTCGGCGCGCCCCTGGGTGTCGTGATGAGCCACCTGGTCTCGACGTCGATGATCTTCGGCGCCCACGCCGCCGGCGTCCAGGACGCGATGGTCCACCTGCCGGAGGCGGTCAGCGTCGGCTGGTCGATCGCCAGCGCCCGCGGCCTGCGCCTCGGCCTGGTGCCGACCTTCTTCAACCCGTGGCCGTGCGTGCAGGGCTACGGCGGCACGCGGCTGCACCGCGGCACCGACCCGACCGTGACGCCCCTCAACACGGCCGCGGGCTGCACCGCGCCGCTGTCGACGGGCATCAACGTGCGCGGTCCGCAGCACCTTCCGGGAGGCCGCTGATGCTCGCGCGGCGGCCGCAACCAAAGACGACCGAGAGAACCGGCCATGGGGGACGGGGCTCTCGGTGGCGCCTGCAGCTAGGGATCGCGACCCTTGCAGGTTGCCTCGTGGTGGCGGGCCTGGTGGCATGGCACCGGGCTCGCCATCACGACGACGCGATGGCTGAGCGCGCCGTGCTCCGCGACCGCGTCCTGATCGCGGCCAGGCACGGCATCGAGACGATGAACACGCTCGACTACCGCGACCTCGACGGAGGCCTGGCCGCCTGGGCGGACGTGACCACCGGCACGCTGCACGACCAGCTGGTCTCGACCAGCAAGCCCGATCGGGCCCTGCTGGCCGACCAGCACGCGAGCTCGGTCGGCACGGTGCTCGACGCCGGCGTCGTCGACCTCGACCACGACTCGGCCTCGGTGATCGCCGCCGTCGAGGTCACCGTGACTCCGGCCGACGAGCCGGGCGACGAGCCCGGCGACAAGGCGGCAGCGAAGCCGACGGTCAAGCGCAACCGGTTCGCCGCCGATCTGGTCAAGGTCGGCGGCAGGTGGCTCCTGGAGAGCCTGCAGCAGGTGTCGGTGGCGACCGGCGGCGGTACGCCGTGACGACGACCGCGGCTGCCCGCCTGGTCCGCGCCGTCGTCCCGCTGCTGCTCGCGGCGCTGGTCCTCGCGGGGCTGGTCCTGCTCGGGAAGGCCCGTCAGGAGGGCAGAGCCGACCACGTCGCCAACCACGCGGTGGTCGACCCGTCGGCGACCGCACAGGTGCAGACGGCGGTGTCGAAGGCGCTGACCCAGGTGTTCAGCTACGACACCAGCGATGCGGCGCCGACCCAGCAGGCGGCCGACCTGCTGCTGGTCGGGCAGGCCCGCCGCGACTACGACCTGCTGTTCGCGGCGCTGCGCAAGCAGGCGGCCGGTCAGCAGATCACGCAGACGGCGACGGTCCAGGCGGCGGCCGTGACCGCGCTGCGGGGTGATCGCGCGACGCTGCTGGTCTTTCTCGACCAGGCAGCCCAGCGGGCGAGCGATCACCAGGCCCAGTACGCAGCCGCGCAGCTGCGGGTCGAGGCGCGGCGGACGAAGGGGGTGTGGATGATCAGCGCGATCACGACCCTCTGAGGCGGCTCCGACACCGGGCTCTTCCTAGACTCCCCGCATGGCGACACAGGGGACGATGGGGCAGCGACTGTTCGCACGCTGGTATCCGGGGTTGATGCAGCGCTCGGAGGACGCGGGTCAGGCCGCGATCCGGGCCCGGCATCTGGCCCGGGCGAGCGGGCGGGTGCTCGACCTCGGCACCGGCAACGGCTTCTCGGTGCCGCACTACACGAGCGCGGTCACCGAGCTGGTGATGGTCGAGCCGAATCCAGGACTGCGCGCGCAGCTGCAGCGCCGGACGGCCGACATCCGGGCCCGGGCCTGGCAGATCGTCGACGGCGACGCCTACGCGCTGCCGTTCGACGACGACTCCTTCGACACGGTCGCCGCGTCGCTGGTGTTCTGCTCGCTCGACCGGCCGGCCGAGGCGCTCGCCGAGCTGGCGCGGGTGGTCAAGCCCGGCGGGACCTTGCTGTTCCACGAGCACGTCCGGGGCACCGGCGTACGGCGGGTGGTGCAGGAGGTCGCGGCGCCGCTGCAGCGGCGGCTCGCCGACGGGTGCCGGCCCAACCGCGACTTCGTCGGCCTGCTCCGGCGCTCGCCGTTCGAGGTGAGCGAGGTCGAGGAGCTCCGGATGCCCGGTGGCGCGGCGACCGTCGTCCCGATGGTGGTCGGCGTCGCGGTGCGCGGACTCAGATGATCCCGGCCGCCTCGGCGACCTCGCGGTAGGCCGCGGCGAGCGAGGCGACGGTCTCGTGCGCATTGAGGCCGCTCGGGTTGGGCACCACCCACAGCTCGGCGCCGGCGAGGTCCTCGGGCTGGCGACCGGGGACGGCCTTGGGGCGTCCGAAGGCGGTCCGGTACGCCGTGATCCCGGCGATCGCGACGACTTTCGGCTGCTCGCGCGCGACCAGCTCGGTGAGCTGGACGCCGCCGGCCCGCAGCTCGTCGTTGCTCAGCTCGGAGGCCTTCGCGGTCGCGCGGTGCACGACATTGCTGATGCCGATGCCGCGGCGACGCATCATGGCCCGATCGGCCTCGCTCATCCCGTTGGCCGGATCGACCGGCTCGGTGATGACGCCGCCGAGCAGCAGCGCGGGGTAGAAGCGGTTGCCCGGGTGGGCGAAGTGGGTCTGCGTGGCCGCGGTCCACAGGCCGGGGTTGATGCCGACGAAGAGCAGACGCAGCTGCTCGTTCGGCGCGGTCGGCAGCAGGTCGGGGACGACGGCGTCGCGGAACGACTCCAGCTCAGCCCGGGAGAAGGTACGGCGGGACACCCGCTGAGCCTGTCACGATGAGCGCGTGGGCGCCGAGCCGGGACCGTGGAACATCTTCGCCGAGGGCGACAACCTCGACGTGCTCGCGGCCGTGCTCGACGGCAGGCCCGAGAGCGTGCCGAGCGAGTACGACCTGATCTATCTCGATCCGCCCTACAACACCGGCAACGACTTCGCCTACCACGACGACTTCAAGGGTGCCCGCGGCGCGGGCGTGGCCGGGCGACACGCCTCGTGGGTGGCCTACCTGCGGCCGCGTCTCGAGGCGGGGCGGCGGGTCCTGGCCGAGACCGGCGCGATCTTCGTGAGCATCGACGACCACGAGGTGGCCTACCTGCGGCTGCTCCTCGACGAGGTCTACGGCGAGGCGAACTTCCTCGCGCAGGTCGTGGTCAACCTCAACCCGAAGGGACGCCAACTGGGGCGGGGCTTCGCGACCTCGCACGAGTACCTCCTGGTCTACGCGAAGGACGCGAGCCGGTGCGTGCTCGACGCGTCGTCGGCGCACACCGTGGTGGAGTCGGACTTCCCGCTGGAGGCCGAGGACGGGCGGCGCTACCGGCGGCTGCCGCTGCGCAACACCAACAAGCGGTTCAACCCGCTGTCCGCGCCGACACTGCACTTCCCGGTCTGGGGCGAGCCGGAGAGCGGGCGGGTGGCGACGGCGCCGTTCGAGGGGGCGGTGGAGATCAAGCCGGTGTTCGGTGACGGGACGCCGGCCGTCTGGCGCTGGTCGCGGCCGCGGATCGACGAGCGGCCCGACGACCTCGAGTGCCGGTGGGTGCGGGGCACGCGGGGTGAGCGGATCGACGTCTATCAGCGCGACTGGCGCCATCCGGTCGGCGGTCGCCGCAAGAAGCTGCAGACGATCTGGCTGGCCGAGGAGATCGGCTCGACCGACAGCGCGGTCGCCGAGCTGAAGGAGCTGGTGGGGCACGTCTTCGAGTCCCCGAAGCCGACCGGCCTGCTGCGCCGGATCGTCGAGACCATGCCCGACGACGCGCGGGTCCTCGACTACTTCGCCGGCAGCGGGACGACGGGCCACGCGGTGGCGCTGGCGAATGCGGCGGACGGCGGCAGCCGGGTCTGCCTCTCGATCAACTCCGCCGAGCCGACGCGGGTCGGCTCGAACGCCGAGCGGGCGGGCTATCCGACCGTCTCGGCGGTGACCCGGGCCCGGCTGCGGGCCGTCGCCGCGCGGGTCGGCGGCGGCTACGCCGAGCTCAGCTGACGCCGGCGGCCTTCTCCAGCGCGGCGAGCTCGTCGTCGAGGAAGGTGAGCAGTCGCTGCAGGTGCGGCACGGTACGTCGGCAGCCGGTGAGGCCGAAGCCCATGTTGCCGGCGTACGACGTGCACGTGATGTTGAGCGCCATGCCGTTGATCGGGATCGAGACCGGGTAGTTGCCGACCAGCTGCGCGCCGTTCCAGTAGTGCGGCACCCGCGGCCCGGGGACGTTGCTGATGATCAGGTTGTACGGCGGGCGCACGATGCCCTGCATCCTCAGCATCGGGACGACGATCGAGGGTGCCATCCCGATCGCGCTCATGGCGACGATCTGGGTGGGCGTCATCGACGAGAGCGCCTCCTTGCCGTCCTTCATCGACTGGCTGATCGTGCTGAGCCGGTCGGCGGGGTCGGACCGGTCGGTGGCGAGGCGGACCATGACCGAGCCGATGGCGTTGCCGCCCTCGGCGGACGCCGTCCCGGCCTGCTTGGCCTTGAGCCCGACGGGGACCATCGACACCATCGACTGGTCCGGCAGCGCGTCGAGCTCGCTGAGATAGGTCCGCATCGCTCCGCTGCACATGGCGAGGACGACGTCGTTGATGGTGGTGCCGGTGGCCTTGCCGACGCCGCGGATCCGCTCGATCGGCCAGTCCTGCGCGGCGAACCGGCGGGCGCCGGTGATCGACTGGTTGAAGATGGTCCGCGGGGCCGCGAGCGAGACCGCGGAGGTCTCGTTGCGGATGCCCTTGCGCAGCGTCCGCACCAGCGCGAGCGGCATGCCGGCGGCGTCGGCGCTCACGCTCAGGGCGGTGCGGACGACCTCGCCGGGCAGGTCGGCGAGGGTGCGCGCGGCGCTGGTCGCGGCGTCGACGGCGGCCGACGAGCGCCCGTCGGCGTCCGGCACCGGACGGCGGCGACCGGCCGCGCCCTCGGCGAAGGGCGCCGGCATGTGGCGGCGATCGGGGTCGGCGGAGAGCGTGCTGGCCATCAGCCGCATCGCGGAGATGCCGTCGACGAGGGCGTGGTGGAGCTTGGTGTACATCGCGACCCGACCGTCGGCGAGCCCCTCGATGACGTGGGTCTCCCACAGCGGCCGCTCCCACGCGAGGCGGGTGGAGTGCAGCCGGCCGACCAGCTCGAGCAGCTCGCGGACCCGGCCGGGCTGGGGGAGCGCGCTGTGCCGGACGTGGTGCTCGATGTCGAACTGCTCGTCGTCGCGCCACACCAGCGTCCCGCCGGTCCTTACCGAGCGGTAGGGGTGCTTGAGGAAGAGGGGCGCGATGGTCTCGGTGTCGCGCATCGACTCGAACATCTCCCGGACGTAGTCCGGGCCCGCGTCCGCCGGTGGCTCGAACAGCTGCAGGCCGCCGACGTGCATCGGCATGTTGCGGTTCTCTGCGAGCAGGAAGGCGGTGGCGGTCGGGTCGATCGGACGGAAGCCGGGCACGGAGACCACGAGGTCCCCCTTTCGTGCGGGGAGCGGTGGCCGCAGACGCGGCGCGCAGTGCGGCGATCCTGCCGCGTCGGGCGGTCGGCCACAAGCACATCGGCCGGACCGGGGTATGTTCGCTGGGCCTCACGAAAGGACTCGGCCTTGAGCGACTACGGCACCCCGCCCGGGTGGTATCCCGACGGCGGCGGTTGGGAGCGCCGCTGGGACGGCGCCGCGTGGACCGACGACCGGCGCAGGATGGCGCCGAAGCCGGAGCCCACGCAGGTGCGCCCGCCGACGCCGCCGACCGAGCACGTGCCGTCCGTGCCACCGCCCGCCCCGCCGCCCGCCCCGCCGCCCGCCCCGCCGTCCTCGCCACCGCCCGCCCCGCCGCCC
>NZ_BAABAC010000021.1:0-39628 GCF_039537225.1 Nocardioides ginsengisoli
TGCCTGGACCAGCCCCAACGGCTTCCGATTCCGGGTCGACCACCGAGGCACCCACCCACTCCGGACATGAGTCACGAAAGCAGCGCACTCACCTACCCACCGCGGGACAGGGGTGTACCGGCAGCGACCGCAAAGCAACAGGCGACCGCAACCCACCACCTCGACCACCGCGGCGCGCCACCACGCTCTCAGTACAAAGAACCCGGCACCCCGCCCACCGCAGGCTGCCCACGAGCAGCCGAGGACCATCAGAAGATCAGCCGAAGCGACCGTTGACGTAGTCGTACGTCCGCGAGTCCTGCGGGCTCTGGAACATCGCGCTCGTGTCACCGTGCTCGACGATCACACCGGGCTGCCCCTGCGAGGCGAGGAAGAAGGCGCACTGGTCCGAGACCCGCGCCGCCTGCTGCATGTTGTGGGTGACGATCACGATCGTCACCTCCTGGGCGAGCTCGAGCATGGTCTCCTCGATGACCCGGGTGGAGGTCGGGTCGAGGGCGGAGCAGGGCTCGTCCATGAGGAGCACGCGCGGGCGGATGGCGAGCGAGCGGGCGATGCAGAGCCGCTGCTGCTGGCCGCCGGAGAGGCCGCCGCCAGGGGCGTCGAGGCGGTCCCTGACCTCGTTCCAGAGGCCGCCCTTGATCAGGCAGGACTCGACGAGGTCGTCCTTGTCGCTGCGACGCATGCGGGTGCCGGTGAGCTTGAGTCCGGCGAGCACGTTCTCGCGGATCGACATCGCGGGGAACGGGTTCGGCTTCTGGAAGACCATGCCGATGGCGCGGCGGGCGTCGATGAGCCGCTTGCTGGGGTCGTAGATGTCCTCGCCGTCGAGGAGGACCTCGCCGGCGAGCTTCGCCGACGGCACCAGCTCGTGCATCCGGTTGAGGATCCGCAGGAAGGTCGACTTGCCGCAGCCGGAAGGTCCGATCAGGGCGGTGATGCCGCCGGCGGGCATGGTGAGCGAGACCCGGTCCAGGACCAGGTGGTCGCCGAACCAGGCGGTGATGTCGCGGGCCTCGAGCTCGGCGAGGCCTTCGCGCAGGGCGTCGACGGAGACCGCCGGGTCGAGCTGGAGCGGGGCCTGCGGGCTCGGCGGCACCGCAGGGATGGTGGCGGTGTCGACGTCGACGGCTGGGGTGTTCATCGGTGGTTCCTTCGCGGGTGTGGAGGAACCCGGGCGGTCGTCGGCGACGACCGCCCGGGCCTCACGGCTACTGCAGATGCAGCAGGTGCTGCGGGTGCTGCCTGGCGAACCAGGCGGCGGTCACTTCTGCTTGATCGTGAACGTCAGGCTCGCGCCGGGGGCGAGCACGTTGCCGCTCCAGGTCGCGACCAGGGTGTTCTTGCCCTTCTTGAGCTTCTTCAGCGTGATCGTCGCCTTGCCGCCCACGACGGTGCCGGTGCCGACGACCTTGCTGCCGACCTTGACGGTGACCTTGCCGGTGGCCTTGGCGGCGGTGCCGGCGAGGGTGACGACGACGGTGCCCTTGGCCTTCTTGCCGGCCTTGTTCTTCGCGGGGAAGGTCTCGGTCAGCTTGGCGGAGGTCTTCACGACGACGTCCGCGGCCTGCTCGGAGGCCTGGAAGACGGTGCCGACGGCGGGGGCGTACTGCGCGGTGTAGCGGTGCGAGCCCGGGGCGACGTTGGTGAGGGTCAGGGTCGCGGTGCCGCCGATGACGGGGACGTCGGCGCCGACGACGGTGCCGCCCTCGGTGAAGGTGACGGTGCCCTCGGGGGTCTTCGAGCCGGTGATCTTGGCCTTGACGACGACCTTCTTCGCGGCCGGGCTGGTGCCGGAGACCGCGGTCTGGGTGACGATCGGGGCGGCCGGGGCGCTGGTGGTGAAGTTCGTGGTGGGGTCGATGGTCGCCTCACCGCAGACACCGGCGTCGTCGACGCTGGCGAGCTGGTCGAAGCCGGCGTTCTTGATCAGCTGCGAGGCCTGCTCGGAGCAGAGGAAGCCGTCGGGGCCGAACACCGCGGTGATCTTCGGGTTCGCGACGTCGGCGCCACGGACCACGTTGTAGAGCGCGCGCTTGGCCTCGAAGCCGTCCTCGAGGCGCAGCGTGGTGCCGAGCAGCCCGGCGCGACCGGCCGAGAACGGCGCGATGGCGTTGGCGTTGCCCTTGATCTGGCTGTCGTCGTGCTCCTGGACGGTCTGCACCGTGCCGGCGAGGACGACCGCCGTACCGCCGTTGGCGGCCTTGAGCTGGTCGAGGAAGAAGCTGCGGGTGCCCGAGCCGTTCTGCGGGATCATCGGCACGATCGCGTCGGTCGAGGTGCCGCCGGGAACCTGGTTCCAGGTCGTGTACGTGCCGTCGTAGATCTTCAGCAGGTCGTCGCGGCTGATGGTCGCCGGCGCGTGCGAGGCGACGTTGTTGGAGACGGCCGTCTTGAGGACGTCGACCGCGAACGGGAACTGCTTGAGGTTGGCGGCCTTCTCGTCGCTGTTGAGCGACGACGAGGAGCGCGCGAAGTCGACCTCGGGCGCCTCGTTGGCGCCGTACAGCCGGCCCTTGCCCGCGCCGGAGCCGTTCGGGCGGGCGATCGAGGCGCCGCCGGGGAGGCTGATGGTGCTCGAGCCGTCGGTGGGCGTCGGGCCGCCCGCGGTGGTGGCGGCGAAGCTCGCGATCTTGTAGGAAGGCGCAGGGGTCGAGCCGTTCCACGCGTCGGCGAGCAGCTTGATGGCGTGCTGGCTGGTGTCCGAGCCGACGCCGATCAGGTCGGTGGAGGCCGGGGTGAACGCGGTGTCGTCGGGGTCGGCGGTGTACGCCGCGTGGGCCGGCGCGACCGCGCCGATGACCGAGGCGGTCGCGAGAGTCGCAACGAGGACTCCCCCGAGCGTCGTGCGTGCAGACATCAACTTCCTCTTCTCTGGATTCTTCTTCTCGGGTGGGGTGGAACGTCGTGTGGTGGGTCAGATCAGGTTCGGGAGCAGCCGCATCGCGGTGTCGGTGACGAGCCACGACATGGCGAGCAGCGGCGCGATCGCGACGACCCACACCTGGCCGCGGGTCCACCGCTGCCGGGCGAGGATGGTGGCGACGACAAGGCCGATGAGCAGCGCCAGCCAGAGGGTGAGCAGCGGCAGCGCCTCGGTGCCGGAGCGCATCGCCTCCTCCGACTTCGGTACGACGGGCGAGTAGCCGCCCGGCGACGGGAAGCCCTTGGCGGCCTCGGCGTCGACGTACACGGTGCCGCCGGGCATCAGGTCGCCGAAGCGGCCGGATCCGTCGGCGGTGACGAGGGTCAGCCGGGCGGCGCCGACGGGTGCGGGCTGCGGCAGGTGGTCGCCGTCGCGGCGGACGCCGATCACGCGGAAGGTCGCCTCGCCCTGGGCCATGGTGACCTTGATCAGGTCACCGGTCCGCAGGTCGGCGAGGTGGCGGAAGGGCGCGCCGTAGGTGACCGAGCGTCCGTAGAGGACCGAGCTGCCGACCTGTCCGGGCAGCACGCTCTTGCGCAGGTGGCCGGGTCCGGCGAAGAGGTCGCCGGCCGCCGTCCCCTCGACGACGACCTCGTCGACGCCGAGCGCGGGGATCGACAGCAGCGCGACCGGGGCGCCCGGCGCGACCGTCGGGCCGACGGGCGCCGTGGCGGCGGCGAGCTGCTGGCGGAAGTCCGAGCGCAGCAGCGACTGGGCGCGGTCGTGGGAGATGGTCCCGAAGAACAGCAGGTGCACGACCAGCCACAGGCAGACCAGCGCGATCGTGGTGAGCGCACTGCTCAGCACCAGCCCGGACTCGCGGGGCTGCGGCGGAGGCGGAGGCGTACGGCGACGCCGTCCGGTCTCCTCGAGGACCGCGGTCATCAGGCCCTCCCCCGCCGGAACGCCATCAGCCGGGTGATGAGCGAGGCCACCGCGGCGACCAGGCCCACGACGAGCAGCGTCGGCAGCATCGACAGCGCCGTCGTCGAGCTCGCCGCCTGGGTCTCGGCGGTCACGACGTCACCGGACGTCGTGCCGGGCTTGGCCGCGGCCCCGCCCTTGCCGGGGCCTGCCGGGGCGGGCGCCTTGCCGAGGTTGCCGGCGGACGTGCCGGGCGCCGGGTCGGCGCCGTCGCCGGTGCCCTTGTCGCCGACGGCCTTCTGCGCCTCGACGGCGTCCGCGGTCGACTGCGCCGCGCGCCACAGGGCCGCGGTGGCGCCCGTGCGCCGCAGCGGCAGGTAGCCCTCGGGCAGCTCGCCGTTGCCTCGGCCGATCCGCTGGCCCTCGCTGGTCGCGATCCGGATGAAGGAGGCGATGGTCCGGGCGTCGGCCTTGGCGAGGCCGTGGGTGCGGGCGACGGTGTAGACGACCTGGGTGCCCGGGTAGGCGCCCTTCGCCGCGACGAGCGTCTTCAACGACATGTCGAAGGGCCCGCGCGGGTCGCCCTTCTTCTGCTTCGCGACGGCGACCGCCTTCGACAGCGAGGTCAGGCTGGGCGCGACATAGCTGCTGCCGGTGGTGTGCAGCGCGGCGGCGCGCAGGCCGAACCGGTCGGCGTCGCCGAGGCTGACCAGACCGAGCATGAACCGGGCGCCGTACGACTGGCGGTCGATGCGGCCGAGCTTCCAGGCCGAGCTGTCGCCGTCGCAGCGGCTCTGCACGTTGGGCCACGCGTCGATGAGCGCGTCGGCGATCTTGCGCAGCGTCGTGACCGGCGCCGCGACCTGGGTCAGGTAGACCGAGGAGTTGGCCTGGCGGCACGGGTCCTGAGTCTTCGGCTCGTAGGTGTCGAGCAGCGGCCACTCCGCCGTCGGGACATCGATCCCCTTGTACGACGGGTTGACCGTCATCCCCCACGGGTCGGGCTTGCCGGCGAGGAAGTCGCGGGCGTCCTGGTCCTGCGCGAGGTACTCGGTGAGCTGGCGGACCAGGTCGGAGGAGTTCGACAGCGACAGCAGGGTCGCGCCGGCCTCGCTTGCGCGCTGGCTCAGCCCGGGGTTGAGCTTGATGAACTCCGGGTCGGCCTGGATGCTCAGCGGGTTCTTCTCCAGCCCCGGGTGGCCGGTGCCGAGCGCGGACGCCGGATAGCTCTGGCTGAGCAGCTTGGCGATCAGCCGCGCGTTGAGCCGCAGGCTGGTGAACTCGCCGCCGTTGTCGGGCTTGTCGGCGACGTACCCGATCGCGAAGCCGGTCACGGCGGTCGGCGCGTAGCCGACCGGCTCGGGGCCGCTCGTGTCGTGCGGCATCGAGACGAAGGCCGCCGGGGAGTCGCCGGTCTGCATGAGGTTCCAGCCGGTCTGGTCGGGCATCTGGTTGAGCTGGAACTTGAACCGCTTCTTGTTCAGGCAGTACGCCGGCGCCCACTGCAGCGCGGCCTGCGCCATCAGCTCGGAGCCGGAGAACCCGACCGGCGGCCGCGGGTCGAGGACGTCGCACGCGCCCGGCGGCAGGCCGAAGGTGATCGGGATCGAGACCCGGTTGCGCCAGTTGGACGCCGACCACCACAGGTCCGGCCCGACCGTGCGGTCGATGCCCTCGTTGGCGAAGTTGCTGCTGCCCGACGGGAACCGGCCGTAGCGGCGGCACTCGCGGTCGGCCGACGCCATCGCGTCGTCCGGCGCGGCGCAGCTGAGGCCGGTGATCGGGATGACGACGATCGAGCAGGCCACCTCGCGCTTGCAGCCGAGCGACTCGTTCTCGGTCGCCGAGCGGACCTCGAAGTCGACCGAGCCGTCGCCGTTCTCGTCGGAGTAGGCGGCGATCTCGGACGGCGGGAAGGCCGCGCCGACGGCCGCCTCGGGCGGCATGGTGTCCTGGCTGCAGGCGTAGAACGTCTTGCCCGACGCGGCGACGAAGGGCGTCAGGTGCGTGTTCAGCCCGTCCGCCACCGCGTCCTTGCAGGTGCCCGACGGCATCGCGCCGGTGCCGGAGACGGCCTGCTTGTCGGCGTCCGAGGCATACCGGTCGACGCGCCACAGCGCCTGGCTGTTGGGCTTGGTGACCTGCGAGCGCTGGAAGAAGGACGACGTCCAGCAGGTCTCGGGCCGCAGCCGCTTGGCCGCGGGCAGCCGCGCGTCGTCGGTGCCCCGGCACTGCAGGACGACGACCGGGTACTCCTGGTTGAGCCCGTTCTCACCGAACGGGTTGCTCGCCCGGCCGCCGCTCGGCGGCGCGCCGGTCCACGAGACGTTGATCCGCTCGCGACCGCGCAGGTCGGTGGTGTGGTCGGCGGAGACGGTCAGGTCATAGCTGCCGACCGTCTGCTCGCCGCCCTGGGCGTCGAGGAAGGTCCGCCCGATGGTGCGCGACTGGCGGAAGCCGTCGCCGTTCGGCCGGGCCACGCTCTGCGCCCCCAAGGTCTGGGCGGAGGCGGGCTGTCCGGACGGCGGGAGCAGGGTCAGCGTCGCCAGGGCGGCGACGAGGGCGCCGACCAGGGCGCTGCGCCGGCGGCTCATGCGCCACTCCGGGCGTGGCGCCGGCGCCGCAGCACGCTGCTGGCGACACCGGGGATGATCACCAGGGCGAGCAGCTCGAGCACGGCGAGGACGCCGAACGGCCGCTGGTCGCCGCTGCGGTCGGCCGCCAGCGTCGGGTTGGCGTAGACCGTCCCGTCGCCGCCGCCCGTGGCGCCGGAGCTGTCGGGACTGCCGACGGTCGCGCCGGTCTCGGGGTCGACCGTTCCAGGGGTGCCGGCCGGTCCCCCGGCCGCGCCGCCGCCGGTCGCGGCGCCGCCCTTGGTGCCGGCGCCGCCGGTGCTGCCACCCGCGGCGGGCTGGTTGGTCCCGGTCACCTTGCCGCAGGGGCCGGCGCCGACCTTGTCGCACGCCTCCGGCTGCGGGGCCTTGTCGGCCAGCACGTTGTGGTTGGGGTTCTTGCCGTCGAACGTCGGGTTGTTGCAGCTGCGGACGTCGCGGTTGGTCAGGTTGACCGCCGGGTCGGCCTGCTTGAGCTTGGCGACCTGCTGGAAGCCGGCCTTGACCAGGTTGAGGGTCAGCGGCGAGTAGCCGTAGTCACCGGCGTTGGTCTGCCCCGAACACAGCGAGTAGTAGATGAAGTCGGCGAGCGTCTGGCGCTTCGACGTCGTCATCCGCTTATCGGTCGCGGAGGTCGGGATGATCATGTAGGAGTACGACGAGATCGGGTATGCCCGCGGGTCCGCGTTGACGTAGACGCCCCGCAGGTCCTGGGTGAGCGTCGTCGGGTTGATCTTGGCCGCGGTCAGCGCGACGGCGGTGTTGTAGCGGTCGGGCTCGACGTAGTAGCCCGCCTTGTTGAGCACCTTGACGACCGGGAAGTTCGCGTTGACCGGGTAGGAGTACTCGACGTACCCGATGCTGCCGTTGCCCGCGAAGCCCTTGACCGTGTTCATCACCTGGTCGGAGCCGGCCTGCGCCTTCATCCGGGATCCGCTCTTCGTCGGGTAGTACGACGTGAGGCCGGACCGCCCGAAGTAGGGCCGCCAGATCGACGGGTACTGGCTGTCCATCCAGGTCGTGAACTGCGCGGTCGTGCCCGAGCCGTCGGAGCGGACGACGGGCGTGATCGGCAGCGACGGGAACGTGCGGCCGTTGTTGTCCTTGGTGATCTGGGCGTCGTCCCAGTTGGTGATCTTGCCGGTGAAGATCTTGGCGATCGTCTCGCCCGAGAGCCGCAGGTTGCGGACCAGCTGGCCGCCCACCTTGATCTGGTAGGTGAACGCGGTGCCGCCCGCGACGATCGGCAGGTAGGCGTAGGGGCGGTCGGACTTGTCCTGGTTGCCCTGCTCGTCGACGCCCTGGTAGGGGATCTCGGAGATCGCGAAGTCGTTGGTGCTCTGCGCGAAGTCCTTGCGGCCCTTGCTGGAGCCACCGCCGGTGTAGACGACCTGCATGCCGTTGGCGGCGACGTCGGCGATCCACTTCTGGACGATGAGCTCCGACCAGGTGGAGCCGGTGCCCTCGATCGTCGAGTACGGCACGGCGCGGCCGGCCACGTCGTCGGCCGCCGCGGCGCTCGCGCCCACACCGGCGGTGAGGAGGGCGAGCCCGGCGAGCAGGGCGAGGGTCAGGCGTCGTACGCGGGGACTCATGAAGCAGCTCCGTCGGTTCGGTCGGGGACCAGCGCGCGCAGGCGCCGGACGAGAGAGGGGCGGTTGCGGTAGCGGCGCGGACGGGCGACCAGCCGGGCCAGGACGAAGAGCGCGAGCACCAGCGTCATCAGCACGACCGCGGCACCGAACGCGCGGCCGATCGACGCCGGCTCGCCGCTGCGCACCTGGGTGTAGATGAACAGCGGCAGCGAGTTCATCGCGCCGTCGAACGGGTTGGCCTGGACGAAGCCGGCCGCGCCGGACGTCAGCAGCACCGGGCTGGTCTCGCCGACGCCGCGCGCGACACCGAGGATGACCGCGGTCGCGAGACCCGGCCGGGCGGTCGGCAGGACGACGTTCCAGGTCGTGCGCCAGCGGCTCGCGCCGAGCGCCAGGCTGGCCTCGCGCAGGTTGCCGGGGACGACGCGCAGGACGACGTCCGCGGCGCGCGCGATGATCGGCAGCATCATCACGCCGAGCGCGAGGCCCGCGGCGAGGCCGGAGCGCGGGACGCCGAGGGTGAGGATCACCGTCGTGTAGATGAACAGGCCGGCGACGATCGAGGGCAGCGCGGTCATCGCCTCGACGACCGTCCGTACGACGCGCGCGAAGCGGCCGCCGACCTCGGTCATGAACACCGCGGTGCCCACGCCCAGCGGCAGCGCGACCGCGAGGCCGATGCCGAGCTGGATGCCGGAGCCGATGATGGCGTGCAGCACGCCGCCCTTCGTGAACGGCGCCTTCGGCTCGACGCCCGACATGTCGTCGGTGATGAAGTTGAGGTGGGTCAGCGGCCGCCATCCACGCAGGAAGACGAAGACCACCGCGGAGATGAGCGCGGCGACGACGAGCAGCGCACCGGCGGTGACGACGATGCCGGCGATCCGGTCGCGGACCTCGACGAAGGTGGCGCTGATCGACGAGAGCAGCGCGGTCATCGCGATGCCGGCGACGAGCCCGACGATGAGGAACCAGGTCAGCCCGCTCAGCGGCAGGAAGCGCTGGGTGATCAGCCAGGTCAGGCCGAGCGCGGCGATCCAGGCGCCCACGCGGGCGAACAGCTCGTCGGCATTGGGCCGGCCGACCGCGCGGCGCGGCGCCGGCCGCGGGGCGTCGTCGTCCCGCGTGGGCAGGAAGGTGCGGGGCGCCTCGGTCTCGGGCGCGGGCACGTCGAGGGCGCTGGGCGCCGGGGAGGTGAGGGTCATGCGTCGGCGTCCGCTCCGGAACGGCTACGGTTGACGATCACCGCGGCGAGGGTGTTGACGGCGAGGGTGATCAGGAAGAGCACGAAGCCGGCGGCGAGCAGCGCGGACAGCTGCGCGGGCGATGCGTCACCGAACTGGACGGCGATCAGCGCGCTCACCGAGTTGGCGCCGGTCTCGAGGATGTTCCACTTGACCTCGAAGGCCGGCGAGATGATGAGGACGACGGCGATGGTCTCGCCCAGGGCCCGGCCGAGGCCGAGCATGGTGCCGCCGATGATGCCGCCGCGGCCGAAGGGCAGCACGACCGAGCGAATGACGCCCCACTTCGTGGCACCGAGCGCCAGCGCGGCCTCCCGCTCCCCCGGCGGCGTCTGCGAGAACACCTGCCGCATCACGGCGCAGGCCATCGGCAGCACCATCATCGCGACCGCGATGCCGGCGCAGAAGGCGCTCGAGACGTAGCGGCTGGTGTCCCAGACCGGGCTGTTCGGGTCGGTGTCGCGGATCGTGAAGAAGGGCACCCAGCCGAAGTGCCGCTGCAGCCACCAGGCCAGCTCGGCGGCATGCGGCATGACGAGGAAGAAGCCCCACAGGCCGTAGACGATCGACGGGATCGCGGCCATCAGGTCGACGAGGGAGACCAGCAGTCCCTTGAGCCGAGCGGGCGCGTACTCACTGATGTACAGCGCGCTGAGCAGTGCCAGCGGGAACGCGAACGACATCGCCACCGCGGCGATCGACACCGTCCCGACGAGAACGCCGGCAATGCCGATGATGTCGGCCTCCGGCTGCCACCGCTGCTCGGTGAGGAAGGACAAGCCGTAGTGGCGCAGCGTCGGCACCGCCTGCCAGGCGAGGAAGACGCCGACGCCACCGGTGATCACCAGGACCGAGGCGCCGATGGCGCGCGCGACGTTGACGAAGATCACGTCGCTGCCCGTGGGGCGGCGGGATATCCGTCGCGGCTGCGCCTCGGGCGCACTCGGGTCGGCAACAGGAAGGGTCGTCACGCGTTGTCCTCGATCGTGGCCACCCGAGCAGGCCGCCCAATGGCGGCGCGAGATCGCGCTGCCAGAAGGAACCGTGACGGTGAAGCGCGACCAGATGGGGCGAGGACGGTGAACGGACGGGGAACGCTATTCGACGACCTCGGTGGGATCCGTGACGCGACCGGCGAAGAGCGGGGCCCCGAGCTCGGTGTCGTGGATGACGAAGAGGAAGGGCCGGTCGACGACGAAGGTCGCGACCTCGGCGGGGGCGGACGTCTCGGTCATGATCACCGCGGTGGCGGCCGCGGCCTCGGTGCCGTGCTCGTCGACGGCGATGAAGCCCTGGTGCAGCACCTCGCTGATCGCCAGCTGCATCTGCGTGGTCATCGCCGAGAAGTCGGCGGCGTCGGAGAAGGCGGTCGGCATGCCGAGGCTCGCCAGCAGCTCCTTGAGCGCGGCCGCGCGACGGAACGACCATCGCGGCAGGGTCAGGTCGATCCCAGCGAGCGTCCCGCCGGTGGTGAACCCGGCGAAGCCCTCGGTCCGCACCTGCCGCTCGACGCGCTCCAGCGCCCCGGGCCGGTCGTCGGGCAGGATGACGGACATCGCGAGCCGGTCACCCTCGTAGGGGATCGTCACCGCGCGCCAGCCCCCGCCCGTCACCAGGTTGCCCTGCAGGCCGGGCTTGCGCATCAGGTCGGCCTTCACCACCGACCCGTCGGCGCGGTGGAAGTCGCCAGTCGTGGTCATCGACTTCTCGAACGGGTCGGCCCACCGCGCCTTGAGATAGATCGCGTTGACCAGCACCAGCCGGGTCATCGCGTCGATCGCACCCTCCGGCACCAGGTCGGCGATCCGGTCGTGCGTCTGCTGCTCGACCCAGCCGTTGATCAGCCCGCGCGCCGACGCGTAGGCCTTGGCGTAGTCGACGAGGCGCAGGCCGGCGCCGTACTCCTTGGCGAGCAGGTCGAGGAAGTCGCGCTCCCAGTGCACGCCCCGCTGGCCGAACAGCTGGTCGGCGCTCGCCAGCGCCACCTTCTTCTCGGCCAGCCCGTCGATCCGCCGGATGAGCGCGTTGACGCCCTGGTGCCAGCGCTCCCCGAGCCGCTCGGCGCCCACGACCTTGCGCATCTCCGCGGCGGTGGTGCCGGCCGCGCCGGTGAGGGTCATGCCGAGCGCGACCAGGACCGAGTACGGCGACAGCACCAGGTTGCCGGGGGTGGCCGCGAGGCCGCCGTACAGGCCGCCGGCGAGGTGGTGCAGCCCGGCGACCACCTCGGGCAGCAGGCTCGGGTCACCGGCCGCGCGGCGGGTGTCGGACGCGACCAGCTGGATGCGGTCGGCCGTCTGCCGCTCGTGGAGCTCGGGCTCGCCTCCCCCGCAGGCGGACAGGATCCCGGCGCCGGCGGTGGCGAGGAGTCCGAGCTGGAGAGCGGCACGGCGGTCGAGGGAGGTCTGCATGCCCCTCCGACGCCGCGGGCGGGGCGGTGGTTCCGGACCGTCAGGATCCGGGCGGCCCCACGACCAGCGCGAGCCCGGTGAGCGCGGCGACGGCGACCAGGCCGACGCCCAGCCCGCGCAGCGGGTTGCGCAGCAGCCACGCGACCACGCGGTCGGGCAGCGAGCTGCCGGCGTCCGCGGGAAGGCGCCACGCGTCGCCGAGCCAGCCCTTGCGGATCGCCCACCACTCGAGCGGCAGCGTCGCGAGCGGCGGCACGGCGGCGACGAGCGCCAGCAGGCCGCGACCCGCCGACCAGCGACGGTCGACCCACACCACGACCGTCGTCACGACGTAGGCGACGAAGACGATGCCGTGCAGCATGCCGAAGATCCGGACGCCGGCCTCGGTGGTCTCGGTGCCGTACTTGAGGAACATGCCGAACAGCAGCCCGGTCCAGGTGATCGCCTCGGCGATCGCGACCGTGCGGAACAGCTTGGTGGGGGTCATGCGGGGGCCTCCTCGGCGCGCGCGAGCTCGGCCTTCCACTCCCGGAAGGTCTCCTCGGTGCGTCCTTGCTTCCAGTACGCGGAGATCGAGACGTCGGCGCGCGGGACTGCGCGGACGTCGTACAGGTAGGGCCGGATCTCCTTCATGACGGCCTGTCCCTCACCGTGCACGAAGGCGTGCACGCGCCCCGCACGCCAGGGCAGCGCGCGGACCGCGTCGGCCAGGCCGGGGTGACTCGGGTCGGAGCGGTGCAGCCAGCGGACCTCGACCCCGCTCGGGGCCGGCACGTCCTGCTGGTACGACGGGCCGTCGACCTGCAGCACGACGTGGCCCTGGGCGTCGTCGGCCAGCGCCTCCAGCGCCTGCCGGATCGCCGGGATCGCGGCCTCGTCGCCCGCGAGCAGGTGCCAGTCGGCCTCCGGGTCGGGCGCATAGGCGCCACCCGGGCCGCGCACGTGGATGCTGTCGCCGGGCTGCGCGTCGGCGGCCCACGGCCCCGCGATCCCCTCGTCACCGTGGACGACGAAGTCGATGGTCAGCGTGCCGGTCGCGACGTCGGGCGCGATCGCCGTGTAGGTGCGCAGGGTCGGGCGGCCGCCGTTCTCCAGCTCGGCCGGATCGCCGAAGACGAGCTTGACGTAGCGGTCGGTGAAGGGGCTGTCGGCGAAGGCAGCGAGGTCGCCGCTGAACCGGATCCGGACCATGCCCGG
Organism: Nocardioides ginsengisoli; assembly: GCF_039537225.1. Taxonomy (NCBI): domain Bacteria; kingdom Bacillati; phylum Actinomycetota; class Actinomycetes; order Propionibacteriales; family Nocardioidaceae; genus Nocardioides; species Nocardioides ginsengisoli. The sequence goes on from NZ_BAABAC010000021.1 coordinate 12,850, forward strand.
GCTGAGCTGCTCCTTGGACGCGACGGTCAGCAGCGTGATCGGCTTACTCACGGGTCCTGAGCGTACCCGTGTGACCCAGGTCGCTAGGCGCCGAAGCGGCGCTCGCGCTGCGCGTACGCCCGGATCGCGCGCAGGAAGTCGACCCGGCGGAAGTCGGGCCAGTAGGCCTCGCAGAAGTAGAACTCCGACTTCGCGCTCTGCCACAGCAGGAAGCCGCCGAGCCGCTGCTCCCCCGACGTCCGGATCACCAGGTCGGGATCGGGCTGGCCGCGGGTGTAGAGGTGCTCCTCGATGTGCTCGGCGTCGACGAGCTGGGCGAGCTCCTCGAGCGAGGTGCCCTTGGCGGCGTGCTCGGCCAGCAGCGACCGGACTGCGTCGGCGATCTCGCGGCGACCGCCGTAGGCGACGGCGACGTTGACGATCATCCCGTCGACGTCGGCGGTGGCCTCGGCGGCGGCCTTGAGCCGCTTGGCGGTGGCGTCGGGCAGCAGGTCGAGGGCGCCGACCGGGTGCAGCCGCCAGCGGCGCTGGTCGGCGAGCGAGTCGACGGCGTCGGCGATGATCTCGAGCAGCGGCTCGAGCTCGCCCGCCGGGCGGTTGAGGTTGTCGGTGGAGAGCAGCCACAGGGTGACCACCTCGATGCCGACCTCGTCGCACCAGCCGAGCAGGGGCTCGATATTGGCCGCGCCGGCGCGGTGGCCGTGAGCGGTGTCGCGCCCGACCGCCTTCGCCCACCGCCGGTTGCCGTCGAGCATCACGCCGATGTGCTTGGGCAGGTTGTCGGGCATCCTGCGAAGCATGCGTGCCTCGTAGGCGGGGTAGAGCACCTTGCGCACACCGCGCTTCCAATCCGCCACACCTCGATCGTAGGCCACGAGTCGGGGATCCGGCGGGCACCTTCGTGACACGATGACGGCATGAGCGGTCATCCGATCGCATGAACGACCGAAAGAGGTACGACGACCATGACCGCTGCCGCCTGGCACCCGGACCCCACCGGCCGCCACGAGCTTCGCTACTGGGACGGCTCCCAGTGGACCGACCACGTGTCCGACCAGGGCGTGCAGTCCACCTCGCCGCTGTACCCGGCGAACGACCAGAGCCAGGTCGAGACCAGCTCGGGCCGGATCGACATGGGCCGCTCCGACACCGGCGCGAGCGAGGCGCCGTCCGGTGAGCCGTCGGTGGCGCCCGACGCGGTGACCGCCTTCGCCCCGACCGGCGCGCACGCCGCCCAGTCGGCCCAGTCGGCCCAGTCGGCCCAGTCGGCCCAGTCGGCCCAGTCCGAGCCGCAGGCGCAGCCGTGGGAGCAGCAGGCGCAGGCCCAGCAACCCGAGGCGCAGCCGTGGGAGCAGCAGGCGCAGGCCCAGCCCGCGGCGCAGCCGTGGCAGCAGGCCCAGCCGCAGCAGCCGATGATGCAGCCGGCGATGGGCGGCCAGCAGGTCCCCGCCGACGCCTTCGCGGGCATCACCGGCGAGCTCATCGACGGCCGGTTCAGCGAGATCGACGGCGCCGGCCCGAGCCTGCAGAACCACAAGCTGCTCCGGGTGCGCATCACCGAGCCGTTCATGGCCAAGCAGGGCTCGATGGTCGCCTACCAGGGCAACGTCAACTTCGCCTACCAGGGCGGCGGCGCGGCCAAGTTCCTGAAGAAGGCGTTCACCGGCGAGGGCCTGTCCCTGATGCGGGTCGAGGGCCAGGGCGACGTCTTCATCGCCGACGGCGCCCACGTCGTCCACATCCTGCACCTCAACAACAGCGGCCTGTCGGTCAACGGCCAGAACGTCCTCGCCTTCTCGGCGTCCCTCGACTGGAACGTCGAGCGGGTCAAGGGCGGCAGCATCGCCGCGGGCGGCCTGTTCAACACCACCCTGCGCGGCACCGGCTGGGTGGCGATCACCACCGACGGCGACCCCGTCGTCCTCAACCCGGCTGAGGCGCCGACCTTCGCCGACGCCAACGCGCTGGTCGCCTGGTCGGTGCACCTGCAGACCTCGATCCGCTCCACCTTCACCGCCGGGTCGCTCGTCGGCCGCGGCTCGGGCGAGGCCTTCCAGGTCGCCTTCCAGGGCCCCGGATTCGTGATCGTGCAGCCGTCCGAGGGCAACTCGGTGCCGCCACACACCCACTGATCCGCCACGCCCGAACGGGCAGACTTCGACGGCCGGATGAGCGTGAGATCACGCTCGTCCGGCCGTCGGCGTTCCTGGATCCGGCCGGTACGCTCGCGTCATGAACCAGGCGATGCAGCACACGGGAGACAAGGTCCGCGCGCGCCTCGACAACCTCGGCGATCAGATCACCGAGACGATCGCGGAGATCAAGCCCAAGCTCCGCGGCTGGATCCATCTGGCGTCGACGCCGCTCGTGCTGGCCGCCGGCATCGTGCTCATCGTGCTGTCGCCGACCGCGACCACCCGGGTCGGCTCGGCGCTCTACGCCGGATCGGCGCTGCTGCTGTTCGGCACCTCCGCGCTCTACCACCGCGGCACCTGGTCGCCGAAGGTGTGGCAGATCCTCAACCGGCTCGACCACTCCAACATCTTCCTGTTCATCGCGGGCTCCTACACGCCCTTCGCATTGACGCTGCTCGAGGGCCCCTCGCGCGTGATCATGCTGTCGGTGGTGTGGACGGGCGCGCTGCTCGGCATCGCGTTCAAGCTGTTCTGGCCGTCGGCGCCGCGCTGGCTGTCGGCGCCGATCTACATCGCGCTCGGCTGGGCGGCGATCTTCTTCATCCCGGCGTTCTTCGAGGGCGCGGTCGCCCTGGGCCTCGGCATCGGGATCGCGATCTTCGTCCTCATCTGCGTCGGCGGCGCGCTCTACACGATGGGCGGCCTGGTCTACGGCTTCCAGTGGCCGAACCCGTCGCCGCGCGTGTTCGGCTTCCACGAGATCTTCCACGGCTTCACCATCGCCGCGTTCGTCGCGCACTACGTCGGCGTCTCGCTGGCGACCTACTCGGTGCGCTGACCTGCGCGCTCGAGCAGCACCAGCACCTCCGCGTGCGGAGTCTGCGGGAACATGTCGAGCAGGCGCCCCCGCACCGGCCGGTACGACGCCAGGTCGGCCAGGTCGCGCGCCAGCGTCTCCGGGTTGCAGCTGGAGTAGAGGACGTGCCGCACGCCGGACTCCTCCAGCCGGACCGCCAGCTCGTGCCCCAGCCCGCGCCGCGGCGGGTTGACGACGACCAGGTCGGCGTCGGCGAGCAGGCTCGCGTGCTCGGCGTCGGTCGCGTCGCCGACCGCGAACGCGATCTCGCCCGGCAGACCCGCCTCGTCGCGTGAGCGCTCGGCGCTGGCGATCGCGTCGGCGCTGATCTCGATGCCGGTCACCTGGCGCCCCGGCGCGGCGAGGTGGAGCGCGAAGCCGCCGACGCCGCAGTAGAGGTCGACCACCCGCGCCGGCGCGATCTCGGCGACCCAGGCCGCGGCCTCGTCGTACAGGGCGGTGGCGACGGCGGTGTTGGTCTGGAAGAAGCTGCGCGGGCGCAGGTGCAGGGTGACGTCGCCGGTGCGCATCGGGAGCGTGTCGGCGTCGGTCAGGACCAGCTCACGGTCGCCTTCGAGCACCGCGCGGTGCTCGGGCTGGACGTTGAGCGTCACCACCCGCACCGCCGGCAGCGCCTCCCGCAGCCACGGCAGGTGCTTGCGGACCCGCGCCTCGGTCGCCGTCGAGCGGACCACGATGCGCACCATCAGCTCGCCGTCCGGGGACTCGGTCACGAGCAGGTGTTTGAGCTCGCCCCGCTGCGCGACCGGCGCGCCCGACCGGACGTCGTACGGCGTGAGGTCGGCGCGGGTCACCAGCGCGGCCAGCACCGGCAGCGCGGCGATGATCCCCGGCGTGTGCAGCGCACAGTCACGCAGGTCGACCCCGCCGCCGTCGGGGTCGAGGATGCCGAGCGTCGGCGCGTCGGCCGTGCCCGCGACCACCATCTTGGCCTTGTTGCGGAAGCCCGACCCGGGACTGGTCACCGGCGGCAGCCACACCAGCCCCGGCGCGTCGACGAGCGCCCGGGTCGCGGCGAGCTTGGCGGCCAGCTGGTCGTCGTACGGCTGCCCGAGCCAGGTGCACGAGCGGCACTCCCCCGCCGTGAAGTGGGCGCAGTCGAGCACGGCGGAACCCATGGGTCCATGGTAAGGCGCTGCCAGCTGTCTCCTTGCCCTCGTGGACTTAGTCCACTAGCCTTAGTCCATGTCTGCCCTCGCTGTCGTCAACGTCCACGAAGCGAAGACCAACCTGTCCCGGCTGTTGACGCGCGTCGAGGCCGGCGAGGAGATCGTCATCGCCCGCGGCGGCAAGCCGATCGCCCGGCTCGAGCCGTACACGCGCCCCGAGGTCCGCCTCGGGTTCCTTGACCTGCCCGACATCCCCGACGACTTCTTCGCACCGCTCGACGACGCCGAGCTGGCGGAGTGGGGGCTGTGACCCTCCTCCTCGACACGCGCGCCTTCTACTGGTGCCTGCGCCGCGGCGTCGACGTCCCCGCCCACGTGCGCCTCGCCCTGGAGGCGGCGCCTCGCCGCTATGTCTCCGACGCCTCCGCCTACGAGGTCTCGCTCAAGGTGCGCCTCGGCAAGTTCCCCGGCGCCCGGCCGCTCTGCGAGCGCTGGTCCGACGCGCTTGCCGCCCTGCCCGCCATCGCCCTCCCCGTCGCGACGCCCCATGCACTCGCCGCCGGAGCCATGGAGTGGGACCACAAGGACCCTTTCGACCGATTGCTCGCCGCCCAGGCCATCACCGAGGGACTGACCCTCGTGACCGCCGACCGCGCCTTCGCGTCGGCCCCGGGGGTCGACATCCTGCGCTGGTGACCGCCTAGGCTGCGGCCCGTGGCGTCCCCGTTCGAGAAGGTGCAGGCCGGCCCGGTCCTGGCGACCGTACGGCGGCTCGAGGAGCGGATCGAGGCCCGCTTCCCCGGCCGCGGCCTGCATCGCGTCGTCGGCGAGCTCGCCTCCCTGGTCGAGACGGTGGCCTCGTCGACCGCGACCGTCCGCGGCCGCCGCTCGTGGCTGCGGCCCGTCTCGCGCGCCGGGATCGCGCTGATCCTGGTCCTGACCGGCGCCGTCCTCGTGCTCGCCGTACGGAGTGCCGCCGTGGACGCCCCCGACACCGGCCTGGACTGGATCCCGCTGCTGGAGAGCACGGTCAACGACCTGGTGTTCGCGGCCCTCGCCATCTGGTTCCTGTACTCGGTGCCGGAGCGGCTGCAGCGCGAGAGCCTGCTCGAGCTCCTCCACCGCCTCCGCTCCCTCGCCCACATCGTCGACATGCACCAGCTCACCAAGGATCCCGAGCGGCTGCGCTCGTCGTTCACGCCCACCGCTGCGTCGGTCGCGATGGACCTCGACACCGACGAGCTGGAGCACTATCTCGACTACTGCTCGGAGCTGCTGTCGCTCATCGGCAAGACCGCCGCCTTGTGCGCGGAGGAGTCGCGCGACGCGGTCGTGCTCGACACGGTGTCGACGGTGGAGACGCTGACGGTGTCGCTCGAGCGGAAGATCTGGCAGAAGATCGCGGTGCTCAACCACACGCGCGCGGCGGCGCCGGAGAGCTAACGCAGGCTCGCCGCGATCCGCAGGTCGGCGACCAGTCCGTCGTACGCCGCCCGGCGGTCGTCGCCCGCCCGCAGCACCGCCGACGGGTGGGTCGTCGAGGCAAAGCACGAGGCTTCGGCACCCAGCAACTAGCGTTCGGACGGTGACAGAGTCCATTGCGGCGGCAGTCGTCGCCTCGCTCCTGCGTGCGTCGCCGACGGCGGGAGCGAGTTAGCGCTGATCGTTCTCAGTGACGACCTGGAGGCCGCCGTATCCGCGTTGTGTGTCGTTCACCGCGCGACCCGGTGATCCACTGCGATGGTGATCAGCGGAATGTCGCGGTTGCCTGCCGGCCGCTGGGCCCCTGCGCCTCCAGCGCCCGCCCGATGACCCGCGCCGCGTCCGCATACCCCGCCAGCTCCGGCGGCAGATACGTCAGCCGGAGATACGGCGCTGAAGGCTCCGCCGGGAACCACTCGTCCCCCGCGGCCACCCACACCCCCTCCGCCGCGCAGTCCCGCACCAGCCGGGCGGCATCGGTGCCGTCGGGCAGGCGTGCCCAGAGATGCAGCCCGCCCGTCGGTACGACGTCCACCGCGACCGACGGCGCATAGGACGCGAGGCTCGAGACCAGCAGGTCGCGGCGCTCGCGCAGCTGCACCTTCAGCCGGCGCAGGTGGGAGCGCCAGCCGGGGTCGCTGACGACCTCGAGGGCGGCCTGCTGGAGCAGGGCGCTGACGTACATCGACTCGGCCGCCTGATCGCCGAGGATCCGCTCGCGCGCGGGCCCGCGCGCGATGACGGCGGCGACGCGCATCGACGGCGACACGCTCTTGGTCAGGGAGCGCAGGTAGACGACGTGGCCGGCGTCGTCGCGCGCGGCGAGGGGGCGCGACGAGGCGGAGATACCGAAGTCGTGGGCCCAGTCGTCGTCGACGATGAAGGCGCCGTGGGCGCGCACCACGTCGAGGAGGGCGTCGGCGCGCTCGACGCTCCACTGGGCGCCGGTGGGGTTGGCGAAGTTGGGCTGCGCATAGAACGCGCGCGCGCCGGTATCGCGGAACGACCGGTCGAGCTGCTCGGGATCCGGGCCGGCGCCGTCGTCCGCGACGGGGACCGGCACCAGCTCGACGCCGGCCTGGCGGGCCGCCTGGATCGCGCCCCAGTACGTCGGCGACTCGATCAGCAGCGGCTGCCCGGGGGCGACGAGCGCGCGGAAGATCGAGGCCAGCGCGCTCTGCGACCCGGGGGCGATGACCACGTCGTGCGCGGTGACCGCTCCGAGGTGGGCGGGGGTGGCGTCGGCGAGCTCGGCGGCGAACCACGCCCGCAGCTCCGGTACGCCGACCGCGGGCGGGCGTGCGGTCGCCGCGGCGCCGCGCGCGGCCCGGCCGAGCGCGGTGCGGACCAGCCGCTCCGGCAGCAGGTCGGGGCCGGGATAGCCGGCGTGCAGGGCGAAGACGTCCGGCGGCGGGGTCTGCAGTGGGCCCGCGACCCGCGAGAGCGAGGCGCGCGGGGTGCGCAGCGCGGCGGTCTGCCAGCCGAAGTCCGGGCCGCGGGTGGCGCGGACCGCGCGCACGAACGTCCCCACGCCAGGCCGGCTCTCGACGAGCCCCTCGGCCGCCAGTCGGCGCAGCGCCTTCTGCACCGTGACCGGGCTGGCGCCGTACTGAGTGACGAGGGCGCGACTCGACGGCAGCTGCGCACCGGCGGGCGCATCCCGGATCCACGCGCGCAGTGCCGAGACGATGCGCGCACTGCTATCGTTGCTCATGTCAGTACAGAGTAGCGCTATCGTCTCCCGCCCGACACTGCTATCGACGTTGCCGGCCGGTCTCGGCTGGGGCCTGGTCGGCGTGGCGGCGTTCTCCTTCACGGTCCCGCTCACCCGAGTCGCGCTCGGCGGCCTCGACCCGCTCTTCATCGGCGCCGGCCGGGCCGTCGTGGCCGCGACGCTCGCCGCGATCGCGCTCACCGCCACCCACCAGCAGCGCCCGACCGGCACGCAGTGGCTGCGGCTCGTGGTGGTCGCGGGCGGGGTGGTCGCGGGCTTCCCGCTGCTGACGTCGTACGCGCTGACCGAGGTCCCGGCCAGCCATGGCGCCGTCGTGATCGCGATGCTGCCCGCCGCGACCGCCGTCCTCGCCGTGCTGCGGACCCGCGAGCGCCCCGCCCGCGCCTTCTGGTTGTACGCCGCCCTGGGCGCGGTCGCCGCGGTCGGCTTCGCCGTCGTCCAGAGCGGCGGGCCGGGCCACCTCCACCGTGCCGACCTGCTGCTGTTCCTGGCGGTGATCGTCTGCGCGACCGGCTACGCCGAGGGCGGTCTGCTCACCCGCGAGCTCGGCTCGTGGCAGACCATCTCGTGGGCGCTCGTCGTCGCGTCGCCGGTGATGCTCGCGCTCAGCATCGTCAGCGTCAGCCGGCACGCGCCGGACGCGACCGCCGTCCAGTGGCTCTGCTTCGGCTACCTGGCGGTGGTGAGCATGTTCCTCGGCTTCTTCGCCTGGTACCGCGGCCTCGCGCTCGGCCCGATGGCGCAGGTCAGCCAGGTCCAGCTCGTCCAGCCGGTGCTCAGCCTGACCTGGGCCGGGCTGCTGCTGGGCGAGCGGATCACCTGGCTGACCGCGGCAGGTGGCCTCGCCGTGATCGCGTGCGCGGGCGCGGCTACGCGCGTCCGCGGCCGTAGAGACCGCGCACGACCCGCGTGAGCTGCTTCTCCTCCTTGGCCGTACGGCGGAAGGTCGTCAGCGCGATCGCCGGCTTGAACCGCTGCCGCGCGATCGCGTGCGGGTAGGTGAACTCGCGCAGCCCGTCGGGTCCGTGGATCCGGCCGAAGCCCGAGTCGCCGACGCCGCCGAACGGCAGGGTCGGGATGCCCGCGAACGAGATCACGCCGTTGATCGCGGTCATCCCGGCCTTCAGCCGCTGCGCGATCTCCATGCCGTGGTCCTTGGAGAAGACCGTCGAGCCGAGGGCGTAGCGGGTGCCGTTGGCGCGCGCGATCGCGTCGTCCATGTCCTTGACCCGGGTGACGGTGACGGTGGGGCCGAAGGTCTCGTCCTGCTGTGCCAGTGAGTCCTCGGGTACGTCGACCAGCACGGTCGGCTGCACGAACCGGGCGCCCTCCGGCACCGGGCCGCCGACCAGCGCGCGGCCGCCGCGGGCCAGGGCGTCGTCGATGTGGCGGCGGATGATGTCGACCTGCGAGGGCATCGTGATCGGGCCGACCTGGCCGCCGGGCTTGGCCTCGAGCTCCTTGGCCTGGCGCACCAGCCGCTCGAGGAAGGCGTCGTAGACGCGGTCGTGGACATAGACCCGCTCGACGCCGGCGCACGTCTGGCCCGCGTTGGCGGCGGCGCCCCACAGGGCGGCGTCGGCGGCCTCGTCGAGGTCGGCGTCGTCGGCGACGATGAGCGCGTCCTTGCCGCCGGCCTCGATGACGACCGGCGTGAGCGTCTCGGCGCAGGCCGCCATCACCCGCTTGCCGGTGGCGGTCGAGCCGGTGAAGGCGACCTTGTCGACGCCGGCCGCGGTGAGCGCGGCGCCCGTCTCGCCGTACCCGGTGACGACCTGGAGCACCGGTCGCCCGACGGCCTCGAGGAAGGTCTTCGCGAGCCACTCGCCCACCCCCGGGGTGTACTCCGACGGCTTGAAGACGACCGTGTTGCCGGCCGCGAGCGCGTAGGCGATCGAGCCCATCGGCGTGAAGACCGGGTAGTTCCAGGGGCCGATCACGCCGACGACGCCGAGCGGGCGGTACTCGACGCTCGCCGCCTGATTGACCATGAGCAGACCCGGCGAGACGCTGCGCCGCTTGAGCACCTTCTCGGCGTGGCTGCCGGCCCACGCCAGGTGGTCGACGGCGAGCGCGGTCTCGAGCAGCGCGTCGCCGGCGGGCTTGCCGGTCTCGCGCGCCATGAGCGCGGCGAGCTCCTCCATCCGGCGGGCGATGAGCTTGCGCCAGCGGACCAGCGACTTCTTGCGGCCGTCGAAGCCGAGGCCCTGCCAGTACGCCGTCTCGGCACGGGCCCGGTCGACGGCGTCCTGGACGGCGGCGGCGTCGTGGATCGGGTGCGTGCCGACGACCGCGCCGGTGGCGGGGTCGAGCGAGTCGAAGGTCGCGGCGGGAGCGTCGATGGTGGTCACGCTCCCGAACCTACTGTCGAGTCACCTTCAGCGGAATGGTCCCAGGAACAACACGATCAGCACGACATGGGCGGCGACCACAACGCCGGCGACGACGACCGCGGCGACCGGCCGCCGCCGGGCCACCCACTCGGCGCCCTGGTAGGCGAGCGTGATCACGGCCAGCGCCGCCGTCACGTGGAGCAGCACCGCCAGCGCGATGCCCGTGACCACGCCCGCGATCGCGAACCGGCCCCAGGTCAGCCCCAACAGCAGCGGTACGACGACCGCCCCGGCCAGTCCCCCGACCAGCTCCTCGACGAACGGCCGGTCGCCCATCCACGGCACGCCGTCGATCACGTCGAACAGGTCGAGGGTCGCCAGCACGCCGAGCACGGCGACGAGCAGCAAGGACGCCACCGCCGTGGCGCGGTAGCGCAGGTGGCGCAGCGGCGTCCACGCCGTCGACCCCGACCAGATCGTGCCGAGGGTGACCGCCGACCACACCAGCCAGCTGCGCACCGGACCGGTGTCGGAGTCGCGCATCGCCGTCCGCAGCACCCGGTCGGCCGCGACCCGGTCGAGCACGTGCCCCTCGACGGAGAGGTAGGTGGGCGGCTCGTGCGGGCCGTGGACCAGCCCGTCGTGGAGCAGCGCCGCGGGCAGGTGGCGGCCGGTGCGGGGCACTAGCCAGGTGAAGATCGTCGGCACCGAGGTCAGGTCGGTCTCGAAGGTCGCGGGATCGGCGGGGACGAGCAGGTCGCCGTACTCGCGGTCGCGGTAGGCGATGCGGTGGAGCATCCGGAACGCCTCGGTACGTCGTCGTACCGGCCCCTCCTCGATGCGCTCCAGCACCACCTTCGGCGGATCGGCGGAGCCCTCGTCGTGGAAGCGCTCCGGCTCGGGGACGACCGGCGTCCACGGGCTCACCGGCAGTCTCCCTTGCCCATCCGGACCAGGCCGTTGAGGTCACCCTGGCCGAAGTCGAGCCGGCCCACGTTGTCGGCGAACATCAGCTCGTGGCTGGACTTCACGTGGTCGAGCCCGACCAGGTGGCCGAGCTCGTGGAGCAGGATCGCGCGCTGGTAGTCGGCGCCGTCGGACTCGTCCTCGAGCTGCGCGAAGGAGTCGGCGTCGAGCGTGACGGCGCCGGTGACGTACCAGAGCCGGCCGTCGTCCCCGAAGGACCGGGCGGCCGCTCCGCCGACGCCCGCGACGTCGCCCTTCAGGTCGCCGACCTCGTCGGCCGTCGCCCAGGAGATCAGCACCGGCTCGGCCCGCCCGGCCAGCCGCGCGCTGTCGCCGGCCTCGGGACGGCGGTCGGTCTGGCCGTCGTAGGTGAACCTCAGGCCGGTGATCGAGGCGACCTCCGCGACGCCGTCACGGACGAAGGCCACGGTCTTGGCGGCGCTCTCGGGTGCCTCGGCGGGGTTGATCTGGTAGTGGATCTCGCGGCACGGGTCCCAGGTGACCGGGAGGTCGGTGCGCCCCGGCTGGTGCTCGAGGAAGGCGTAGACGCCGCCGGGCCGGACGTCGGCCGGCGTCCCGAGCGGGTCGTTGCCGAACCCCAGCAGGTGGCGCATCGCGCCCAGCTCGCTGCCCGGCCCGAGCAGCACGACGGCGAAGAACAGCGCCGCGCTCAGCAGGAGCACGAGCCCGGAGCGCCAGCGCCCGGTCATCCGATGCCGTCCGGCTCCGTGACCGGACGCTCGCAGACGAAGCCGCGGCAGACGTACGCCGCGGGGAGGCCGTCGACCGTCGTCCGGCCGGCGACGAGCGGGATCTCCTCGCTCGGCGCGTCGGCGCTCACGACCACCGCGCCCGGCAGCCGCAGCGCCCGCGCCTCGAGTGCGTCGCGCCGCTCCCCCGGCGGCCCGACGACGGCGACCTCGAGCGGCCCGTCGAGCATCGTGGTCGCCGCGGCGAGCGACCATCCCGCGAACCGCGGCGCCTTCTCGGCCAGGACCGCCGCGGTGGCGAGCGCCGCCTCGGCGGCGTCGCGGTAGCGGCCGACCCCGGTCAGCGCGTGCGCCTCGACGAGCGCGTGGACCAGGCTGCTGAACCCGCTCGGCGAGGCGTTGTCGCCGGGGTCGCGCGGCCGGACGACCAGCGCCTCCGCGTCGGCGTGGGTGTCGAAGAATCCGCCGTCGGGCGCGGCGAAGCCGTCGAGCGCGGTGTCGATGAGCGCCGTCGCGTGCCGCAGCCAGCGCGGGTCGGCGGTCGCCTGGGCGAGCGCGAGGAACCCGGACGCGACGCAGCCGTAGTCCTCCAGGACGCCGGCGTGCGGGCCGGCGACGCCGTCGCGGGAGACCCTTCGGATCCGGCCGTCGTCGAGGTGGAGGTCGACGAGCAGCTCGGCGGCCTCGACGGCGGCCTGCACGTAGTCGGCGCGGTGCAGCCGGCGGCCGGCGTCGACGAGCCCGGAGATCGCCAGGCCGTTCCAGGCGGCGACGACCTTGTCGTCGCGGGCGGGTCGTGGACGCTGCTCGCGTGCGTTGGCGAGGCAGGCGCGGACGTCGGCGAGGCGGGCCCGGTCGGCGTCGTCCTGGGGGTAGTGACGCAGCTGCAGGGTCGACGTCCCGTGCTCGAAGGTCCCCTCCTCGGTGACCCCGAACAGCTCGGCCGCCCACGCGCCGTCCGTCGGGCCGAGGACGGCTGCGAGCTGGTCGGGCGTCCACGCGTAGAAGGCGCCCTCCTCCGGGTGACCGCCCGGCTCGGCCGGGCTGTCGGCGTCGAGCGCGGACGCGAACCCGCCCTCGGCCGTGCGGAGCTCGCGGAGCAGGAAGTCGGCGGTCTCGGCGGCGATCCGGTCGCCGAGCGCGGTGCCGAGCCGCGCGTAGAGACCGAGCAGCTGGGCGTTGTCGTAGAGCATCTTCTCGAAGTGCGGCACCACCCACGCCCGGTCGACCGCGTAGCGCGCGAACCCGCCGCCGAGCTGGTCGTACATGCCGCTGCCCGCCATCGCGGCGACCGTGCGCGCGAGCATGTGGCGGGCCTGCTGCGCCGCGTCGCCGTCGTACCGGCGGAGGAACTCGAGGACCATCGTCGGCGGGAACTTCGGCGCACCACCGAACCCGCCCGCCATCGCGTCGTACTCACTGGCGAGCGTGGCGACCGCCCCGTCGATCCGCTCCCCCGTGATCGCGTACGCCGGCAGCTGCGCCTCGCGCCGCAGGTGCTCGGCGACGTTGCCCGCCGTCGACCGCACGTCGTCGCCCTTGTTGACCCACGCGTCGCTCAGCGCCCGCAGCACCTGCGTGAACGACGGCGACCCGTGCCGCGGCTGGTCGGGCAGGTAGGTGCCCGCGAAGAAGGGCGCCCCCTCGTGATCCATGACCACCGTCATCGGCCACCCGCCCTGCCCGGTCATCGCCGTCGTCGCCGTCATGTAGACCGCGTCGACGTCCGGCCGCTCCTCGCGATCGACCTTGATGCTGACGTAGTGCTCGTTGAGGTAGGCCGCCGTGGCGTCGTCCTCGAAGGACTCGTGAGCCATCACGTGGCACCAGTGACACGCGGCGTAGCCGACGGACAACAGGATGGGAACGTTGCGGCGCTTCGCCTCGGCGAAGGCCTCCGGGCCCCACTCCCACCAATCCACCGGATTTTCGGCATGTTGGAGCAAGTACGGGCTGGTCGCGCCTGCCAGTCGGTTGGGCATTGGGGTCACTCCCATCAGCATGAGTTCGTATCTCTTGACGTCAAGTGACACAAACTCGTGATACAAACTCGCGCCTGTCACTGGTTGAGGACGTTCAGATCTCGGGTCGCTGTGCCCAGCCTAGGAGGGACCAGCCGATGGCTACGCGCAAGAGGTCGACGCTGCTCGCGCAGGGCAAGGAACGGCGGATCGATGGCGGGCGCCAGGCATGGCGCGTGCGTCTCTACGCCGCTGCCGATGGCGCCGGCTACGCGACGTCGTGGCGCGCTACGGCTGGGGCAAGACCAAGGGGTACCAGAACCTCAAGGGTCGTGAGCTGGTGCCGCCGCCGGTCATGACGCATCCCGACCGGTGGCGCCTCGACCAGTTGCTGGCAGGGGAGGAGAAGCGCATGGCCCTCGCCGAGGCTGCACAGGATGCGTTGCTCGCGCCCGATCGAGAGGAACTGACCCTCACCGAGTTGCTCCCCCAGCCGAAGCGCCGACGCCACTCGGCGTGACTGGGGATCCTTCGCGGGATCTTGCCGGCGCGGCGCTGTCGGTGGTCACCTCGACAATCTGGCTCGTGACAGACCACCACGAAGCAGTTTCAGCTGACGCAGCCTTGGACGACTCGACGATCGGCGTCGCACTCTCGGGTGGTGGCGTGCGCGCCGCGTTGTTCTGCGCCGGCGCCCTGCGAGCGATCGTTCGTCACGCCGAGTTCAAAGACAAGCAGTTGGCCGTATCCGGAGTCTCCGGCAGCGCGCTGCTCGCTTTCGAGACAGCTTGGTCGTCGTCCCCGACCGATGAAGAGGCGCTCGAGGAGGCCATCGAGCGGATCGTCAAGTACGGCTACTGGCTCGGCCGCCGTTGGTGGGCCGTCGCAGTGGCCGTCTTGATTTCTGTCTCGATCGCCTTTCCGATCGTCCAGGATTCCGGCTCCTCCGCAATGGGCCTCCTGATCACCATCGGGATCACCGCCGCGATTGCAGTGCTGCTGGCGATCGGACTGTTCCGCACGCAAGGGATCTTCTACCGCGCGCGCCCGGTCAGCTGGCATCCCCTGCCGATCTACGCCGCGCGACCGAGCCAGTTCGGTCGCGCACCCGCGCGTCGCCTCACACTGGACCATGTCGTGCTCAATGCGACATCCCTCAATGACGGCTCTTACGTGTCCTTTGACCGCATGACCTTCCCCACCGACGTCCCCGTCAGCCGGCTCGCTGAAGCGTCGGCAGCGTTCCTGGGGTCTTCCTCCCGCGACGCCTGCCCGGACGCGTCGAAACGCTTGCGGACGGCGGCGTCCACGACAACACCGGGCTCACGTACTTCCGACGAGCCGACCGACGCCCCGAGCTCGTCCTCGCGATCGACGCAGGGGTATCGAGTCAGCCGCCCACCGGTACGCCGTACTCACTCCTGCTCGCAATCCTCCGGCGCGCACCATCGGCCACGTGGATCCTGATGGGATCGGTCATCGGCGGCGCCGTCGTCAGCGCCATAGTGAAGGCAGCATGGCTGTCCGCCCTGATCGCGACTTTCGCGCTGGTCGCGTGGGTTGCGACGATCATCATCGTGATCCCCATCGCGATCGTTCGCGGGTTCTGGACAGATCTGCGGTGGCTCGGAAGGGGGTGGCCCATCACGGTGCGCGTCGCGTCAGACCTGCACCGGGAGGTGTTCACGCTGGAGCACGCCGCCCGTGGTGGCGCGGTCTTGAGTGTGAAGCTCGAGGGTGGGCCGGAACCAGTTCGCGCCAAGACCCAGCTCTGGAGGTTGAAGGAGTCCGTAGCTCGCCAACTGGTTGATGAAGGACAACGACGGACGGAGGAGTTGCTCCGGGAGTGGGCGACACTGCCTGCCGAGGAGCGGCCCTCGGCAGACCGCATCGATGGCGGCCGCGGCTACGCGATCACGTAGCAGTCCGGCGGATCGCTACTTCCTGGCCGGACCACGAGAGGACCACAAGGTCGAGGTCCCAGAGTCGGCGCATCGTGCACTTCTCCTCGTCGCTGAGGCCAATGGCTGCGGGCTAAAGCCGTCACTGTGAGACCGAAGAACCAGGAGGAGGTGCGTTCCGCGATCGCCACCCGTCGCCACGCGAAGGCGAACGGCCGCCAGAAAGACCCCATGTTCCTGGCATTCCGCAGCAACCATGGGCACTGGCCGAGACGCGCGGCTATCGACTGTCCTCGCAACTGGCGGGGCTCTCTGCGCCCCGACGGCGCCAGAGAACCTCGCAATCGATCGCGAGGCGCCCATATGCCAAGGGATGTCACATCCGTACCGATATTGGTACGCTTGTGACATCGGAGGTGCAGGATGTCCTATCGGCAGACGCTGCGCGAACTGGCGTTCGACAGCCACGGCGTCGTCACGGTCGCTGACGCGGCCGCGCTCGGCGTACCTGCGGTCGAGCTGCGCAAGCTCGCCTCCCGTGGCGCGCTCGAGCGGATCAGCCAGGGCGTCTACCGGATGCTCGAGGCCCCCACGAGCGAGCTGAGCGAGTTCGCCGAAGCGGTGGCCGCGACCGGGCGCGCCGATGCGCTTCTCGCCGACGAGGCTGTCCTCGCCGCCCACGGACTGGCGCAGGTCAACCTCCGCACGATCAAGGTCGCTGTCCCCCGCCGGACACGGACGCAGGTGCCGGCGACCGTCGAGGTCATCCAGCGCGTCGTCCCCGACGAGGAGCGCGACTTCATCGACGGCATCCCCGCCATGACCATCGCCGCAGCGATCCGCGCAACGAAGGGCCGCATCCTCCGCGAGCGTCTCATCGACGCCGCGCGCCAAGCCGAGGCCAGGGGCCTCATCAGCGAGGCGGACAGGGACGAGCTCATCAAGGAGATGGACGACGAGTGACCACCCAGCCCGCACGCGATCCCGGGAGCGTCAACGAGCTGCGCCGCCGCGTCACCAACCTCGCCGCCGCCCGCAACACCACCGTCAGGCGGCTGCAGGCTCTCGTCGCCAACGTGATCGTCGGCCAGATGCTCCCGGAGACGGCGATCAAGGGCGGGACGGGTCTCAAGCTCCGCTTTGGCGACACACTCACCCGTGAGACTCCCGACCTCGACACCGCGTTCCGCGGCGACCTGACTGAGTTCCGTCAATCCTTCGAGCACAACGGCGCCGAAGGTTGGGGTCCGTTCACGGCGCGCATCGTCGAGGGCCGCAAGCGAGGTCCCGAGCACGTGCCCGCGGCGTACGTCATGCAGCCCTTCACCGTGAAGTTCAACTACCGCAACAAGCCCTTCGGCACGGTCACCGTCGAGGTCGGGTACGACGAGCTCGAAGCCACGACCGACGACGCTCCCGAGGTCGTCTCATCGAGCGAAGCGGAAGAGATCTTCACGGCCCTCGGCCTGCCAGAGCCCGGTCCACTGCGCGTACTGCCGTTGCACCACCAGGTCGCTCAGAAGATCCACGCGTGCTCTGAACCGGGCAGCGACCGCGCGCACGACCTCGTCGACCTCCAGATCATGGCGCCAGACCTCGACGATCGGCTCGTCGCCGAGACCTGCCGCCGCCTGTTCGCCTTCCGACAGCTCCACGCCTGGCCGCCGGTCATCACCCCGGCCGGAGACTGGTCGCCGGCCTACCAGGACGCCGCGCTCGGCCTCGACGTCCTGACACACGTCGACGAGGCCGTCGCGTGGGCGAACGCCTACATTGCCCGTCTCGCCGTGGAGCCGATCGCTCCGTGACGTGTTAAGAATCGACCGAATTCTTAACACGTCTCAGAGACGGGTTAAGTCGGCACACAGTCGTCAGCAGGCCGACGAGTGATACACGAAAGTGATGCACGAAGCCCCGGAAACGGTGTCCAACGGCGTCTTCGCCGATGCATCGCGAACTTCGCAATGCACTCTGACCTGCAGTTTCGCGAAAGTCCGTCGACAATCGTTCAACCTTGAACCTCGTTTCATCAGTGGCACGACGCATAGCCCGGCCGGAACCTCCACCTCGCCGGTCAGGCAGCCAGCAGCCGGCCCCTCCCCCGGCGTACGGCCTCGCGGGCGGCCCACGGTCCGAACTCGCCCGCTCGCCGCCCCAGCCACGGGGCCATGTCGAGGAGGAGGATGCGCGCGAGCTCACGCGGCCGCATGCGATCGGAGGTGCAGACGAGGGACGGCGGCGCGAAGTCGAGGCCCTCCGCCCGCAGCAGCAAGGCCGCCTGGAAGGCGAGCCAGCGGTGCCCCTTCTCCGAGGGGTGGATCCGATCGACGGCCCACATGTCGCGGTCGTAGATGTCCGGGTGCTCGGCGAGGTCGAGCCGGATCACGCCGTACCTCTCGTGGACCTCGTCGTAGATCTCGTTGAGGACGTCGAGTCGTCGCCGCAGCGGCCGGGCGAGCGGCCCCGGAAGGCCGAGGACGCGGGTGTGGTCGTGGAAGCGCACCGTCATCAGGATCGTGCCCTCTGCGGCCAGCTCCCCTGCACAGTGCAGCAGGTCGTCGCGCAGCCGGGCGGGTTCCCAGCTCGAGCGCAGGGCGTCGTTGAGGCCGACGACCAGCGACGCCATCAGCGGGCGATGGTCGAGGGCGGGGGCAAGCTGCTCACGGCGTACGTCGGAGGCACAGGCGCCGGGGATCGCCAGCTTGCGGAAGGCGACATCATGGTCGACCGCCATCGCCTCGGCGAGGATCTGCGCCCATCCGCGCCAGCCGTCGGGGGTTGGGTCGCCTACGCCGCAGGACGCCGAGTCGCCGAGGGCGACGAACCGGACCGACTCACGCGACATCGCCCGCACCCGTGGTCCACGTGACGCAGATCCGGTCGCAATCGGGGCGGCAGCAGGCCACGACACCGCCCGCGCCGCGGATCCGCGCCAGGAGCCGGTCGAGGTCGCGCCGGTCCACGGTCGCCGTGTGCCAGGTCATGGCCGCGCTCCGATGAGCTGGACCATGCTGCCGTTGAGGACCTTGCCGCTCAGCGGGTGGCCGGTGCGGGTCGGGGTGACACTGAACCAACCGTCCCAGTACGCCGAGTCCGGGCCGCGCCGGCTGCCGAACTCGAGTCGCACGTACCCGACCTTGCGATCCGGGTCGACCACGCAGGCGCCGTCCCGCAGCGGCGAGCCGAAGGCGTCGCGGAGGTAGCGCTCGTTCTGAGCAAGGATCGTGGTGATCGTTTCCATGGTCATGCCGGTGCCGCCCTTCCTGGTCGCCCCGAGCTCTCTCGATGAGACCAGTGAAGGGCTTCGCAGGCCCCGGCACCACGGCCGAATTACGTAGATGACTACGTACTTCGGCCAACCGTCACGTCGCCTACCCCGCGCTGCCGAGACCCCGCTCGATGGCCTCGAGGATCTTCGGCCGCAGGTCGCTCGCCGCGATCACCTCGTCGACCGAGCCGACCTCGACGGCGCGGTGGATGTCGTGGACGCCGTCGAACTCGGCGGCGACCTCGGCGATCTTGTCGGCCCGGAGCTGCGCACGGAGCTCGGCGAGCTCGACGACGAGCGCACCGCGCTCGCCGTCCTCGGCGTGGTCGATCCGCTGCTGGAGCTCGGCGACCTTCGGGTCGGCCGCGGCCCGCTTGGCGACCTCGGCCGCGAACACGACGGCCGCCGCAGGGGCGCCACCGAGCACCGAGGCGTAGGAGCCCTCGATCGCGAGGACGGTCATCGACGGGTTCAGCTGCTTCGAGAACACCACGAAGGCGCCGCCGTGATAGCGGGAGATCACGCAGAACACGATCGGGCCGCTGAAGTTGACGATCGCGCGGCCGATCTCGGCGCCGTACTCCAGCTGGAGGTTGCGCATCGACTCGGGCGAGCCGTCGAACCCCGACAGGTTCGCCAGGACGACGAGCGGCCGGTTGCCGGAGGCGGCGTTGATCGCGCGCGCCACCTTCTTCGACGACCGCGGGAACAGGGTGCCCGCGGTGTAGGTGTCCGGCCCGTCGGTGGGAGGGAAGCCGGCGCGCGGCACCGGCTTCGACTCGATGCCGACCAGGCTCACCGGGTAGCCGCCGATCCGGGTGTCGACGACCACCGCGGTGTCGGCGTCGGCCATGCCGGCCCAGCGCTCGAGCATCTCGTGGTCGGCGTCGGCCAGCGCCCGCATCACGGTGCGAATGTCGAAGGGCCGCTTGCGGTCGGGGTTGTGCTGGGGCGAGAAGATCTCGCCGACGGTCGCGAAGTCCGTCCCCGGGTGCGGGTACGACGTCACGTCACGGTCGACGGGATCGCTCGACGCCGCGCGCCGCGGCCCGGTCTCCCCCGGGGCCACGTAGGTGTGGTCGTAGTGCGACATCAGCACGCCGAAGGCCCCGGCCAGGTCGGGCACCCAGTACTGCGCCTGCCCGTTCGGGCCCATCACCCGGTCGTAGCCGCCGATGCCGTGGTTGTCCTCGGCCGACACGCCGCCCGAGAAGTCGAGGGACTGCTTGCCGGTGAGCACCATCGCGCTGTCCGGCGTCATCACGAGGATGCCCTTGGTGTGCATCAGCATCGTGGCCTCGGCGTTCCAGTACGGCTGAGCGCCCACGTTGATGCCCGCGACGACGATATTGATCTCGCCGCCGGCCTGGGTGAAGTGCACGATCCGGCGCAGCGCCGCCGCCACCCAGTCCATGTTCTCGGTGCCGCTCTCCATCGAGATCCGCGCACCGGCAGACACGGCGAACCACTCGACCGGGACGCCCATCTGCTCGGCCAGGTCGATGGCCGCGATGACGCGGGCGCACTCGGGCTCCGCGAGCGCACCGAGGGACATCAGGGGGTCACCGCAGAGCACCACGCGGGTGATGCCCTCGGGATACAGCGGCGTCGGGGTGGAGACGACGGCGACGATGATGCCGGCCGTGTTGTGGCCGGGCGCCCGGTCGACGGGAACCAGGACGCCGGACGCGTCGAGGTCGTACTCGACCACGCTGCCGCCGGCGGCGAGCACCGGCTGCAGCTCATAGGGGTAGACCAGGCCACGACGGCGGGCGCGCAGCACCTTGCCGGCGTACTCGTCGAGCGGAGCCAGCGGCTCGGTCGGCGGCGGGACGATGTCGGCCACCACGCCGGCACCCGGCTTGGCGTGGAAGCGGATCGCCAGCGGGGTCGTGGTTCCGTCGGGGCCGGCCACCCGGCCCTCGGCGAGCACCTCCTCGATGCCCGCGCCCTCGCTGAGCGGCGTGATCTTGCCCTGCAGCGCGGTCAGCTGGTCGAGGTCGGCCTCGACCACCGGCCACACCGTCACCCACACGTGGTTGACGTCGAGCTGGGCGCCCTCGCGGCCGCGCGCCGTCCGGACCCGGCGGATCGCCTCGAGGCAGTTCTCGACCGCGCGCTCGGCGTGCGGGAGCGCGATCACCCGCCCCTCCTCATCCCGTACGACGGCGAGCTGGCGCACCTGCGCGGCCGCGACGAGGCGCCGGTCGGCCGGGTTGGTGCGGGCGACGCACTCGTAGAGCAGGACGTCGTCGGGCGCGGCGAGCCGGGTCACGTCGAACTCCCGCAGCCGCCACAGGTTGAGCCGGCGGCCGACCATCGGGTGCATGCCGCGGATCAGGGTGTCCTCGACGAGCGTGCCGCCGTCGGGGCGGAAGGTGAAGTAGTCGACCGGCTGCGGCGCGGTCGGGCAGACCGCGACCGAGACCCGGCGGGCGCGGGCGGCGAAGTCCTGGCTCGCGAGCATCTTGGCGACCTCGGCCGAGGCCCGGTCGGGGTCGGCGGGCGCGTCGGGCCAGCGCAGGTAGATCTCGATGACGTCGTCGTGGTCGGCCGTGAGCGCGGAGGTGATCGCCGCGCCGAGGGCGCCGGCCGGGTCGGCCAGCTCGGCCACGTCGCCGATCGTGGAGACGACCCGGGTGGCGCCCTTGTCGTCGGTGGCGTACTCGGCGTGGACGACCGGGCGGCCGCCGTGCTCGCCGGCGGAGGTGACGGTCAGGTCGTGCAGGTCGTACTCGAGGTAGTGGCGCCGGATCAGCACCTCCAGCAGCGGCTCCCGCTCGGGCAGGCCGTCGGCGAGACGGTCGCGCAGGAAGCCGACGAGCTGCTCGGGGATCGCCGTGAGAGCGGCGATCCGGGCGTCCCGGTCGGGGGCGGCGTCATCGGCGAGGGCAGCGACCTCGGCGGCCACACCGCCGAGCACCGCACGGCGCTCGTCGTCGACCAGCGGCTGGTCGAACCAGGCGAACCGGACCGACCGGGCCAGGTCGCCGACCACCGCGAACCGGAGCTGCGTGGCCCGCACCAGGCGCTCGAGCAGGGCTCGGGCGTCGGCCCGCTCGTCGGCCGGGGGCGGCGGCGCGCTCAGCCAGCGCTGCAGCACGCCCACCGCGATGTCGACGTCGGAGGGGTGCTGCTGGGCGAGGAAGATCCGGAACACCGCCTGCTCGAGCTCGGGCGTGCGCTCGAGGTCGGTGATGCCGTAGTGCGCGAGCACCCGGAGCAGCTTGTCCCGGAAGTGGTCCGGGAGCGCGCCGCGGTCGGGGTCGAGGCTGCGCAGGTAGGTGTGGAAGTACTCCCGCGAGCTGTGCACGCGGAGCTCGGTGTGCCGCTCGTCGCCGGCGGGCCGGTTGCGGCTCAGCTCGGCGAAGTCGGCGAACAGTGCGAGCAGGTCCATCTCGGCGCGCAGCGCGCCCGGCTCGCGGATGGCCAGGTGGCCGGCGAGCAGGCTGCCGCGCTGGTCGGGCGCGACGTCGTAGCCCAGCAGCTGGCCGGCGAGCGCGCCGAGGCTGTCGGTGGCGACGCTCGCACGACGCGACGTCGGCAGGTCGAGATCGACGGACGCGCCGCCGGCGTCACCGGCAGCGTCCTCGTCGGCGTCGCCGGTCGGGTCGAGGCGCACCAGCGGTGCACCGGTCTCGACCTGGCCGCCGACGCGGACCAGCAGGTCCTTGATGCGGCCGGCGAACGGCGCGTGGAGCACCGTCTCCATCTTCATCGACTCGAGCACCAGGACCGGCTGCCCCGCGGCGACCTCGTCGCCGACGGCGACCGGGGTGGCGACGACGAGGGCCGGCGCGGGCGAGCGGACCATGCCGCCCTCGTCGCGGCTGACCCGGTGCATGACGTCGTCGACCTCGACCAGGTGGACGGTCCCGTGGTTGGCGGTCACCAGCCGGTAGCGGTGGCCGTCGACGGTGAGCCGCCCGTGGACGTCGTCGATCCGGTCGAGGACGGCGGACACGGTGCGCTCGGCGCCGCCGCCGGCGACGGTCACGTCGTACTGGGCGCGGCCGGTCTGCCGGACCGTGAGGGCGTAGGTCACCCCGCGCAGCTTGAGCTCGATCGTGCGGGACGGGTCGTGCTGGACCTGCGGGCGACCGCCCTGCGCGGACTGGAGGAAGCGGGCGATCTCGGCGCGCTCCTCCTCGTCGTACGCCTCGATGGCGGCCGCGACGAGCGCGACGCCCGAGTGCCGGGCCGACTGCAGCCGGCCCTCGCCACGGACCCGGTCGATCCACCCGGTGTCGGCCCAACGCACGGGGGGCTCCGCCCCGCGTGGCCCCCCCGGAAGCGGAAGACCTACGACTTCCGGCTGGTCGAGGAGGTCGAGGATGAAGCTCTTGTTGGTCGCGCCGCCATCGATGACGACGGTGGTCTCGCCCATCGCGCGCCGCAGCCGGGCGAGTGCCTGCTCGCGGTCGGCGCCCCACGCGATGACCTTGGCGATCATCGAGTCGAAGTCGGCCGGGATCACGTCGCCCTCGGCGACGCCGGTGTCGACCCGGATCCCAGGGCCGGCGGGCAGCTCGAGCCGGCTGATCCGGCCCGGGGCGGGCGCGAAGTCGCGGTCGGGGTCCTCGGCGTTGAGCCGGGCCTCGACGGCGTGGCCGCGCTCGGCCGGCCGCTCGCCGGTGAGCGGGACGCCGCGCGCCACCTGGATCTGGAGGGCGACCAGGTCGGTGCCGGTCACCTCCTCGGTGATCGGGTGCTCGACCTGGAGCCGGGTGTTGACCTCGAGGAACGCGAAGGTGCGCTCGCCCGGGTGGTAGAGGAACTCGACGGTGCCGGCGCCGGCGTAGCCGACGGCATTGGCGAGCCGCTCCGCCGAGCCCTTGAGGTCGGCGGTCTGGGCGTCGTCGAGCAGCGGCGACGCCGACTCCTCGATGACCTTCTGGTTGCGGCGCTGCACGGAGCAGTCGCGGACGCCGATCGCCCACGCGGTGCCCTGGCCGTCGGCGATGACCTGGACCTCGACGTGGCGGGCGTCGGTGACCAGCTTCTCCAGGAACACGATGCCACTGCCGAACGCGCGCTCCGCCTCGTCCCGCGTGCGCTGGTAGGCGTCGGCGAGCTCCTCGGCCGAGGTGACCTTCCGGATGCCGCGCCCGCCGCCGCCGGCGGTGGCCTTGAGCATGAGCGGGTAGCCGATCTGCTCGGCGCTGGCGAGCGCATCCTCCAGGCTGTCGACGCCACCGCGGCTCCACGGCGCCACCGGTACGCCGACCTCCTCGGCGATCAGCTTCGAGCCGATCTTGTCGCCCAGCCGGCGCATCGCCTCGGCGCTGGGACCGATGAAGGTCACCCCCAGCCGCGCGCACAGCTCGGCGAACGCCGGGTCCTCGGCCACGAAGCCCCACCCGACCCAGGCCGCGTCCGCCCCGCTCTCGGTCAGCGCCCGCTCGAGGACGGCGAGGTCGAGGTAGGGCCGGTCGGCCGCCGCGCCGAGCAGGTAGGCCTCGTCGGCCTCCCGCACGAACGCCGAGCCGGCGTCGACGTCCGTGTGGAGCGCGATGGTGCGGATCTGCTCGCTCTCGGACGTGTACCGCGCGTTGATATCCCGCACGGCGTGGATCAGACGCATCGCGGCCTCGCCGCGGTTGACGATGGCGATTCGCGAGACAGTGGGCACGCTCCGACCCTTCCACCTCGCGGCCGCCTCGCTCCAGTGCAGATCCCACAGGGTTGGCCGGGATTCGTTGTTGACCCTCCCCGAGCGACGCGCGCCCCCGGCGGTGGCGTCGTCCTCCTGGCAGCCCTCCTAGCCGAGCCGGCTCTGCCCCAGCCGCGCGTGCCGGTTGACGTCCTTGTACAGCAGGTACCGGAACCGACCCGGCCCACCCGCGTAGCAGGCCTGCGGGCAGAACGCGCGCAGCCACATGAAGTCACCTGCCTCGACCTCGACCCAGTCCTGGTTGAGGAGGTAGACGCCCTTGCCCTCGAGCACGTAGAGCCCGTGCTCCATCACGTGCGTCTCGGGGAACGGGATCGAGCCGCCGGGCTCGAAGGTCACGATGTTGACGTGCATGTCGTGGCGCAGGTCGGCGATGTCGACGAAGCGCGTGGTCGACCAGGTGCCGGCCGTGTCCGGCATCGCGATCGGTACGACGTCCTGGTCGCGCGTGACGAAGGCCGGCGGCGCGTCGAGACCGGGCGCCCACTCGTAGGCCTTGCGGATCCAGTGGAAGGCCGCGGTCGCGATCGAGCGGTTGTGGAGCGTCCAGGTCGCTCCGGGCGGGAGGAAGACGTAGGAGCCGGGCTCGAGGCGGTGCTCGTCGTCGTCGAGGGTGAGGGTGAGCGCGCCGTCGACGACGAAGAGCACCGCCTCGGCGTCGGGGTCCGGCTCGGGCTCGTCGGAGCCGCCACCCGGGGCGACCTCGACGACGTACTGGCTGAAGGTCTCGGCGAAGCCGGACAGCGGGCGGGCGAGCACCCAGAGGCGGGTGCGGTCCCAGCCGGGCAGGAAGGAGGCGGTGATGTCGCTGAGCGTACGGGCGGGGATCACGGCATAGGCCTCGGTGAACCGCGCGCGGTCGGTGGTGAGCGCGGTCTGGGGCGGCAGGCCGCCTCGGGGGACGTAATAGCTCATCGCGTTCCTCTCTCGAGCAGTCGTCCACGCGGGGTGTCGTCGACGGTCGCGCCGCGGAGCCAGGTCTCGCGCACGACGCCGGCGAGGCGGCGTCCGGCGTAGGCGCAGAGCGGGTTGCGGTGGTGCAGGCGACCGACCTCGACGGTGAGCCCCTCGTCGGGGGCGAAGCGCACCAGGTCGGCGTCGGCGCCCACCGCGATCCGCCCCTTGTGGGCGAGGCCGACGCGGTCAGCCGGCGCCGACGCCATCCAGCGGACGACGTCGGCGAGCGTCCGTCCGCGGGCGCGGGCCGCCGTCCACACCGCCGGCAGGCCGAGCTGCACCGAGGCGATACCGCCCCAGGCGACGCCGAAGTCGCCGCCGCCGCGTTGCTTGAGCTCGCTCGTGCACGGCGAGTGGTCGGAGACGACGAAGTCGACGTCTCCCCCGGCCAGCGCCGCCCAGAGCGCCTCCCGGTTGGCCGCCTCGCGGATCGGCGGACAGCACTTGAGCTCGGTCGCCCCGTCGTCGATGTGCTCGGCGTCGAAGGTCAGATAGTGGGGGCAGGTCTCGACGCTGACGTCGACGCCGTCGGCGCGCGCCGCCCGCAGCAGCGGTACGGCGTCCGCGCCGCTCAGGTGGACGACGTGCGCGCGCCCGCCGCTGGCCCGCGCCTGGTCGACGACCAGCGCGATCGCGGCCTGCTCCGCCGCCTGCGGCCGGGAGGCCAGGAAGCCCGCGTAGTGGCGGCCGTCGAGGGCGGTGTCGTCGATCAGGCCGCCGTCCTCGGCGTGCACGATCATCAGCGCCCCGAGCCGGGCGGTCTCGCGCATCGCGGCGGCGAAGGCGTCCGGGTCGAGGTGGCCGAACTCCGCGACACCGGAGTCGAGCAGGAAGCACTTGAAGCCGAACACCCCGGCCTGGTGCAGGGCGGCGAGGTCGGGCAGGTTGCCCGGCACGGCGCCGCCCCAGAAGCCGACGTCGACGAGGACCTGCCCGCGGGCGGTGTCCTGCTTGACCCGCAGGTGCTCGACCGTCGTCGTCGGCGGGATCGAGTTGAGCGGCATGTCGATGATGGTCGTGACGCCGCCCGCCGCCGCGGCGCGGGTGGCGCTGGCGAAGCCCTCCCACTCGGTGCGGCCGGGCTCGTTGACGTGGACGTGGGTGTCGACCAGGCCGGGCAGCAGCACCTCGTCGTCGTCGAGTACGACGGTCCGCGCGGCCGCGAGCGGCTCCGCCGATGTCGCCAGGACGGCGATCCGGCCGCCCGCGACGCCCACGGCGACCTCCCGCTCGACGCCGTCCACGATCGCGCGCCGGGCCCGGACGACGAGGTCGAGCTCAGCTGCCACGGTAGGTCGAGTAGCCGTAGGGACTGAGCAGCAGCGGCACGTGGTGGTGGCCGTCGTCGGCGACGGTGAAGACGATGACGACCTCCGGGTAGAAGCCGGAGACGTAGGCCGCGGTGGCGAAGCGCAGCACGTAGTCGCCCGCGCCCAGCCGCTCGGGGGCGAGGGCCGCGATCCGCCCGTCGGCGTCGGTGACGCCGTCGCCGAGCAGCGCGCCCGAGCGGGTCTCCAGCCGGACGGCGATGCCCGCCGCCGGGCGGCCGGTCGCGGTGTCGAGGACGTGGGTGGACACGGTGCTCACTGGATTACCTTCCTCACGTCGGCAGGAACAACTGACCTGCTGATGCACCCCTGGTCCCCACCGGACCACCGCCAACGTTGCTCG
>NZ_BAABAC010000022.1:0-3042 GCF_039537225.1 Nocardioides ginsengisoli
ACACCGCACTCGGCGGCAAGTCACCAGCCGACCTCGTGCCCAACCTGCGTGGACAGAACACCTAGCCTGCGAGTATGGAATCCAGACACAAGGAGCCGCGGCTGTCGCTGCGCGAGCAGCAGAAGCTGCGCACGCGCGAGGCGCTGCTGGACGTCGCCGCCGAGCTCATCGGCGAGCGCGGCTTCCGCGAGACGACGATCGAGGACATCGCCAAGGCCGCGGGTGCGAGCCGGGCGACCGTCTACTCGTACTTCCCGAGCAAGGACCTCATCGTCCGCGAGATCGTGATCGAGCTGTGGAACGAGGCGGAGGCGCTGTACGCCGCCTTCGGCGAGCTCGAGGAGTGGACGTGCTCCTCGATCGGGGGCTGGATCGAGCGGGTGCTCGAGGCGTGGGAGGCCAGCCGCGTGCGGCTGCAGGTGCAGGTGTCGTGGCTGGTGCGGTTCGACGACTTCTACGTCGACTACCACCGGCGGTTCATCGCCGCGCTGACCGCGCGCGACGAGCTCTGGTCGCGGTTCTCCGCTGACGACGTGCCGCGGCGGGCGCTGGTGCTGATCGCCGGGCTGGCGACGTTCATGAACACCTGGCTCGTGCGGGGGTGGGAGACCGAGCGGGCTGGCGCGGTCGAGACGCTGACCGATGTGTGGTGCTCGGTGCTGCGCGTCGACTGACCGGCACTGGTCCGCCGCCGACCCGGCACGAACTGGCTCGCGAAATGCGCCGACCCGGCGCAAACTGCCCCGCGAAATGAGCCGACCCGGCAGAAATCTTCTGCCGGGTCGGCTGCCTCAGTGGGCCAGCCTGGCCCGCATCAGCCCACCGATCTCCGCCAGCGCCAGCCGCGCCCGCGCGTGGTGGTCGGCGTGCATCAAGAAGCCGTGCGCCACGCCCGGATACCGCAGCAGTGCCACCTGCACGCCCGCGTCCCGCAGCCGAAGGCCGTACTCCTCCGCGCCGTCGCGGCTCGGGTCGTGGGAGGCGGTGACCACGATGGCGTCGCCGAGGTAGTGGTTCTTGGCCCAGGCGAAGTCGCCGGCGGTGATGATCGGGCCGTCGGCGAACTCGAGGACCGAGGGGCGGGTGTCGTCGCGGTCGATGCCGGCGTAGATGTGCAGCTGGAAGGCCAGCGGTACGCCGTCCTCGTCGCGGGTCTGGAGGGCGACGCCGGCGGCGAGGGTGGCGCCGGCGCTGTCGCCGGCGACGGCGATCCGTTCGGGGTCGATGCCGAGCTCCGCGGCCGAGGCGGCGAGCCACTGGGTGGCGAAGTAGGCCTCGTCGGTGGCGGTCGGGTAGGGGTGCTCGGGGGCGAGGCGGTAGTCGACGCTGACGACGACGGCCCCCGACGCTTCGGCGAGGAGGCGGGCCAGGATGTCGAAGTCGTCGGTGCTGCCGATGACCATGCCGCCGCCGTGGAAGTGCGTCGACCCGGGCAGGCCCGGGTCGGCGGCGGATTGTCGACACCGGCCACTGGACGCAGCAGGAGGATCCCGCCACCACCAACGCCCTCCTGCTGGACTGGCTCGATCGCCACTTCTAGCCCGGCGCCGGGGCGGGCTCTCGACGGGTGCGGCAGCGGTTCCCCCCAGGCACCGCCGCCGCTCCCGGAGTTGCTCGCATGCGTCCCGAGGGAGGGAGGGGGACGCACGCGAGCTGTCTACGGGGCGCCGAGTCGCGCGGGGGCGGACGGGACGGCGCTGCGGCGCCGCAGCTCCCGCTCGCCCGCGGCGACGAGGAGGTCGGCCTCGACCTGCCACACCGCCTCGGCGTACCTCAGCGCGGCGCTCAGCCGGCGGTAGTGCGCGATGTCCCGCTCGTCCGGGATGACGCCGGCCGCCCAGCCCTGCATGATGCGGGCCGCGGCCTGGTTGGCGCGCTCGAGCGCCAGCTGAAGAGCGCGGGTCGCCTTGTCGTAGGCGGTCTCGCTCGCCGTCCCTCCCTCGTCGCGACGGTGCTGCGCACCTCGGCGATGGCAATCCACGTGCATTCCTCTCGGGTCGGAGGGCTCGCTGCCGATGAACGCTGCAGAGCCCCGTCGTTGTGATTCCCGAGCCGGTGCCGCCGCTCCCAACGGCACGTCTGCGACGCTACCCAGGGCCCGAGGCGTGGACCACCCGAATCGCGACCGCGGTTCTCCGATGAGATATCACCGGCTCGCGAGCTGTGAGTCAGGTCACGGGAGGGACCGATGGGGAGCATCGTCGCGCAGTTCGAGGAGCGCCAGGCGGGCAGTCTGCCGCTGCGCCATCTGTGGCGTCGGGGGCAGGCCGCCATCCGGTCGGCCGAGGGGCCGCGCGCCGAGCTGCGGCGCTCCGTCCTCGCCAACGCGCTCGCGCTCGTCTACCTCGACCAGACCGCCGACCTGGTCGCCCTGACGCGGCTCGCGGCCACGATCGGGCCGGCCAAGCTGGTCGCCCTGCAGGAGGAGGTGCTGGCGCCGATCGACCCCAGGTCGCGGCGGCCCCGGACCTCCGCGCTCGTCGTACGGCTGGCGCGCGCGGCCTGGAGCGAGCGGGCCGTGGGCACCCCCGCCGACCGTGAGCTGTACGGCGAGCTGGCGGTCCGGCTCGTCACGCTCCGGACCGAGCGCGCTCGGGTGCTGCCGGAGCGGCTGACTCGTGCCGACATCCTCGCCGGGCTGTCGGCCGGCCACCTCCCGCGCTGGCGCCAGCACGCCGCGCTGGTCGTGGCCGACCCCTGGGCCGGACCCGGTGCCACCTGGCTCGGCCTGCTCGACCCCGAGCGCGACGCCTTCGCGGTCGCCGGCCTGACCGCGGTCGTCGACCACGCCCAGCGCACCGCGGCCGAGCGGGAGCGGACGGCGGTGGTCCGGCACATCCGGCGCGCGATCGCCGAGTCCGGGGTGTCGCAGCGCGAGTTCGCCCGACTGATCGGCACCTCGCAGTCGCGGCTCTCGACGTACGCCTCCGGAACGGTCGTCCCGTCGGCGACGATGCTGGTCCGGATCAGCCAGATCGCCGCCAGCCTGCAACGGACCTCCCGCTCCATCTGACGCGACCCGTCAGAAACTTGCTCGGAAAT
>NZ_BAABAC010000022.1:3092-68831 GCF_039537225.1 Nocardioides ginsengisoli
ACTTTCTGCCGGGTCGGCGTGATTTGGGGGGCAGTTTGTGACGGGTCGGCGCACCCGGGGGGAAGGTAAAAGTTGGACATCGCCGTGTGACGGTCGGCCGCATCACCCATCCTGTGAGAGATGACCCCACCGTCCCGCCGCTCGCAGCCGATCCGCTCGCAGCCGATCCGCTCGCAGCCGATCCGCTCGCAGCCGATCCCGCTGACGTCGAACCACGACGTCGTCGGGGCCGTCCTGGCGCGCGCGGACTGGGTGGCACCGGCCGACCGTGCCGCCTGGCACCGGCTGGTCGCGCTGCTCGACGAGCGGCGGGGCGACCGGCGCTCGGCCCGGCTCTGCGCTGTCCTGGCCAACCTCGCGGCCGTCGTCCTCCTCGACGACGCCGGCGACCACGCGGTGACCGCGCGCCTCGCCACGGCCCTCGGCGAGGGGCAGCTGGTCCGGCTGCAGCGCCGGGCCGCCGTCCTGCTCGCCGGTGAGGACGGCGCGGGCGAGCTCATGGCCGCCGCGTGCCGGCGGTGGGCCGACCCCGGGCTCGCGAAGCCAGGCGCCGACGCGGGATGGGCGCTGGTCCTCGACGACGTCGAGAGCGCCCCGCCCGTGACCGGCGTGCGCTCGGTCGCCGAGCTGCTCGCCGTGGTCAGCCACGGCTCCTTCGACGACTGGCGCGCGCACCTGGGCCTGGTCGCCGCCAGCCCCTGGGGCCCGTACGCCGCCGAGGTGGTCCGACTCGCCCGTCGCAGCCGGCGCTCCCAGGTGCAGCACCTGGTCGAGGACGCCGTCCGGCGCTGCCGCGAGCGACGGACCGCCCAGGAGCGGGCCGTCGTCGCGAAGGCGGTCAAGGACTGTGTCGCCCGCAGCGGCGTCTCGCAGCGCGAGCTCGCCGCCCACATCGGGACGTCGCCGTCCCGGCTGTCGAGCTATGTGACCGGCGCCGCGATGCCGTCGGCCACGACGCTGGTGCGGATCCACCGCGCCTCGGTGGTGCTGCGCGAGCGGACGGCGGGACGCGTCGACCGCTCCGCCGGCGCCTGAGCCGCGGCGGATCCGCAGGGAGCCGTCAGCGGGCGAGCATGTCCCGTACGGCGAGGTGGCTGAACAGCATGCTGGTGCCGATCGGGTTGCCGCCGCCCGGGTAGACCGTGCCGCTCGGGGCGGCCATGGTGTTGCCGGCCGCGTAGAGCCCGGCGATCGGGCGGTCGTCGGAGTCGAGGACCCGGGCCGCGGTGTCGGTCCGCAGACCGCCCTTGGTGCCGAGGTCGGAGATGCCGAAGGCGGCCGCATGGAAGGGGCCCTGCTCGATGCTCACCAGCGGCGACCCACCGCCGAAGAAGAAGCGGTCGTAGGCCTCGCCGCCGCGGTCGAAGTCGGTGTCGACGCCGTTCGCCGCCTGCTCGTTGAAGCGGGCGACCGTCGCGACCAGGCGCTCGGCCGGTACGCCGATCTTGGCGGCGAGCTCCTCGAGGGTGTCGGCGGTGTGCCAGAGCCCGGCGGCGACGTACTCCTCGGTGGCGGCCATGGTCACGTTCGACGCCTTCACCGGCGGGACGGCGCCCTCCTTGTCGTCGTAGACCATCCAGAACGGCAGCGTCATCTCGCCGGCGTCGAGCCGCGCGATCACGTCGCGCCCCAGGCGGTCGTAGGGCGCCGACTCGTTGACGAAGCGCTCGCCGTCCTGGTCGACGAAGATGCCGCCGGTGAACCACAGCGCGAAGGCCGAGCGGCCGTCGGGGTGGGTCAGGCCGGGCGACCACCACGCCTCGCCCATCAGGTCGGTGTCGCCACCGACGGCGATGCCGGCCTGGTGGGCGTGGCCGACGTTGGTGGGCGGGCCCATCGTGTCGCGGGCGACGCCGGGGACGCCGTACTTCTGGCGGAGCTCGTCGTTGGCCTCGAAGCCGCCGGCGGCCATCAGCACGCCGCGGCGGGCCCGGATCGCCCGGCGTACGCCGTCGTGCTCGACGATCGCGCCGACCACGACGCCGTCCTCGAGGACCAGCTCGACGAGCGCGGTGTCGAGCACCGTCGCCGCCTTCTCGTACGGCGCGAGCGCGGTCAGCGCGCGGGCGACGAGCGCGCGGCCGCCGATGAAGACGTCGTCGGGCTGGGGCGTGCCCCAGCGGTCGTTGTCGAGCGGCCCGCGGACCAGCTCGCGCAGCTCGGGTGCGGAGGCGACCGGCAGCGGCGTCGGGATGATGTGCCGCTGGCCGTCGTTGCGGGCCTTGGGCGCCTTGCCGAAGTAGTCCGGCCACGGGAACGGCTCGAACGAGAAGTGGTCGTCCTGCTCGAGGTACTCGATCAGGCCCGCGCCGCCGCGGATGTAGGTCTCCTGCAGCTCCGACGGCGTCCGGTCGCCGACGACGGCCCGGTAGTAGGTGAGGGCGTCCTCGACGGTGTCGTCGGTGCCGGCGCGCTGGAGCACCGGGTTGGCGGGGAACCAGGCGCCGCCGCCACCGGAGTAGGCCGTCGTGCCGCCGAACTTGTCGCTGGCCTCGACCAGCAGGACGCTGAGTCCCTCCCGCGCGGCGGTGTAGGCGCCGATCACGCCTCCGGCGCCCGATCCCGCGACCAGTACGTCGTACTCCTCGGCCCAGTCCATGCCGACTCCTCTGCTTGCTGGTGGTCCCGCGACCGCGGGCTGCGCGGGACGCTAATCCGCGCCGGACGCGGATCCGCGAACCCTCCCGTTCAGCGGGAGCCGGTACGGCGCAGGGTGCGGCGTCCGGGGAAGAGTGCGGTCGTGACCCGCTGGGACTGGCCGAGCAGCAGCGGGATCACGCGCGCCGGCGAGAGCTCGCCGGGGGTGGCCAGCGACAGCGCGGCGACGGCGCCGGCCGGGCCGGCGATCGGTACGGCGATCGAGGAGATGGTGCTGGGCGTGGCGGCGGCCGGGATGTGCACGATGCCGCGGCGCTGGCGGGCGCCGGCGAGGTCGCGGTGCAGGTCGATGATCGCGCCGGGCGAGAGCCGGCTGCGGAGCACCCGGTCGACGTACTCCGGGGGCTGACAGGCGAGCAGCGCGCGGCCGCTCACGGTGTCGGAGGCGAGGATCCGGGCGCCGACGCGCGAGGGCACCGAGCGGGCCGCGGAGCCGCCGATCTTGTCGAGGTAGTGGACCCGGTCGCCCTCGAGGACCGAGAGGTGCGCGACCGCGCCGGTGGCGGCGTGCAGCTCGTTGAGGCTCTCGGCGGCGGCGACGCGGACGTCCTGGTGCTCGCCGGGGCGGCCGGTCAGGGTGGGTGCCTCCGGGCCGAGCCGGTAGCCGCGGGTGTGGTGCTCGATCCAGCCCTCGTCGACGAGCTGGCCGAGGATCCGGAAGGCGGTCGACCGGGGGAGACCGGTCAGCGCCATCACGTCCTCGAGCATGAGCAGGTCGGGGGCCTCGCTGAAGGCGTCGAGGATCCGGGTCACCCGGCCGACCACGCCCAGCGGCGTGCGACGGCCTGAGGTGGTCTGCGGGAGGGGAAGGACGGCGGCGACGCTCATGCCCCAGAGTGTGCGGACTCACACTGCTGGAAATCAAGTGGATCGATGGCACGTATTTTTGATGCTACCGACCGTTACGGGGTTGTTACGGGCCCGAATCACGCTCATTTACGCCTGAAACCGGCTTCCGCAGCCCTCGAAAATTAATGGACCGATTGCACGGGTTACTCACCAGTTGAAGACCGCATCGTGGTCGAGGAGGGCGCCGACGTAGCGCTCCATGAGCTCCGTACGCCGGGTGCGGACCGCCTCCGGGAGGGGGCCGATGGCGTCGCGGAGAGCGGCCAGCTGGCTCGCGACGATCCGGGCGACGAGGGCCGACCCGCGTCGCGAGGAGCGCACCAGGCTGCTGCGCCGGTCGAAGGCGCCCGGGGCCCGGTCGACGAGCCCGAGCTCGACCAGCTTGGTGACCCGCTTGCTGGCCTGGGTGTGGTCGACCCAGGTCCGCTCGGCCAGCTCGGCGACCGAGAGTGGCCCGTGCCGGTCGACGATGCGCAGCGTGACGTAGAGCAGGGGGGTGAGGGCCGGCGCCTCGCGCTCGATGACGTGCTCGAACCAGCCGGCGTGGGCGGCCCAGGCGTAGAACCGGGTGGCCATCTCGCCGAAGTCGAGCTGCTCGGCGGTGAACGAGCCGTCGTCGGCCAGCTTGCGCCAGCGCGGCGGCGCCGCGGACTCGGGGTGGCCCGGCAGCAGCTCGTTCAGCCCGCGGTGCATGTGGCAGAGCCAGGCGGTCATCTCGGTGAGGTCGGCGGTGCTCCAGCCGGCCGCGACGGCCAGGTGCTGCTCGGCCCAGCTCACCAGCCAGCGGTCCATGATCGGCTGCGACGCCGGCGCGATGTGGAGCAGCGTGCGGCGTCCGTCGTCGGGATCGGGCACCCGGGCGACGTAGCCGGCCTGCTCGAGCCGGCGCGCCTGCCGGCTGGCCTGGGACAGGTCGATGCCGAGCGCGCTCGCGGCGGCGCTGGTCGGCACCGGCTCGCGGCCGTTGAGGTACTCCAGCATCCGCACCTCGGCGGCCGGCAGCGCGTCGCCGACGACCTCCTCGAACACCCGCGCGTGCTCGCGCGAGTCGCCCATCCGCGCCGACCAGTCCAGGACGACCAGCGCGGCGGCCTCGAGCGCAGGGTCGGCGTCCGACGAGGTCACGTACGGCCTCCCTTCCCAGCTCACGATCGCGCTCACCCGAGCACTGTCTCCTGCCGACATTGTCACTGGGTGGTCCCTCGTGCCGTACAGCGGGAGCACCGCACGCCGTACGACGGCCCGCTCCCGCCTGGTGGGAGGACGCCGGCCCGCACGCCGCCGCTCTTGCGACGGTGCGGGCGACTGCCCGAGCAGTCCGAAGGAGGAGAGAGATGGGCAACGAGGTCCTGAAGGCCATCGAGGAGCGCGCCGAGCAGATCGGCGCGACCGGTGCGTCCAACGAGAAGCTCGGCAAGCTGGACGACCGCGCGGTCGCCCTGCTGCGCGAGACCGGCATCATGCGGATGCTCCAGCCGGCCAAGTACGGCGGCCTGCAGACCACGCCCGCGGAGTTCGCCGAGGCGGTCATGAAGGTCGGCGCCGCGGACGGCGCGACCGGCTGGGTCGCCGGCATCGTCGGCCTCCACCCGTGGGAGATGGCGATGATGGACGCCCGCCTCCAGGAGGAGGTCTGGGGTACGAACCCCGACGTGTGGATCGCGTCGCCCTACGCCCCGATGGGCATGCTCACCCCTGCCGACGGCGGCTACACCTTCTCGGGCCGCTGGCAGTTCTCCTCGGGCACCGACCACTGCGAGTGGATCTTCCTGGGCGCCACCATGGCCGGCCCGGACGGTCAGCCCGACTTCGCCGCCGGCATGTACCACGTGGTCCTCCCGCGCGCCGACTACACGATCGTCGAGGACTCCTGGGACGTCGTGGGCCTGCGCGGCACCGGCTCCAAGGACGTCATCGTCGACGGCGCCTTCATCCCCGACTACCGCGTCAAGGCGTACGACCGCGTGATCGACGGCACCGCCGCGCGCGAGGCCGGCCTGGACGACCCGTCGTACCTGATGCCGTTCACGACGGTCTTCCCCAGCGGCATCACCTCCGCCGTGCTGGGCATCTGCGAGGGCGCGCTCGCCCACCACCTCGCCGCCCAGCGCAACCGCATGCAGGTCACCGGCACCGCGGTGCGCGAGGATCCGTACGTGCTGTCGGCCATCGGCGCCGCAGCGGCCGAGATCCACGCCGCCAAGGTGGCGCTGCTCGACAGCCTCAACCGCAGCTACGACCTGGCCGCGGCCGGCCACGAGCTGACGTTCGAGGAGCGCTCGAAGAACCGCCAGATCCAGGTCGCCGCGTCGTGGCGCGCGGTGCGGGCGATGGACGAGATCGTCGCCCGCTCGGGCGGCAACGGCCTGCGCATGGACAGCCCCCTGCAGCGCTTCTGGCGCGACGGGCACATGGGCCTGGCGCACGCGATCAACGTGCCCGGCCCGGTGCTGCACGCCTCCGCGCTCGGCGAGATGGGCATCGTCCCGCCGCCGGGCCCGCTGCACTCGATGATCTGACCCAGGAAGGCAAGAAGCATGACCAACACCCGTCACATCAAGTCCCTCGGCTACCTGCGGATGCAGAGCCAGGACATCCCGCGCTGGCGCGAGCTCGCCGTCGACACCCTCGGCTTCCAGGAGGTCGCCGGCCCGGTCGCCGACGGCCTCTACCTGCGGATGGACGAGCGCCCCGCGCGGCTCGTCGTCCTGCCGGGCGGCCCGGACCGCGTGCTGAGCATCGGCTGGGAGGTCCGTGACCACATCGCGCTCGCCGCGGTCGGCCGCGACCTCGAGGCCGCCGGAGTCGCCGTGAAGCCGTTCACCGACGAGGAGAAGGCCGACCGTCGCGTCGAGGACGGCATCGCCTTCACCGACCCGGGCGGCATCGACACCGAGATCTTCTTCGCGCCCGAGCTCGACCACAGCCCGGTCCGCACCGGCTTCGCGCAGAAGTTCGTCACCGGGCAGCAGGGCCTCGGCCACGTCGTCATCCCGTCGACGGTCCCCGAGGAGACCTACGCCTTCTACACCGAGGTGCTCGGCTTCCTGCCGCGCGGCGCGATGAAGGCCGGCCCGCCGATCGACGGCTACCAGCCGCGGGTGCGCTTCCTCGGCGTCAACGAGCGCCACCACAGTCTCGCCCTCATCGGCGCCCCGCACGGCGAGGCCCCCGGCCTGATCCACTTCATGGTGGAGGTCGACAGCCTCGACGCCGTCGGTCGCGCGCTCGACCAGGTCAACCAGCGCGGCTTCTCGATCTCGTCGACGCTGGGCCGGCACACCAACGACAAGATGGTGTCGTTCTACGTGCGCGCGCCCGGTGGCTGGGACGTCGAGTACGGCTACGAGGGCATGCGGGTCGACGAGTCGCACTACACGGCCGAGGAGATCACCGCCGACTCCTACTGGGGTCACGACTGGTCGGGCGCGGAGCCGCTCGCCGCGTTCGTGCCGCCGCAGCAGTGAGCCACTGACCAACGCCGAGGCCCCGATCAGCATCAGCTGGTCGGGGCCTCAGTGTCTCGTCGTACCGGACGTTCTGGTCGCGAAAGGGCCGAGAATGCGACCGAAACGTCCGGTACGACGGTCAGGACCAGGCGTCGTCCCACCCGAAGAGGTTCGGCGGAGCGAAGACGGTGTGCCCCTCGGTGCCGAAGCGGCCCTTGTAGAAGATCAGCGGGGCGCCGGTGCGGGGCGTCTCCAGGGCGACGACGCGGCCGATGACGACGTCGTGGTCGCCCTCGGTGTGGACGGCGTGGACCTCGGCGTGGACGCGGCAGAGCACGTCCGGGAGGGACGG
This sequence comes from Nocardioides ginsengisoli, assembly GCF_039537225.1. NCBI lineage: Bacteria > Bacillati > Actinomycetota > Actinomycetes > Propionibacteriales > Nocardioidaceae > Nocardioides > Nocardioides ginsengisoli. The sequence goes on from NZ_BAABAC010000022.1 coordinate 10,401, forward strand.
CGTACCGAGGGCGGAGGCGGTCCAGTCGAGGCCGTCGAACTTGAGGCCGGTGGACGAGCCGAAGCGCGCGCAGAGGTCGGTCTGGTCCTCGGCGAGGACGTTGACGGTGAACCGCCCGGACATGCGGATCCGGGGCCACGCGCGGCCGCGGTGGTCGGCGCAGAACAGGACGAGCGGCGGCGTCAGCGAGACCGACGCGAACGACTGGCAGGCGAAGCCGGTCGGGCCGTCGTCGTCCTGCCCGGTCACGATGGTCACGCCGCTCGCGAAGCTGCTCATCGCGCGCCGCATCTCCTGCGGGCTCGGCTCGTGGACCGCGAGGGTGCTCTCGGGCATGTCGACTCCTCCTGTTGCTGCTCGAACCCGGCGACGGTACGGCGGCTCCGGACGGCCTCCGGGCGCTTCTCCCGGAGAGCGGGACGACGGCGGCGAGGCGACCTCCGGCGACCTAGCGTCGGGCCTCATGACGGACACGATGACGACGCTCGACCCCGCCACGACGCTGCGCGAGCTCCCGACCGACGCCGGCGTGCTGCGCTACCACGAGGTCGGCGACGGCCCGCCGCTGCTGATGCTGCACGGCTCCGGCCCGGGCGTGACCGGCTGGCGCAACTTCGCCGGCAACCTGCCGGTGTTCGCCCCGCACTTCCGCTGCCTGGTCCTCGAGCTGCCCGGCTTCGGCGTCAGCGACCCGACCGACCAGCCGCTGCTCCCGGCCTCCGTGGCCGCCGCGTCCCGCCTCATCGAGGGTCTCGGGCTCGACCAGGTCGACGTGGTCGGCAACTCGATGGGCGGCATCTCCGGCGCCATCCTCGCGATGGCCCAGCCCGAGCGGGTACGGCGCCTGGTCACGGTCGGCGGTCTCGGCCGCAACCTGTTCTCGCCCGCGCCGGGTGAGGGCATCAACCTGCTGATGGACTTCACCGACAACCCGACCCGCGAGCGGCTCGTCGCCTGGCTGCACTCGATGGTCTACGACCGCTCCATCGTCACCGAGCAGATGATCGAGGACCGCTGGGTCCAGGCCACCGACCCCGACACACTCGCCAGCGCGCGCGGGATGTACGGACGCGAGGCGTTCGCGCGGACCGCCGCGATCATGGCCGGCTCGGACGAGCCGCCGTACTGGGCGATGCTGCACAAGCTGCGCGCCAAGACCCTCATCACGTGGGGCCGCGACGACCGGGTCAGCCCCGTCGACATGGCGATCCTGCCGATGCGGTCGATCCCGGACGTCGAGCTGCACGTGTTCCCGAACTGCGGGCACTGGGCCATGATCGAGCAGAAGGAAGCGTGGGAGCGCGTCGTCCTCGAGTTCCTCACCCGCCCGGACACGCCATGAGCGCCCCGCTGCGGCTGCGCGTCGTCGAGACGATCGCGGAGACCTCCGACGCCCGGTCGGTGGTCTTCGTGGCCGACGACGGCGCCCCGGTCCGCTACCGCGCCGGGCAGTTCCTGACGCTGCGCGTGCCCGGCGCGGACGGCGAGCCGGACCTGGCGCGCTGCTACTCGCTGAGCAGCTCGCCCCACACCGACCCCGACCGCCTTGTGGTGACGGTGAAGAAGGTCGCCGGCGGCCGCGGCTCGGCGTGGATGTGCGACAGCCTGCAGGCCGGGGACGTCGTCGACGCGCTGCGCCCCGCCGGCGTCTTCACGCCCGGCGACCTCGATCAGGACCTGCTGCTCGCCGCCGCGGGCAGCGGCGTCACGCCCGTGCTGTCGATCCTCCGCTCCGCGCTGGAGGCCGGCACCGGCCGGATCACGCTGCTGTACGCCAACCGCGACGAGTCCTCGGTGATCTTCGCCCAGGCCCTCGCGGACCTCGAGCGCGCCCACCCCGAGCGGCTCGTCGTCGTCCACTGGCTCGAGTCGCTGCAGGGCCTGCCGGATGTCGCCTCGCTCGCGGCTCGGCTCGCACCGTACGCCGACCGCGAGGCCTATCTCTGCGGCCCGGTGCCGTTCATGGCGGCCGCCGAGAAGGCGCTCGTCGACCTGCTCGGCGCGCCCGCTCAGCGGGTGCACCGCGAGGAGTTCGTGTCGCTCACCGGCGACCCGTTCGCCGCGCCCGCAGCGATCGTCGAGGACGACGACGCGGATGCGGCCGAGCTCGAGGTGGAGCTCGACGGGGAGACCCGGACCCTGCCCTGGTCGCGCAGCCGCTCGCTGCTCGATGTGCTGCTGGCGGCGGGGCTCGACGCGCCGTACTCGTGCCGGGAGGGCGCGTGCAGCGCGTGTGCGTGCGTGGTGCGCGAGGGTGAGGTGAGCATGGCGGTCAACCAGGTGCTCGATGACGACGACCTCGCCGACGGGATCGTGTTGGGGTGTCAGGCGGTGCCGGCGAGTGATCGGGTGCGGGTCAGCTACGACGCCTGAACGCCGACCCGGCACAAACCGGCTCGCGAAATGCACTGACCCGGCGGAAACTTCTGCCGGGTCGGCGCATCGGCGTGGATTGCGTGAACCAGGTTCATCGGATCCGCGCCGATCCCTGCCCCCCGCAACGCAAGAATCCCCCGGCCGTCTCCGGCCGGGGGATTCTTCGTGCTGCAGCGCGTCAGTCCGCGTCAGTCCGCGTCAGTCCGCGTCAGTCCGCGTCCGCCTCGGTCAGCACCGGCAGCTCGCCGCGGTCGACCGCCCGGCTGAGCGCCGTACGCAGCGACGCGCAGCCACCGAACGGCGTGCCCGCGATGCGTGGCGGCATGGCGGCGCGGCGCTCGAGGCAGCGCTCGGTGTCGGCGGCGTGCCACTGGATGCTCGTCTGCTCCCAGCTGCTCTTGCGCGCCTCGACCCGGGCGCCGCACGTGTCGCAGGAGACCGGCGACATGGGGGCGTTCTCGAGCCGGACGTCCGGGCGGACGACGACCTGGCTGGTCATCGGACCGACTCGGCCTCGGCCGCGGCGGAGGCGGCCTCGGCGGCGTCGCGGGCGGCGACGTTGTCGGCCACCTCCTGCGCCCACGCTTCGGCCGGGCGGGTCATGTCGAGCTCGAACTCGAAGCGCTCGGTCATCTCGTCCTTGACGTCCGCGATGTCGGTGTAGAACTGCTGGTACCACCGGCGCAGCTGGTAGACCGGGCCGTCCTCCTCGCAGAGGAGGGGGTTGTCGATGCGGGCCTTGTTCTTCCAGATCTCGACGTCCTGCTCGAAGCCGGCCTTGATGAAGTCGCCCATGTTGACGGCCGACGCGAGCGCGTACTCGTCGGAGACGCCCTCGGGCTTCTTCACGATGATGCCGTACTGCAGCACGAACGAGTCGGTGTCGACCGGGTAGTGGCAGTTGATGAGCACCGACTTGAAGTCGCCGGTGTCGTACTCGTAGGTGAGGTCGTCGATCATGAACGACGGCCCGAAGTACGACGCGACCGAGCGCATGCCGAGCAGCTCGGCGCCGTCCTCGCTGGGCACCGCGATGTCGGCGCGGTCGGTGCCGTCCATGAACTGGGTGGCGACGTGGCCCTCGAAGACGTTCTTGAAGAACGTCGGCATCGAGAAGTGCACGTAGAAGAAGTGCGCCATGTCCACGACGTTGTCGACGATCTCGCGGCAGTTGGAGCCGTCGATCTTGACGCTGTACCAGTGCCAGTCGGTCCACTCGTCGCTGGTCGCGCCGGGGATCACCGGGATCGCCTGCTCGGGGATCGGCGGGTTGCCCTCCGGGTCGTTCCAGACGAAGAGCATGCCGTCCTGGTCGAGCGTCGGCCAGGACGACGTCCGGGCGCGCAGCGGGACGCGGCGCGAGTACGGGATCTGCTTGCAGCGGCCGTCGCCGCCCCAACGCCAGTCGTGGAACGGGCAGGCGATATTGCCGTCCTTGATGGTGCCCTGGCTCAGGTCGCCGCCCATGTGGCGGCAGTAGGCGTCGAGCACCTTGAGGTCGCCCTCGGCGTCCTCCCAGACGACGAGCTTCTGGCCGAAGGCGTTGATCTGGTGCGGCTTGCCGTCACGGAAGTCCTTGGAAAGGCCGAGGCAGTGCCAGCCACGGGCGAAGCGCTGGGCGATCGGGTCGGACTCGATCTTGCGGGGGATGTCGGGCGCAGTCGTCATGACGGCAGTCCTTCCTGGGTCGCGGGGGCGGAGGCCCCGACCGTAGGAAGGGTGAGGTACGTCGCGCCGCCGTCCTCCCGTTCTCCGGCACCGCGCGCGAAAGCTCCGGCCGGGAGTCAGCGGACCTGGATGAGGGCCTCGTGGAGCTTGAGGGCGACGTGCAGCGAGCTGGCCCGCCAGCCGTCGTCGAGGGCGTCGGCGCCGATGAGCTCGCGCACCCGGTCGAGGCGGTAGTAGAGCGTCGCCCGGTGGATGAGCAGCTGTTCGCAGGCGATCGGCACCCGACGTCCGGCGTCGAGGTAGGCGAGCGCGGTCTGCCAGTGCTGGGGCGTGCCCTGGGAGAGCAGGGTCTCGGCCTCGGGGCTGATCTCGACGACCGTCTGGGGCGAGAGCGGGCGGCCGTAGAGCAGGCGCCAGGAGCCCAGGTCCTCCCAGGCGTGGGTGGTGGCCTTGCCGCTGCGCAGCGAGGCGAGCTCGGCCGCGAAGCGGGCCCGGCCGAGGGCGTCCTCGAGCTCGGTGGGTGCGCCGGCCGTCGCGGAGCCGCCGGAGGCCAGCTCGAGGCCGACCGCCTCGGCCGCACGCAGCAGGGTGGCCTCGAAGTCGCGGCTGTCGCGGGCCGAGACGTGGTTGGTGACGGTGACCAGCACGTTGCCCTCGACGTGGGTGAGGAAGGCCAGGCCGAGCTGGCGGCGGGCGAGCTCGAACTGCAGGCCCTTGCTGTCGGTGGCGGTGATCCGGCTGCGCTGCTTGGGCTGGCGCAACGTCATCACGTGGACGTGGAAGCCGGCCCGGCCGTCGAGATAGCCGAGCTCGACCGCCTCCTGCACGGCCTCGATGGACGTCGCCGCCTGGGTCGCCCGCGACAGCAGCCGCTGCAGGTCCTCGACCCGGCCGCGCACCACCTGGTCGTCGGACCCGAACAGGGGCACCAGCCGGTCGACGGCGTCGGCGGTCGTCGCCATCTCCTCGTCGGTGACCGGCGGCTCGTCGAAGAGCCACAGGTAGCCGAGCAGCGCGTTCTCGCGGCGGATCGGGAAGCAGACCCGCGCGAGCATCTCGAGCTCGTCGTTGTAGGGCAGCCGGACCGGCTTGCGGGAGGTCTGGATGGCGTGCTGGTCGAGCCACGGCACGGTGGCCTGCGGCACCGTGCGGGTGATGATCGCGTCGACCCGCCACTTGTCGATCGGGCCGTGCTGGGCGCTCGCGCAGACCAGCTCGAGGTGCTGGTCGTCGACCGCGACCGAGCGCTGCAACCGGTCGGAGAGCCCGTTGACGATCTGCTGGATCTCGCTCAGCGGCGTCATCCCGGTTCCAGGCTTCGACATATGTCGAAACTAGTTCAGATACCCGCCTGACGACAACCGCCCGCACTGGCGACCAGCATGGTCGCTTGTTGAGACCGGCGTCACATCGCGTACGCCGGACGAGCCGCAGGCGGAGGACATCCGATGGACCAGAGCACCACCACGCCGTACGACGGTCGGGTCGCCCGACGTCGTCTGGTGTGCCCTCGACAGATGTCGTACGAGCGATGAGCCGGTTCATCCTGCGCCGGCTCGGGCTGGCGCTGCTCTCGCTGTGGGGCGTCGCCACGATCGTCTTCTTCATGTCGAAGCTGATCCCCGGCGACGTGGCCCGCGTCGCGGCCGGGCGGCTCGCCACCCAGGACCAGGTCGCGGCGATGCGGGAGCGGCTGAACCTGGACGACCCGGTCCTCGCGCAGTACCTGCGCTTCCTCGGCCGGCTGCTCCACGGCGACTTCGGTCAGTCGATCGTCACCCACCAGCGGGTGTCGCACGACCTGCTCACCGTGCTGCCGACGACGATCCAGCTGGTGGTCCTGACGATGCTGATCGTCGTCCTGGTCGCGGCGCCGCTGGGCATCGTCGCGGCGGTCAACGAGGGCCGTGCGGCCGACGTCGCCGCCCGGATCATCCTCGTCCTCTCCGGCGGCGTCCCGATGTTCTGGCTGGCGATCATGCTGCGCTGGTCGCTCGGCCTGCGGCTGGGCTGGTTCCCGATCTCGGGCACCAACGGCGTCGGCATGGCGCCGCCGCGGGTCACGGGCTTCAACGTCATCGACTCAGCTCTCTTCGGCGACATGGGCAACCTGCTCGACTCGCTGGCGCACCTGGTGCTGCCCGCGATCGCGCTGAGCATGCCGTTCATCACGACGCTCGCCCGGATCATCCGCTCGAACATGATGACCGCGCTCAAGTCCGACTACATCACCTTCGCGACGTCCAAGGGCGTCCCGCGGCGCCGGATCGTGTGGCGGCACGCGTTCCGGTCGTCGCTCGGCGCCGTGCTGACCATCTTCGGCATGCAGTTCGGCTGGATGATCAGCGCCGCGGTGCTGGTCGAGGCGGTGTTCTCGCTGCCCGGCATCGGCAGCTACCTCTACGACTCCATCACCAGCCAGGACACCTTCGCGCTGCTGGCCGCGGTCTTCGTCATCGGCTCGGTCTTCATCGTCACGGCACTCCTCGCCGACCTGCTCCAGCTCGTCTTCGACCCGCGGGTGCGCCACGCCCAGGGAGGCACGGCATGACCGACGTCAACACCGCGACCGCGCACGCCTCGGCGGCCGGCATCGGCCGCGCCCTCGGCACCGGCGCGCGCCGCCTCCTCGGCGGACGACGGGTCGGGATCGTCGACAAGCTCGCGTTCGCGCTGGTGGCCCTGCTGGTCGTCGTCGCGATCGTCGGCCTCGTCGTCACCCCGCACGACCCGTTCGGCGTCGACACCAAGCAGGCCCTGCTGCCCCCGGGCGCGGGCCACCTGTTCGGCACCGACGACGTGGGCCGCGACGTCCTCTCCCGGATGCTCGCCGGCGCCGGACGGACGCTGCTCGTCGCGGTCGGGATCGTGATCGCCTCGACCGCGATCGGCGTGGCCGTCGCGAGCCTCGCCGCCCTGGCGCCGCGCTGGCTCGACGAGACGATCATGCGGGTCTGCGACATCCTGATGTCCCTGCCCAGCCTGGTGCTCGCCCTCGGCCTCGCCGCCGCGCTCGGCCCCTCGATGACCTCGATCGTGCTCGCCATGATCGCGACCTCGTGGCCGGCCACGGCCCGCCTGATGCGCAACATCCTGCGCGAGACGATGACCAGCTCGTACGTCGAGTCGGCGCGCATTCTCGGCATGTCGCGGATCCGCCTGATGCGCCACCACGTGCTGCCGAACTCGCTCGACGCGATCTACGTCCAGGCCAGCATGGAGATCGCCGGCACCATCGTGATGATCTCCGGCCTCGCCTTCCTCGGTGTCGGCGCCCCGCCGCCCAGCCCCGACTGGGGCTCGCTGATCGCGGCCGGCCAGGACTACATCACCACCGCCTGGTGGATCGCCCTCTTCCCCGGGCTCGCGATCACCGTCGCCGCCATCGCCTTCGGTCTGGCCGGCGACGCGATCCGCAGCTCGGTCGACCCCAGCTCGAGGAGGTCCTGATGGACACCACGACCCCCCTGCTGACCCTCGACCGGCTCTCGGTGTCGGTGCCGGAGAGGGAGCGGATCGGCGGCGGCGTCGGCGACCTGACCCTCGTCGAGGAGCTCTCCCTACAGATCCGGCCGGGCGAGCGCGTCGCGCTCGTCGGCGAGTCCGGCTCCGGCAAGTCGATGACCGCGCGCTCCATCCTGCGGCTCGACCCGCACCTGCGGCTGGCCGGCTCGATCCGGTGGAAGGACCAGGAGCTGGTCGGCGCGCCGGAGCGCCGGCTGCGCAGGGTCCGGGGCCGCGAGATCTCGATGATCTTCCAGGACCCGATGACCGCGCTCAACCCGGTGCTCACCATCGGCGAGCAGGTCGCCGAGCCCCTCACCGTGCGCGGCATGCCGAAGCGCAAGGCGCACGCCAAGGCCGTCGAGATGCTCGACCGGCTGGGCGTGCCGAAGGCCAAGGAGCGGATGCGCGCCTACCCGGGCCAGTTCTCGGGCGGCATGCGCCAGCGCGTGGTGATGGCCGCGGCGCTGGTCGCCCAGCCCGACCTGCTGATCGCCGACGAGCCGACCACGGCGCTCGACGTCCGGGTTCAGGAGCAGGTGCTCGACCTGCTCGAGGAGCAGTCGCGCGAGATGAACCTCGCCGTCCTCTTCATCACCCACGACCTCGGCATCGTCGCCGGCCTGGCCCATCGCGTCGCGGTGATGCTGCGCGGCTGCCTCGTCGAGGAGCGCACGGTCGACGACCTGTTCACCTGCCCCGAACACCCCTACACGCGCGGCCTGATCGGCTCCGTGCCGCGGCTCGACGCCGATCCCGACGTCCGCCTCAAGACGGTCGCCGACTACATGAGCACCGAAGGAGCGACCACCCATGCCTGAGCCGCTGCTCAAGGTCGACGGGCTGCAGAAGCGGTTCGGTCGCGGCAAGAACGCCTACCAGGCGCTGACCGACGTCTCCTTCGAGGTCGGGCAGGGCGAGATCGTCGGCCTGGTGGGGGAGTCGGGCTCCGGCAAGTCCACGATCATCCGCTGCCTGGTGGGCCTCGAGAAGGAGGACGCCGGCACGATCTCGTACGACGGCATCGACCCCGTCTCGGCGTCCAAGGCCGATCTGCGCCGCTACCGGCGCGAGGTCCAGATGGTCTTCCAGGACCCCTACTCCAGCCTCGACCCGCGGATGACCGTCCAGGAGATCCTCGAGGAGCCGATGCTCGTCATCGGCGGCTTCTCGCCCGCCGACCGCAGGGCCCGCATCCACGAGCTGATCGACATGGTCGGCCTGCTGCCCGAGCACCTGACCCGCCACCCGCGGCACTTCTCCGGCGGCCAGCGCCAGCGCATCGCGATCGTCCGCTCGCTCGTCGTCGACCCACGCGTGCTGCTGTGCGACGAGCCGGTGTCGGCGCTCGACGTGTCCGTGCAGGCGCAGGTGCTCAACCTGATCAAGGACATGCAGCGCCGGCTCGACCTGACCGTGCTCTTCGTGTCCCACGACCTCGCCGTCGTGAAGTACCTCTGCACCCGGCTCGTCGTCCTCGACAAGGGCGTCATCGCCGAGACCGGCGACGTCCCCGCGATCTACGACGCACCCCAGGATCCCTACACCCGCGCGCTGATGGAGGCCGTACCCGTGCCCGACCCCGTGCTCGAGCGTGCTCGCCGCGCCCGTCGACTGGAGGCTGCCCGATGACCCGCATCGGCGCCGACGTGAAGTTCGAGGACGGCGGGTCGCGGCTCGGTGACGACCCGGTCAAGACGCTCGTGGCGCTCGCGGACCTCGGCTTCGAGGGCATCCTGGTGCGCACCCTCGACGAGGCCTTCCCGACGCTCGATCCCGGCGCCATCGCGGAGTTCGCCGCGGAGGCCCGCGCCCGCGGGATGTTCGTCCAGGCCGGCGTCGGCAAGGTCAACCCCTTCATGACGGCCGAGCTGCCGCGCGTCCGCGACCTCGGCGACGGCAGCTATCTCGCCGGCATGGAGCGGATGATCGCGATCTGCGCCGAGCAGGGCTGGACCGAGGCGTGGAGCGCGACCGGCGGCTTCAAGCACGAGCTGCCGGCGCCGCACTGCTTCGACCGGTTCCGCACCGACGTCGACTGGGCCGACCAGCTCGCCTCGACCGGCCGCTTCCTCCGGCTGCTCGCGCCGTCGCTGCGCGCCCACGGGGTGCGGATCAACCTCGAGACCCACGAGGAGATCACGACCTTCGAGATCCTGCGGCTGATCGAGGAGGTCGGCGACGACGTCCTGGGCGTCTGCCTCGACCCCGCGAACCTGCCGGTGCGCGGCGAGCTCGTCACCGACGCCGTACGACGGGTCGCCCGCCACGTCCACATGACCCACCTGCGCGACGCCGTGCTCGTCGAGACCGACGAGGGGCTGTCCCGGTTCCTCGCCCCGGTCGGCCAGGGCCTCATCGACTGGCCCGACCTGCTGGGCCGGGTGCTCGCCGCGGCACCGGAGCTCGACCTCGTCATCGAGGGCATCGGCGGCTCCCGCGCCGAGATGCTGCTCCAGCTCGACGATCCGCGCTGGCGGGCCGCCCACCCCGACATGACGGACGCCGACGCGGCCGCGCTGCGCGCCCAGGCGGCGGCGTACGGCGGCCTGGTCGCCACCGGCCGCGCCCCGGACCTCGACGCGCTGCGCGCCTCGCCGCCCGTCGACGCCGACTACCGGCAGTTCCTCACCGATTCCCGCACCGCGCTGATGGCCGCGGTGCAGCGCCGATCCGCATCCCCCGAACAGGAGTAAGAGAGCAATGGAGAACAAGCCCGAGCTGACGGGCCTCGTCGCGGCGGTCGACTGCGACGTCGTCCTGCCCGGTGCGCCCGGCTACGAGACGCTGCGTCGGGTCTGGAACGCCGACATCGACCAGCGTCCCGCGGCCATCGTCCGCTGCACGACGGCCGAGCACGCCGCGGCCGCCCTGCGCTGGTGCCTCGCCCACGACCAGTCGCTGACGGTCCGCGGCGGCGGCCACAACCTCGCCGGCACCAGTGTCGCCGACGGCGCCGTCCTCATCGACCTCGGCCTGATGCGCCAGGTCACCGTCGACACCGAGGCCCGCACCCTGACCGTGGGAGCCGGCTGCCGCTGGGGCGACGTCGACCGCGCCGCCGAGCCGTACGACGTCGCGCTGCCCGCCGGCGTCGTCTCCCACACGGGCGTCGCCGGGCTGACCCTCGGCGGCGGCGCGGGCTACCTGTCCCGCATGCACGGATCCACCGTCGACTTCCTGCGCGAGGTCGAGCTGATCACCGCCGACGGCACGATCCGCCGGGTCAACGCCGACAACGAGCCCGACCTGTTCTGGGCGCTCAAGGGCGCGGGCCACAACTTCGGCATCGCGACCGAGTTCGTCTTCGACTACGTCGACCTGCCGGGTCTCGCCACGGTGCGGCTCGCGCTGTTCGCGGCCGACGACCGCAAGGCGCTGCTGAAGCGCTTCCGCGACCTCGGCCCGGCGATGCCCGACAACGTCACGGCGTACGTGCGGCTCTACAAGGCGCCCGAGTACTGGTCGCAGCTCCCTCGTCAGCACCGCGGCAAGCCGATCATCTCCGTCGCGACGGTCAGCTACGGCGACCCGGCCGACGAGCCGGCCCTGAGCGCCCCGATGTTCGAGGGCTTCACGCCGGTCTACGCGCGCACCTGGTCGGTGCCGCACGTGACGCTGCAGCACTCCACCGACGACGAGTTCCGCTACGGCATCCGCCACTACTGGCGCCACGTCGCGTTCGCGGAGATGCCCGACGAGCTGATCGACATCGCGATCGAGCACGCCGACGCCTACCCGGGCCGCTCGCTCAACTCCAGCGCGTACATCTCGCACCAGGTGATGTGCCCGTTCGAGCTGATCGCCGGCAAGCTCGAGCCGCGCGACCACAGCAACGACTCCACGACCGACATCCACTCGCGGTGGGCCGGCAACATCGGCGCCGACTGGGAGTACGACGACGAGCGCGCCGACCTGGTCGCGTGGGTCAAGGCCTTCAGTGCCGCGGTCAGCGAGTGGGAGCACGGCACCTACATCAACTTCACCTCCGAGCGCAGTGACGCCGACCGCAGCCGTGAGATCTACGGCGACAAGTTCGAGCGGCTGGCCAAGGCGAAGGCGATGTACGACCCCGAGAACATCTTCGACCACGGCCTGGTCGAGCTCGACCTCGCCGCGGCCACCGGCGACCTCGCGGAGGCCTGAGCGCCGTGACCTTCCGGATCGGCGTCGACAGCTCGAAGTTCGGGCTCCCGCACTCCCGCCCGGCGAGCTCGGTCGTCGAGCGGGCGGCGGCGCGCGGGCTGCAGGGCGTCTACTTCCGCTCGATCCTCGAGCTCAGCCCCACCCTCGACCTGGGTGAGGCGCGCGAGGCGATGCGCACGGCCGACGACCTCGGGCTGCGCGTCGAGGCCGGCGTCGGCAAGGTCAACCCGTACGCCACCCCCGAGGCGCCCGCGATCCGGGCGCTCGGCGGGGGCGACTACCTGGCCGCCCTGCGGCGGATGATCGAGGTGTCGGCCGCGGCGGGCATCCGCGAGCTGTGGTCGGCGACCGCCAACTACCAGTTCCGGCTGACCAACCGGCACGCCTACGACCGGTTCCGCACCGACGTCACGTGGGACGAGCAGCTCGCCGCCACCGAGCGCTTCCTGCGCAAGCTGGCGCCGGTGCTGCGCGACCACGGCGTCCACCTCAACCTCGAGACCCACGAGGAGATCACCACCTTCGAGCTGGCCCGGCTGGTCGAGGCCGTCGGCCCCGACGTCCTCGGCATCACCTTCGACACGGCCAACGTGCTGATGCGGTGCGAGGACCCGAACGCGGCGGTCGACCGGATCGCGCCGTACGTGCGGGCCACGCACGTCCGCGACGCCGCGCTCTTCTTCCGGCCCACCGGCATCACCCGGGTGCTCGCCCCCGTGGGGGAGGGCGTCCTGGACTGGGAACGGCTGCTCGCGCCGCTCGCCGACCGCGACCTGATGCTCTCCATCGAGGGCATCGTCGACCCCGAGCGGGCCGAGATGGACCTCCAGATCCACGACCCGGCCTGGCTCGCCGGGCACCCCGACCTCACCCTCGCCGAGGCGTTCGAGGTCGTCCGGCTCACGACGTCGTACGCCGAGCGGGTCGCGCGCGGCGAGGCGGCCGGCTGGGCCGACCTGCACTCCCCGGTCGGCGAAGCCGAGTCGCTCGACTTCATCGACCGCAGTGCCCGGCACCTCCGCGACGTCCTCGCCGCGGCCGGGCATCCCCACCACCCCGACAGGAGCGTCACCGCATGACCGACAACGCCTACCCCACCCTCAGCCTCGCCGAGCGCGACCGCCGCTGGGCGGCCGTGCGCGGGCTGATGAAGGAGCAGGAGGTCGACGGGCTCGTCGTGTTCGGCACCGGCCGCGACCGCGCGGACGCGTACCTGACCAACGAGGGCAGCGACACCGTCCTCATCACCCCGCAGGACGACCCGCTCGTCTTCATGGGCGACGTCCCGCTCGACTGGTACGACGCGCAGGGCTCGCGCTGGGAGCGCTGGGCGCCGGCGTGGAAGCACGGCGACACCCTCGCCAACCTCGCCGAGGCGCTGCGCGAGCGCGGTCTCGACCGGGCCCGGGTCGGCATCGTCGGCCTCACCGGCCGCTTCGTCGGCGAGGGCGACGGCTCCATCGCCTGGACCACGTGGCAGCGGATGCTGGGGCTGCTGCCCGACGTGGAGTGGGTCGACGTCGCGACGCCGTACGAGTCGCTGATGATCATCAAGAGCCCCGAGGAGCAGGTGCTCCTGCGCAAGGCCGCCTCGCTCGGCGAGGCGGCGTGCCGGGCGTTCGTCGACACCGCCCGCGCCGGCGGCAACGAGCACGAGGTCGCGGCGGCGTCCTTCCAGGCGATCATCGCCGGCGGCGGCTGGGTGCGCTGGCCGTTCATGCTGGAGCGGGCCGGCGCGAGCATGGCCGCCTGGTCGATCCCCGAGTGGTTCGAGATGGGGGGCGCCCCGCGGATCCTGCAGCCGGGCGACACCATCGCCGCGGAGATCTTCGCCTTCTACGCCGGCCAGGAGTCGCAGCAGCAGATCGACGTCTCCATCGGCGAGCCGAGCGCGCTGCGCCGCGAGCTCGAGGAGGTCTGCCTGGCGTCTTACCGGGCCGGTATCGCCGCGCTCCGCCCGGGCCTGCGCTTCTCCGAGCTGGCCGCGATCATGGAGGAGCCGCTGGCCGCCTCCGGCACCTGGAACACCGGCCCGATGGTGCAGACCGTCTCGCCGATCTACAACAGCGCGACCCGGATCGACCCGGGCGTCGACCCGGGCCTCGCGAACCTCCCGCATCTCCCGTCGGGTCACGCGATCGACGGCGACTTCGTGATCCAGGAGGGCCATGCCTTCGCGTTCGAGCCGAACGCGCTGCGCGACGGCCAGCGGGTCTGCATCGGCGGCACCGTGCTGCTGTCGGCCGCCGGGGTCGAGGAGCTCAACGACATCCCCAACCGCCTGAACGTCGTCTGATGGTGCGCACCACGCTGCGCAACGGGCGCGGCCGGGACGGCCGGCTGGTCGACCTCGTCCTCGAGGACGGTCGGATCCGGACCATCCGTCCCGCTGCGTCCGGGCGGCTCGCCGTCACGGAGACCGACCTCGGGGGACGGCTCGTCCTCCCGCTCTTCGTCAACGGCCACGCCCACTTCGACAAGACGTTCGTCGGCGCGCCCTGGCAACCGCACCTGCCCGGGGGCAGCCTCGTCGAGCGGATCGAGTCGGAGAAGCGGCAGCGCGCCGGCCTGGAGGCGACGTCCTTCGACCGGCAGCTGCTGCTCGCGCAGCGGATGATCGAGTTCGGCACCGGCGCGGTCCGCGCCCACGTCGACGTCGACGAGGACCTCGGGCTGACCGGTGTGGAGGACGCGCTGCGCCTGCGCGCCATCCTCACCGGGCTGCTCGACGTCCAGATCGCGGCCTTCCCGCAGAGCGGCATCGTCCGCGGCGGGCCGGCCGTCGCCAAGCTCCTCGACGAGGCGCTGGCGCAGGGCGTCGACGTGATCGGCGGGCTCGACCCGCTGAGTCTCGACGAGGACCTCGACGGCCACCTCGACGTCGTCTTCGGCCTCGCCGACCGGCACGCCGTACGGGTCGACGTGCACCTGCACACGACCGGCGCGCCCGCCGCCGCGGAGCTGCGCGCGATCGCCGAGCGGACCACGGCGCTCGGGCTCGCGGGTCGGGTCGCGATCAGCCACGGCTACGGCCTGGGGACGCTCGAGGGGCGCGACCGGGACGCCGTACCGGAGCTGTTGGCGGAGGCGGGCGTCGCCGTGATGACCAACGGCCCGGCGGGGCCGATGCCCGCCGTCCGTGCGCTGGTCGACCTCGGGGTCGAGCTGTTCGCGGGCACCGACAACGTGCGCGACGCCTGGTGGCCCTTCGGCACCGGCGATCCGCTGGCCACCGCTCGGGATGTGGCCTATCAATCGAACTTCCGGGTCGACGAGGACCTGGAGCTCGCCCTCGAGCTGGTCGGCGGCCGGGCCGCCACCGCGCTCGGGCTCGGGGAGCGAGAGCTGTACGAGGGTGGGCCTGCCGACCTCGTCGTCCTCGATGCCGCATCCGCGGCCGAGGCACTGGCCAGCCCACCCGCAGGTCGAGACGTGATGCGAGCCGGCTCCTGGCTCAGCACGCGCCGCGTCGAGACGTGGTCACGCCTGCCGGACGCACCGGACCTGGGCGACCTCGCCCAGGCCGGCGCCTGATCGACACCCCCGATGAAGATGAAAGGCATCTCCATGGAACGGCAGCTCTCACGAGCCTTCAAGGCCGGTGCGCTCGCGCTCACCGGTGTCCTCGCGCTCTCCGCATGCGGCATGCAGGCGGGGGGCGACTCCGGCAAGGGCGGTGCGGGCCCGCTGGTGATCGGGTCCACCAATATCGCCGAGACCCTCGACCCGGTGCAGGCCGCGGACGCGCACAACGACTTCAACGTCGCGGGCGTCTACGACCGCCTGGTCAACTACGACTCCGACGGCAAGATGATCCCGCAGCTCGCGACGACGTGGTCGTTCAACCCCAGCGCCACCGAGCTGACCCTGACCCTGCGCGACGACGTGAAGTTCCACTCGGGCAACCCGTTCACCGCCGCCGACGTCGTCTACACGCTCGACCGCGACAAGCGGATCGGCGCCGGCGTCGCCGCCTTCCTCGGCGACTACAAGTCCGCCGAGGCCGTCGACGCCCACACGGTCAAGATCACGCTGACCGGCACCGACACCACCTTCCTCGGCGCGCTCAGCCCGATCTACATCGTCGACTCCACGCTGGTGAAGGCCAACGAGGGCGACGACGACGCGCAGGGCTGGATCGCGACCCACGACGCCGGCTCCGGCCCGTTCACGATCAAGGGCTACTCGGCCAAGCAGGAGCTCCAGCTCGAGCGGTACGCCGATTACTGGGACTTCGACGAGGGCCGCCCCAAGGAGCTCGTCCTCCGCATGCTGAAGGACCACAGCGCCAGTCGCGACGAGCTGCTCTCCGGCGGCATCGACCTGGCCATGGACCTCTCCGGCCCCGACCTGGCGACGGTCAAGAAGGACGACCGGTTCACCGTGCAGGCGCTGCCGATCCCGCGCGAGACCTACGCCTGGCTCAACACCCGGGGCGGCATCACCAAGGACCCGAAGGTCCGCGAGGCGATCCAGCTGGCCTACGACTACGCCGGCCACCAGTCCAGCGCGATGGGCGGCGAGGGCAAGATCGCGACCACGATCCTGCCGCCGGGCATCGGCTGCGCCGTCGACGCCGGTGAGCCGAAGCAGGACCTGGAGCGCGCCAAGCAGCTCATCGACGAGGCCGGCGTCTCCGGCCGGTCGGTCTCGATCGCCTACCAGCCGACGGTCGACGAGTTCAACGTCGCCGGCACGCTGCTCCAGGACTCGCTGAAGAAGATCGGCCTCCAGGGCGAGCTGCAGGCGGTCACCTTCCCGCAGTACGCCGACCGTGTCTCGAAGCAGTCGTCGATGCCCGACATCGCGCTCGCGTGGGACTTCTCGTCGTACCCGGAGGCGGGGCCGCAGCTCGCCCGCGAGTACGGCTCGAAGAACGCCGGCTCGACCAACTTCACCTGGTACGCCAACCCGCAGGTCGACCAGTGGCTGGAGGAGGGGCTGGCCGAGACCGACACCGCCAAGGCGTGCGACTACTTCACCAAGGTGCAGAACCAGGTCCTCGCCGACCACGCGCTGCTCTACATCGCCGACCCGTCGATCAACGTGATCAGCGACGGCCGGGTGGGCGAGATCCCGTTCTCGCCGACTCAGCAGGACTTCAACGTGGGCCTGCTCCGCATGGCTAAGTGAGTCCGCACCGCGAGCACCCGCCCTCGACCCGCGGTGGGCCCGACCGGCCCGCCGCGGGTCAGGCGCATCTCTCCACAGGCACGTCATCGGCGATGCCCATTGTCGGTGGGTCGTGCTTTCCTGAAGTCCTGCCCTTCGACCCCTTGGGAGGCTCTCTCATGTCAGCTCCGGCCAAGCCCGCCGGCGAACCCGGCGCGTCCTTCGGAGACCCCGACGACGACCGGATCACCCCCGCGATCCTCAAGGTCGCCGGCGTGGTGGTGCTCGGCTCGATCATGGCGATCCTCGACACCACCGTCGTCAACGTCGCGCTGCCGACCTTCATCACCGAGTTCGACGTCAGCTCCTACTCGACGGTCGCGTGGACCATCACCGGCTACACGCTGGCCCTGGCCGCGGTGATCCCGGCGACCGGATGGGCGGCCGACCGGTTCGGCACCAAACGCCTCTACATCGGCGCGCTCACCCTGTTCACGCTCGGCTCCGTGCTGTGCGCGACCGCGTGGAGCATCGAGACGCTGATCCTGTTCCGGGTCCTGCAGGGCCTCGGCGGCGGCATGCTGATGCCGCTCGGCATGACGATCATGACCAAGGCCGCCGGCCCCCACCGGATCGGCCGGCTGATGGCGATCCTCGGCATCCCGATGCTGCTCGGCCCGATCCTGGGCCCGATCATCGGCGGCTGGCTGATCGACTCCGCGAGCTGGCACTGGATCTTCCTCATCAACCTGCCGCTCGGCATCGCCGCGATCGTCTACGCGCTGCTCGCGCTGCCCGCCGACGCCCCGGTGCCCAGCGAGACCTTCGACTTCGTCGGCATGGCGCTGATGTCGCCCGGTCTCGCGCTCTTCCTCTACGGCGTCTCGTCGATCCCCGGCGAGGGCACCGTCGCCGCCACCAAGGTGCTCGTCCCCGGCCTGATCGGACTGGCCCTGATGGTCACCTTCGTGGTCTGGGCGTTCCGCCCCGAGCACCCGCTGCTCGACCTGCGACTGTTCAAGGACCGCAACCTGACCATCTCGACGCTGGTCATGTTCCTGTTCGCGGCGTCCTTCTTCGGGGCGCTGCTGCTGGTGCCGACCTACTTCCAGCAGGTGCGCGGCGAGAGCGTGCTCAAGGCCGGCCTGCTCGTCGCACCCCAGGGTCTCGGCGCGATGGTGACCATGCCGCTGGCCGGCACGCTCGCCGACAAGCTGCCGGTGGGCCGGATCGTCCCGTTCGGCTTCATCGGCATCATCGTCGGCGTCGGCGGACTCGCGATCAGCACCGACCCCGACACGTCGTACGGGCAGATCATCGCGTTCCTGTTCATCATGGGCCTCGGCATGGGCGCCACGATGATGCCGACGTTCACCTCGGCGCTGAAGACGCTGCGCGAGCACCAGGTGGCCCGCGGCTCGACGCTGATCAACGTCCTGCAGCAGGTGGCGGCGTCGGCCGGCATCGCGGTGATGTCGGTGCTGCTCACCAACCAGCAGAAGGGCTCCGACGCGCTCCAGGCGTTCCAGGCGATCGGCGAGGCCGCGGTCAAGCACACCACGGCGCCCGGCTGGGCGCTCGAGACCGCGCAGCGCCTCGGCGACCGCTTCCCCGGCATCGCGATCGGCGACCTCGCCGACTCGTTCCGGCTCCCGTACGCCGTCGCCGCGATCGCGCTCACCCTCACCCTGATCCCGGTGGCGATGATGCCGCGCAAGCGCGAGGAGTCCCACCTGCTCGACGAGGAGGGGCCCGGCGAGCGGCCGGTCATGATGCACTGACGCCCGGCCCGGCGCACCACGCGCGGCCCCGGTGGGCCGCGCGTGCGTGGCGCGGGATGATCGAGGCATGGGTCTCGACCATCTCGTCCTCCGTCCGGGCGACCCGGGCGTCAACGGCTACCGGCTGCTGACCGCCCTGGTCGTGCCGCGCCCCATCGCCTGGGTGTCGAGCGTGTCGGCCGACGGCGTCGGCAACCTCGCGCCGCACTCCTTCTTCACGGTCGCGAGCGCCAAGCCGCCGATCGTGCAGTTCACCTCGGTCGGCGCCAAGGACACGCTCCACAACATCCTCGCCACCCGCGAGTTCACGATCAGCCTGGCCAGCGAGCCGCTGCTCGACGACGTCAACGGGTCCAGCGCGACGTACGACGCGACGGTCGA
Source organism: Nocardioides ginsengisoli (assembly GCF_039537225.1). Taxonomy (NCBI): domain Bacteria; kingdom Bacillati; phylum Actinomycetota; class Actinomycetes; order Propionibacteriales; family Nocardioidaceae; genus Nocardioides; species Nocardioides ginsengisoli. The sequence goes on from NZ_BAABAC010000022.1 coordinate 29,369, forward strand.
CGAGGCCCGCGAGCTCGGCATCGTGATGGCCCCGAGCGCGGTGGTCCGGACGCCCCGCGTGGCCGCGTCCCCGGCCTCGCTGGAGTGCCGGCTCCACGACACGCTGCCGGTCGGCGACTCGACGCTGGTGTTCGGCGAGGTGGTCGCGGTGACCGTCGACCCGGCCGCGATGGTCGACGGCCGGCCCGCGTTCGACCGGCTCGCCCCGCTGGCCCGGCTCGGCGGCGACGAATGGGGACTGCCGGGCGAGGTGGTCACCGTCGCCCGGCCGCGGTGAGCGGCCGATAGCCTCTCGTCATGTCCGCAACGTCCTCCTCGTCCTCCCTGCCGCCCTTCGTCCCCCTCGACCCGGCAGGCATCGACGACCTGCTGTCGGACGACGAGAAGGCGGTCCGCGCCTCGGTCCGCCAGCTGTGCGCCGAGCGGGTCGACCCCTACGTCGCGGAGTGGTTCGAGCAGGGCGCCCTTCCCGACGTCCGCGGCCTGGCCAAGGAGCTCGGCTCGCTGGGTCTGCTCGGGATGCACCTCGAGGGCTACGGCTGCGCCGGGATGTCGGCCACCGACTACGGCCTGGCCTGCCTCGAGCTCGAGGCCAGTGACTCCGGGATCCGCTCGCTGGTGTCGGTGCAGGGGTCGCTGGCGATGTTCGCGATCTGGCGGTGGGGCTCGGAGGAGCAGAAGACCGAGTGGCTGCCGCGGATGGCCGCGGGCGAGGCGATCGGCTGCTTCGGCCTGACCGAGCCCGACAGCGGCTCCGACCCGGGCAGCATGCGCACCCGCGCTCGTCGGGTCGCTGGAGAGGGCTCCGACTGGGTCCTCGACGGCCGCAAGATGTGGATCACCAGCTCCTCGGTCGCCGATGTCGCGGTGGTGTGGGCGCAGACCGACGAGGGGATCCGCGGCTTCGTGGTCCCGACGTCGACGCCCGGGTTCAGCGCGCCGGAGATCAAGCACAAGCAGTCGCTGCGTGCGTCGGTGACCGGTGAGATCGTGCTCGACGGCGTCCGGCTGCCCGCGTCGGCAGCGTTCCCGGAGGTGCGCGGGCTGAAGGGTCCGCTGTCGTGCCTCAACGAGGCGCGCTACGGCATCGTCTGGGGCGCGATGGGCGCGGCGCGCTCGTCGCTGCAGGCGGCGCTCGACTACGCCAACCAGCGGATCCAGTTCGGCAAGCCGATCTCGTCGTACCAGCTGACCCAGCAGAAGCTCGTCGACATGAACCTGGAGTACACCAAGGGCGTGCTGCTCGCGCTGCACCTCGGTCGTCGCAAGGACGCCGGCACCCTGCGCCCCGAGCAGGTCTCGCTGGGCAAGCTCAACAACGTCCGTGAGGCGCTGGAGATCTGCCGGACGGCGCGCACGATCCTCGGCGCCAACGGGATCTCGCTGGAGTATCCGGTGATCCGGCACATGAACAACCTCGAGTCGGTGCTGACCTACGAGGGCACCGTCGAGATGCACACCCTCGTCGTCGGCCAGGCCATGACCGGCCACGCCGCCTTCCGCTGAGCCGACCCACCGGCGAACGCCCCCACCCCACGGAGGAAGCATGACCAACGGCCTGCGCGTCGAGCGCCCCGACAGCGTCGCCAACGTCGAGGTCTGGACGATCGACGACCCCGAGACGCGCAACGCGATCTCGAGCCCGGAGATGATCGCCGCCCTCGTCGACAACGTCCGGCGCATCGACGAGGACACCACCGTCCGCGCGGTGGTCCTGACCGGTGCGGGCAAGGCGTTCTCCAGCGGCGGCAACGTCCGCGACATGGCCGAGGGCAAGGGCATGTTCGGCGGCACGCCGTTCGAGCAGCGCAACAGCTATCGCCACGGCATCCAGCAGATCCCGCTGGCGATCCACCACAGCGAGGTGCCCTTCATCGCGGCGGTCAACGGCCCCGCGGTCGGCGCCGGCTGCGACCTGGCGATGATGTGCGACCTGCGGATCGCCTCGGAGCGGGCGTGGTTCGCGGAGTCCTTCGTACAGCTCGGCATCATCCCCGGTGACGGCGGCGCCTGGTTCCTGACGCAGGCGATCGGGCCGGCGAAGGCGGCCGAGATGGCGCTCACCGGCGACCGGGTCGACGCCGCCAAGGCGCTCGACTGGGGCATGGTGTCGCAGGTCTGCGCTCCCGACGAGCTGCTCGACCGGGCGCTCGAGCTGGCCGCGCGGGTCGCGAAGAACCCGTCCCACGCGGTCCGGATGGCCAAGCAGCTGCTCCGCGCCTCCCGGACGGCGGACCTCGGTCGCGTCCTCGAGATGAGCGCCGCACTGCAGGCCATCGCGCACCAGGAGGACGAGCACCGCGACCGCGTTCGGGCCTGGCTGGACCGATGACCGTCACGGCGGTCGACCTCGTCGACGGGCTCGGCCTGCCGCCGGTCACGGTGGTCGAGGCGGGCGCCGCGCGGCCGGTCGCGTCGATCCAGCTGGTGGAGGCGGGCTCCCCGGCGGAGCTGGCGCCGGCCGACCTCGCGGTGGCGGTCGGCGTCCGCGCGGTCGACGACGTCCTGGCGCTCGTCGACGACCTCACCGCCGACGCCGGCGCGTCCGGGCTGGTGCTGCGGCAGCGCTGGGCGCAGGACGACGCGGTCCGTGAGGCCTGCCGCGGCGCGCGACTGACCCTGGTGTCGGTGGCCGACGCGACCGCGTGGTCGCAGGTGATCGACGGGCTGCGCGTCGTCCTCGACAGCGCGGCGTCGGGCGGCGGCCCGGCGTCCCTCGACCTCGTCTACGCCGACCTCTTCGACCTCGCCGACCGAGTGAGCGCGATGATCGGTGGCCCGGTCACCATCGAGGACGCCGGCTCGCGGGTGCTCGCCTACTCGACCGGCCAGGAGTCGGCCGACGACCTGCGGATGTCGACGATCATCGGCCGCCAGGTGCCGGCCGAGGTCCGCCAGCACTTCCGCTCGCTCGGCGTCTTCCGTCACCTCGCCCGCTCCGACGAGCCGTACTTCGTGCCCGCCGGCGGCCGCGCGGCCAAGCCCCGCTACGTGCTGCCGGTGCGGGCCGCGGGGGAGTGGCTCGGCTCGGTGTGGGCGGTGGTGGCCGAGCCGCTGCCCGCCGTACCCGAGGGCCGCGACGAGGAGCTCGACGCGGCCGTCGAGGCGATCGCGCTGTGCCTGCTGCGGATCCGCGCGCAGGGCGAGCTGCACCGCCAGGTCCGCCGCGACCAGCTCCGCGGCGCGCTGCGCGGCGAGACCGCCGGCGCCGCGGCTTGGCTCGACGCCGGCCCGTGGCGGGTCGTCGTCCTCTTCGGCCCGAGCCCGGACCTCGCCGCCGAGGCGCGGTGCGAGATGTGGCTGGCCCTGTCGCGCCGGCACGGCTGGGCAGTCCCGCTCGTCGGCGAGCTCGACGGCGCCGTCTACGCGATCGTCCAGGCCGACGGTACGGCGCCCGGTGGCTGGGCGTGGCTCGACGGCCTGGTCCGCGGCGGCGCCCGCGGCCTCGCCGCCACCGCCCTCGTCGCCGGCCCCGCGGTCGCCGTCGCCGGCGAGCTGGCCCACTCGCGCGCGTTGGCCGACGAGCTGACCCTCCTCGACGGCGCCGGGGACGCCGGCTCGGTGCGGTCGGTCGAGGACTCCTGGCCCGCGATGGTCCTGGCCCGGGCTGTGGCCGGGCTGCGCACGCGCCCGCTGCTCTCGCCCGTCGCCGTCCTGGCGGCCCACGACCGGGAACACTCCGGCGCGCTGATCGACACCGTCGAGGCGGTCATCGACGCCTGGGGCGAGCCGCAGCGGGCCGCGCGGGCGCTCGGCGTGCATCCCAACACGGTGCGCTATCGGCTGGCGCGGCTGGGTGAGGTGTGTGCGCTGGACCTCCAGGATCCGGCGGTGCGGCTGGCGGTGCGCCTGGAGATCGCGCTCCTGCGGGGTTGATGCGCGACCCGGCACAAACTGGCTCGCGAAAGACGCCGACCCGGCACAAACTGGCTCGCAAAAGACGCCGACCCGGCGCCAACTTCTGCGGGTCGGCCCGAGTCCGGCGCCAACTTCTGCCGGGTCGACGCGACTCCGGCGCCAACTTCTGCCGGGTCGGCGCGAGTCCGGCGCCAACTTCTGCCGGGTCGGCGCGACTCCGGCGCTCACTTCTGCCGGGTCGGCGCGAGTCCGGCGCTAGCTTCTGCCGGGTCGGCCCGCCGGGGCTTAGCGCAGCGGGTCGACGGCGCGCAGCGCGTCCGGCCGGACGCCGGTCATGATCTGCTCCGCGAGCAGCTTGCCCGTGCGCGGGCCGAGCGTGATCCCCCACATCCCGTGACCGCCGGCGACATAGACCGACGGGTCGCGGGTGGCGCCGATCAGTGGCAGGCCGTCGACGGTGCAGGGGCGGGCGCCGACCCACTCGTCCTCGCGCTGGTCGAGGTGGGCGCCGACGAGGAGGTGCTGCGCCTCGTCGACCAGGGCCTGGATCCGGCGCGGGTCGAGCGGGGCGGCGACGTCGCGGAACTCCATCATCCCCGCGATCCGCAGCCGGTCGCCGACCGGCGTGCATGCGACCCGCTGGGTCGGGAAGTAGACGGGGCCGCGCGGCAGCTGGTCGACCTTGATCGTGAACGAGTAGCCGCGTCCGGCCTGCACCAGCCGCCGTACGCCGAAGCGCTTGGCTAGCGCGTTGAGCCGGGCGCCGGTGGCGATGACCACGGCGTCGTAGCGCTCGCCGGCGATCTCGACGCCGCCGCCCACCGGTACGACGTCGGTGATGTCGGCCTCGGGCCGGATCACGCCGCCGCGGGCGACGACGGAGTCCGCGACCGCGTGGACGTAGGCGGAGGGGTTGAGGAAGCGCTCGCCCTTGATCCGTACGGCGGTCGCGATCTCGCCCGACAGCGCCGGCTCGGCCGCGCGGGCGGTGTCGCCGTCGACGACCTCGAAGTCGACGTGCTGGCCGCACGCCTCGATGTGCTCGAACTCCTCGAGCAGCGCCCGGCTGTCGGCCACCGAGCGGAAGGCGGCGGTGAACGGCGCGGCCTCCTGGGTGCGGGCGGCGACGCCGCCCTCCTCCATCTCGGCGAAGGCCGCGAGCGCACCGTTGTTGAGCGGGATCAGCGCCTGCATCGCCTTCTGCCACCGCGACGGCGTGCAGTTGCGCGCGAACTGCAGCAGGAACCGGATCAGCCGCGGGTCGGCGGTCGGGGGGATGTAGACCGGCGAGGAGGGCCGGAGCATCGCGCCGACGCCGTACTTGAGGACCGACGGCTCGGGCAGCGGGACGGCGATGCTCGGCGTCAGCCAGCCGGCGTTGCCCCAGCTCGATCCGGCCGCGACGTCGTCGCGGTCGAAGACGGTGACGTCGGCGCCGTGCTCCTGGAGGTACCAGGCGGTGGACAGTCCGACCAGGCCGGCGCCGAGGACGGCGACGCGCTGCGGGGCGGTGCGGTGCTGGGCGGTGCGGTGCTGGGCGGTGCGGTGCTGGGGGCTCATGTGGCCATCGTCACCGAGCCGCACGCGCCTGTCGTTGCCGTGCGGCCACAGCTGTCAGGTGCTGCTTTGTGGCCGGCCCACAGTCGACGAGCCGTGGCCGTTGCCCGGGCGGCGCGCCGACGCCTGCCGGCGCCGGTGCAGGGTCACCCACAGCAGCCAGGCGGGGGCGAGCGCCAGCCAGGTCGCGGTCAGCGAGACGCCGAGACGCTGGACCAGGCCCAGCGCGCCGGTGTCGCCGTTGACCAGCAGCGCGGCGGTCATCACCGCGTCGACGACGCCGCTGAGGGCGGCGAGCAGGCCGATGGTGGCGAGGATCCGGCGGCGGACGACCGGGGCCTCGACCCGGCGTAGCGCGATCGAGCAGGTCACCAGCAGCACGAGGAAGGCGTTGGTCTCGATGAAGCTGATGACGCCGTGCGGCTCGGTCACCCGCGCCCACCACGAGCTGGTGCCGGCGGCCGGCAGGTCGTCGGTGAACGACGCCTCCAGCGGCAGCAGGGCCTCGAGGACGATGCACGCGCCGAGGACGACGAGCGGCCCCCAGACCGACGGCCACCGGCGGCTCTGCCACCACGCCGCCGCGCCGCCACCGAGGAGCAGCAGCCCACCGATCACGTCGAGGGTCCGGAAGACGCGGCGGAAGGGCTGGCCGACGGCGGACAGCTCGCTGATGAAGCTGGTGACCGGGTCGAGGTCGATCGGCAGGATCAGCTCGAGCACCCAGGAGCCGTAGATGATCCCGCCGGCGAGGAGCAGGATCATCGCCAGCCGGTGCTGCAGCAGCCGGTGGAGACGCTTCATGACCCGTCCGTCGCCGTCCCGGGGCGCACGAGGGGGAACGCCAGCGTGGTGCGGATCGACTGCCCCGAGAGCAGCATGAGCAGCCGGTCGACGCCGATGCCGATGCCGCCGGTCGGGGGCATGCCGAACTCCATCGCCTGCAGGAACTGCTCGTCGACGACCATCGCCTCGGGGTCGCCGCCGGCCGCCAGCAGCGACTGCTGCTCGAGCCGGCGGCGCTGCTCGACCGGGTCGTTCAGCTCGCTGTACGCCGTCGCGATCTCCATGCCGAAGGCGACCAGGTCCCACCGCTCCGCCAGCTGCGGGATGTCGTCGCGGGAGCGGGTCAGCGGGCAGACGGACGTCGGGAAGTCGGCGAAGAAGGTCGGGTGCATCGTGTTCGGCTCGACCAGGGTCTCGTAGAGCTCGAGCACGAGCTGGTCGGCGGTCCGGTCCTCGGCGACGGCGATGCCGTGGCGGCAGGCGATCTCCTGCCACTGCTCGAGCGGGGTCTCCCAGGTGACCTCGACGCCGACCGCGGCCGAGACCGCCTCGTGGACGGTGACGACCGGCCACTCGCCGCCGATGTCGTAGCGCTCGGACGACCCGCCGTCGGCGTTGCCCACCAGCACGGGCTCGCCGTGGGCCGCGATCGCGGCGGCGATGATGAGCTCGCGGCACAGGTGCCGCATCGTGGTGTAGTCGCCGAACGCGTCGTAGGCCTCGAGCGCGGTGAACTCGGGGTTGTGGGTGCGGTCGGCGCCCTCGTTGCGGAAGACCCGGCCCAGCTCGTAGACCTTGTCGACGCCGCCGACGCAGAGCCGCTTGAGGTAGAGCTCGGGCGCGATCCGCAACGAGAGCGGCAGGTCGTAGGCATTGCTGTACGTCGCGAACGGCCGCGCGTTCGCACCACCGTGGACGGTGTGAAGGATCGGCGTCTCGACCTCGAGGTAGCCCTGGTCGTGCAGGCACTCGCGCAGCTGGCGGATGACGGTCGCGCGCCGGCGCAGCAGCACCCGCGCCTCGTCGTTGAGCGCCAGGTCGACGTGCCGCTGCCGCACCCGCAGCTCGGGGGCCAGCGTGCCGTTGACCCGCCCGGGCAGCGGGTGGAGGCACTTGGCGAGCATCCGCCACGAGCTGACGAAGACCGAGCGCTCGCCGGTCTTGGTGTGGCCGAGGACACCGGCCAGCTCGACCAGGTCGCCGCGGTCGCAGCGGGCGTCGAAGGTCTGCAGGGACGGCTGGACGTCGGTGCCGCTCTCGATGACGCACTGGACGGTGCCGGTCCAGTCGCGCACCTCGGCGAACAGGATGCCGCCGTGGTTGCGCAGCCCGACCACCCGGCCGGCCACGGTGACCGCGGTGCCGTCGGCGGCGTCGAGCGCGGTCACGACGGACGACGGTCGGCCGTGTGAGGCGGGGTAGGCGTCGACGCCCGCCGCGGCCATCTCGGCGAGCCGCGCCATCCGGACCCGGACCTGCTCCGGCGGGCGATGGCCGCGGGCACGCAGCTCGTGTTCCTCGCGCATCGCCGCGACGATCTCGTCGGCGCGCGCCTCGGGCAGCGCGTCGGGGGTGAGCCGGCGGCGGGTGTGGGTCCACTCGGGGACGTTGACGAAGCCCTCGGCGATGCCGGACGCGATGCCGATCCGCACCAGCATCCGGGCGTCGTCGTAGCAGAGGAAGCGCGGCACCCAGGTCGGCTCGAACTTCACGTTCGAGCGGTAGAGCGCCTCGAGCTGCCAGTACTTCGAGAGCACCAGCAGGACCTTGCGCCAGGCGCGCAGGATCGGGCCGGCGCCGATCCGCGCGCCCTCCTCGAAGGCCGAGCGCAGCACCGCGAAGTTGAGCGAGATCTGGGAGACCCGGTGCTCGGAGCCGTGCTCGGCGAGGTTGCTGACCAGGTACTCGATGACGCCGTTGGGGGCGTCGGGGTTGCGGCGCATCAGGTCGAGCGAGATGCCCGACGTCCCCCACGGGACGAACGACAGCAGCGCCAGGATCGTGCCGTCGGGCGCGAGCGCCTCGACCAGCAGGCAGTCGCCGTCGGCCGGGTCGCCGAGCCGGCCCAGCGCCATCGAGAAGCCGCGCTCCGGCTCGTCGCCGCGCCAGCGCTCGGCGAGGTCGCGGACCTGCTCCATGTCCTCCGGCGGGACCTGGTGGTGGCGACGGACCCGGGCGGTGATGCCCTGCCGCTCGATGCGTCGTACGGCGCGCCGGATCGGGCCGAGCCGGCTGCGCGTCTGGTTGAAGACGTTGACGTCGATGATCGCCTCGTCGCCCAGCTGCAGCGCGCTCAGGCCGGCCCGCTCGTAGACGTGGGCGGCGCGCTCGCTGGTGCCGAGGACGGCCTGCGACCAGCCGTGCGCGTCGGCGTACTGCTGCCACCGCGCGATCGCCGACCCCCAGGAGGCGGGGTCGCCGATCGGGTCGCCGCTGGCGAGGCAGACGCCGATCTCGACCCGGTAGAGGACGGCGGCGCGGCCGTCGTCGGAGAAGATCGCGGCCTTGTCGCGGCGGGTGGCGAAGTAGCCGAGCGAGTCGGCGCGGCCGTACTCGTCGAGGAGCGCCCGGATCGCGCGCTCCTCCGGCTCGCGCAGGAAGGCCTGCAGCGCCTGCGACTGGAAGACCACCGCGAAGGCGCTGAGCAGCGACAGCGAGCCCAGGAAGCCGAGGACGTCGCCGACCCAGTCGTCGGGGGTTCCGGCGAAGGCGCGGAACCCGATGTAGCCACCGGTCGCGCGGTTGATCGACCACAGCAGCCGCTCGCTGCCGGGCAGGGTGCCGGGGAAGAGCTCGACCAGCACGAAGCCGATGCCGACGCTGACCGCCAGGCACATCGCGAACACGATGCCGGCCTTGAGCAGCGACCGCGACCGCACCCGGGTCGTGAAGCCGAGCCGGGCCAGCGCCGCGAGGGCCAGGGCGACGATAGCGAAGACGACCGCGAAGGTGCTGCGGTGCCGCGACGCGAACTCGCCGGTCGCGTCGGCCAGGTTGACCAGCAAGAACACCATGAGCACCCGCCAGCCGGCGCGCTTGCGGGTGCTGAGCGCGGCGGCGAGCAGGGCCAGGAAGGTCGCGTAGGCCAGGTTGGGGAGCAGCAGGATGGTGTTCTCGCTGATCGCCATCCCGGCCGGGCGCAGCAGCGGGCGCAGCGGCGGGATCAGCGCGGTGATCGCGGAGAAGCCCGCCCAGATCGCGAGGATCGTCGCGCTGATCGACGGGAACCGCTGCTGGAGGACCTCGGTGAGCGATCGGAAGCGATCACCGAGGGTCGCGGAGCGGGCAACACGAGACACCTCAGAACTGTAACGGGGCGTCACTCACGCGCGATGCAGGTCGGTGCACGTCAGCCGACGAGCACGCCGTCGGCGGCCGGGCGGAACCGCAGCGCGGCGCCCGCCCCGGCGACCTCGACCGCGCCGTCGCGGACGACGACCGCGGTGTGCTCGTCGACGGCGTACGCCTCGGCGACCAGCCCGGCGCGGACCGCCTGCAGCGCGCGCGACGTCGTCCCCCACTGGGACGCGTGGACGTCGACCGCGAACCCGACCCGGCCGAGGCCGTCGACCACGGTCAGCTCGTCGAGGTCCTCGCCGGCGTCCTCGGGGCAGATCGCCGTGCCGTCGAGCTGCCAGCCGCCGACGACGGCGCGCTCGGCGGCGATCGCGGCGCCCGCGGAGAAGCCGGCATAGGGGAGCCCGGCCAGCGCGGCGCGCTGCGGGGCGACCAGCTCGGCGTAGAGCGGGGTGAGCCCGCCGGCCACGAAGACGCCCGCCGCGCCCGCCACGTCCTCGGCCGTCAGCGGACGCCCCTCCTTCAGGACGACGTCGTGCACCGAGGCCGCGTCGGCCAGCACGCCGCGCCAGCGCTCGAGGTCGACGCCCTCGCCGTCGTCGACGACCACGCAGGCGACCTCGCCGCCGCCGGTCGCCTCGACGAAGGGGGCGAGCAGGCGTCGTACCTGCTCCTCCTCACGTCCTCCGCCGATGAGCACGCTCAGGGTCACCATCTACTCCTCTTCACGATCAGGTTGCTGGTAGAGGATGGCGCGTCCCGGCTCGTCGCGCCGGGTCTTCAGCGGGAAAGGTCGCCCCCGACCGGCTCGACGCCCTCGCGGTGCCGCTTGGCCAGCTCGGCGTAGTAGGGCGCATTGGTCTCGACCCAGAACTGCGCGCCGGTGCCCTCGATCGGCTTCTTCGTCTCCGCCGGCGCGCCCGCGGCCAGGACGCCGTCCGGGATCTCGGTGCCGGGCGTGACCAGCGCGCCAGCGGCGACCAGCGTCCCGGCGCCGATCCTGGCGCCGTCGAGGACGGTGCTCATGTTGCCGAGCAGCGACTTCTCGCCGATCGCGTCGCCGTGGAAGACGCAGGAGTGCGCGACCGTGGCGTGGGGGCCGATCTCGACGGTGACGTCGGGGCCGCCGTGGACGACGGAGTTGTCCTGGATGTTCGAGCCCTCGCGCACGATGATCGTGCAGATGTCGGCGCGCAGGACGGCGCCGTACCAGACGCTGGCGCCCTTCTCGACGCGCACGTCGCCGATCAGCGTGGCCGTCGGGGCGACGAACGCCTCCGGGTGGACCTGCGGACGGCGGCCTTCGAACTCGTAGCAGAACACGACCCCACGGTAGGGGGATCGTGTCGACAGAGCGTCATTCGCCCCGTGGGCTCTCACCCACGGAAACCTATGACGTCAGCTCCCCCGTGTGGGGGGTTTCGGGGGTCCACGGGGGCGGAGCCCCCGTGTGGGGGGTTTCGGGGGTCCACGGGGGCGGAGCCCCCGTGTGGGGTGACGCAGGACACGTCGCGATGCCAGGATGCCGGGGCGCACACCCGCGCTCCTCTCGGAAAGGAACACACATGTCCTTGCGCACCACCCGGCGCTTGCGCGCCGCCGCTCTCTCGGTCGCCGCCGGCGTCACCCTCGCCGGACTCGCCGCGACCACCTCGGGGGCCACCGCGGCGCCCGCGGGAGCCGCCGCCGACGGGCCACCGTCGACACCGGTCCCGATCAGCACCCCCGACGGCGTCGTGTCGGCGTATGTCGTCAACGCCAAGCAGGCCAACCCCGGCCAGACCCGTCTCCTCGAGCGCGCCGTTCGCGCGTCCGGTGGCGTCGTCGTCCAGTCCTGGCCCCAGATCGGCGTCGTGATCGCGCACAGCGACCGCGCCTCGTTCCGCGACGACGTCCGTCGTCTCGGTGGCAATGCGGTGGAGTCCGTCGGCGCGACCCGCACCGTCCCCGTCACCGAGGGCACCCCGGACGGCGTCCCGGCGCCGTGGGGCCCCGGCAAGGGCCAGATCCGCAAGTCCCGGCAGTCCCCGCAGCGTGACGACACCGAGAGCACCGTCACCGCCTCCGACCCGCGCGAGTCGGAGCAGTGGGACATGAAGATGATCAAGGCCGACCAGGCGCACGCGATCACCGACGGCTCCCGCAATGTCGTCGTCGGCATCCTCGACAGCGGCATCGACCCCGACCACCCGGACCTCGCCGCCAACATCGACCTCGCCGACTCGGTCAACTGCACCGACGGCGGCCGCCCCGACACCTCCCCGACCGGCTGGTACCCGACCACCAGCGACCACGGCACCCACGTCGCCGGCACCATCGGCGCCGCGCGCAACGGCGTCGGCATCGTCGGCGTCGCGCCCAACGTCCGGATGGCGTCGGTCAAGGTCGTCAACGACGACGGGTTCATCTACCCCGAGTACGCCGTCTGCGGCTTCATCTGGGCGGGCAGCCACGGCATGGACGTGACCAACAACAGCTACTACGTCGACCCGTTCGAGTTCTACTGCGAGGACCAGCCCGACCAGTACGCCGCCAAGGAGGCCGTCCGTCGTGCGGTCGCCTGGTCGACCGACCAGGGCGTCGTGCACGCCGCGGCGGCCGGCAACTCGGCGTACGACCTGGCCAACAAGACGACCGACGAGGGCAGCCCCGACGACGGCACCGCCGTCCCGCGCACGCTCAACAACGGCTGCCAGGACATCCCGACCGAGCTGCCGGGCGTGGTGACCGTCTCGTCGCTGGAGCGGTTCCCGACCACCAGCCTCGAGAACCGGCTGTCGAGCTTCAGCAACCGCGGCCTCGGCGTCATCGACGTCGCCGCCCCGGGCTCGCGGATCCTGTCGACCATCGTCGCCGGCAACGGCTACGGCCTGAAGTCCGGTACGTCGATGGCGTCGCCGCACGTCGCCGGCGTCCTCGCGCTGATGAAGTCGGTCCACCCGGACTGGACCCCGGCCCAGATGGTCGCCAAGCTGCGCGCCCAGGCCGACGACCACCCGTGCGTGGTCGCCACCGCGGGCGCGCCGTGCGTCGGCACCGACGCCGACAACAGCTACTACGGCGAGGGCGTCGTCGACGCGCTCGACGCGGTGCAGTAGCGCTCGGCCGACCACCTCGTGCCCGGTCGACCGGTGGCCGCCCTCGCGCGGTCACCGGTCACCGGGCACACTCGATGCGTGACTGCTGCCGACGCCCGAACCGACCAGGAGATCGGTCAGTTCCTGCTGCACTACAAGTTCGGCCTCGACGAGATGCTGACCAAGATCAACATCCTGCGGGAGGAGCTCGCGTTCCGCGGCACCGGCAGCCCGATCGAGCACGTCAGCTCGCGGCTCAAGTCCCTCGACAGCCTCCAGGCGAAGGCGCTCCGGCACGGTGTGCCGCTCGAGACCGAGGCGATCGCCGCGGCGATCACCGACATCGCCGGCATCCGGATCGTCTGCAGCTTCATCTCCGACGCCTACCACGTCCTCGACATGCTGACGACGCAGCCGGACGTCACGGTCCGCACGATCAAGGACTACATCGCCAACCCCAAGCCCAACGGCTACCGGAGCCTGCACGCGATCGTCGAGATCCCGGTCTTCCTCTCCGACACCGCGCGCACCGTGCCGGTCGAGCTGCAGATCCGCACCGTCGCCCAGGACTTCTGGGCGAGCGTCGAGCACAAGATCTACTACAAGTACGACAAGGCGGTGCCGGGTGAGCTCATCGACGAGCTGTCCGCCGCGGCCCGGGTCGCCCACGAGCTCGACGCGCGGATGGCCGAGCTGCACCGCACGGTCCACGGCTGAGCGACCGGGTCAGAGCCGGGTCGCCGTCATCTCCTGGAAGAGCTCGAGGTCGCCGTCCGGCACCACCGGCCTGCCGCGCGGCCAGCCGAAGCGTCACTCGCCGGCGGACGTCAGCGGCGTTTCGCCGTCCAGCCGGCGGTGCGTGAGCAGCTCCCGACCCGGTAGTCGAGTGCGCCCGCCTTGGCCCGGCCGGTCCGCGTGAACTGCGCCTTGAGCGTGATCGTCGAGCTCGCGTTCGGCTTCCAGGTGCGGCTCACCCTGCCCTTCGCGTCCTGGTCCGGGGGAACGCCAGCGGGTGCACCCGTACCTCGATGTGGTCGAGGTTCCAGCAGTAGACGGTCAGGTTGACCTTGAAGGCGGCCAGCTTCCGGTCGCGGGTCACCTTCATGGTGGCCTTCTCCTGCGCGGTGCCGTCGGAGATCAGCCGGCCGGCGTACGTCCCGGCCTCGAGCGGTACGGCGCGCGCGGGGGTGGCGCTGCTCACCGTCGCCGTCGGTACGACGAGCAGCAGGCCGAGCCCGAGCGTCAGGGTGATGCGAGCATGTCGAGACACAGGGGTCCCTCCTCGAGAAGGGGCTGGGGAGTGGGTTCGATCATGCCGTTGCGGAGAAGCCTCGCCAGATCAGTGGCGGGCGCGGTCGTCGGGCTCGTGCTGCTCGCGGGCTGCGACGCCGGTCCGCGGGCCGGTGCGCCGCACCCGGGCGCCGAGCCCGGCCCCTCGACGGCGAGCGACGTCACCACCGACTGCCTCGCCACCGGCAGCCTCGACACCGTCGCCGGGATCAACCGCTTCGTGACCGGGGTCCGCGGCGGCGGCGCCTTCGCCGGCGGCGACGTGGGCGCCAGCGTGCAGCTGCAGGACGGACGGCGGCTGTTCGTCTTCGGCGACACCCTGCGTGCGCCCACCTACCAGGGCCAGCAGTTCGTGCGGAACTCGATGCTCGTCTTCGCGCCCGGCTGCAGCCGGGTGGTGCTGCCGGCGGCCGACGGCGGCGCGGTGATCCCCGACCGCCCGGACGGCGTCGGCTACTGGCCGATGTCCATCGCCCGGATCGAGCGCTACGGCGTCGACCTGGTCGGCGTCGGCGTCCAGCGGGTCCGGGCGCGCGGCAAGGGGGTCTTCGACTTCGAGATCCTCGGGCCGTCGATGGCGCTCTTCCGGGTGCCGCGCGGCGGGGTGCCGCAGCTGGTGACGGTCCGCGACCTCGGCCCCGACCACGTCGACCCGGAGCAGCCGATGTGGGGTGCGGCGGCCGTCGTCCGGGGCGGGTGGGTCTATCTCTTCGGCACGGCCCGCCGCCGCGACGCGCGGATCGAGGGCTTCTCGCTGCGCGTCGCGCGGGTGCGGCCGGCGTCGCTGGCGCACCGCGCCGACTGGCGGTTCTGGGACGGCGCCCGGTGGTCGCGGCGCGAGCGCACGGCCGCCGTCCTGGTCCCGTCGCGCGGGGGCGTCTCGCAGACGCTGAGTGTCTTCCGCAGCGGCGGTAGCTGGTACGCCCTGAGCAAGCGCGACGAAGTGCTCGGCAGCGACCTCACGCTGTGGCGCGCGCCCCGGATCACCGGCCCGTACGTCGCCCTGCCGCCGGCCGCCCACATCCCGTCCGACGCCGCCACCGGCACGCTGCGCTACCTCCCGCTGGCCCATCCCGACCTGCTGCCCGTGCCGGGCACGGTCGTGGTCAGCTACAGCGAGAACAACACCGACTTTCAGCAGGTCCGCGAGGACCCGCGTCGCTACCGGCCGCGCTTCCTGCGGATCAGGCTCCCGCGCTGATCTCCGCGAGCGCGTGCAGCTGCTCGACGTAGTGGCTGGGCGAGTCGGCCGCGATCCGCACCGACGCCGACGTCGCGCCGACCTGTTCGAGGGTGCCGAGCTGCTCGCGGGCGGTGTCGGGCGCACCGGCTGGGTCGAGGGCGGTGGCGGGGGCGAGGACGACCTCGAAGCCGTCGGGGACGCCGGCGCGGTCGATCATGTCCTTCAGCTCGGCCGGCGACAGCCCGAACGGCACCCAGCCGTCGGCGAGCTCGACCGCCCGGCGCAGCGAGCGCAGGGTGCGTCCGCCCATCCAGAGCGGGACCTGGTCCTGGACGGCGTGCGGCTCGACCATCACGTCGCGGAAGGAGAAGTGCGGGCCGTCGTACTCGGGCTCGGACTGGGACAGCGCGGCCCGCAGCGCCTTGAGCGCGTCGTCGGCGATGGCGCCGCGGCCCTCGAACTGCGCGCCGAGGAGCGCGAACTCCTCCTCGAGCGAGCCCACGCCGAGGCCGAGGACGAGTCGGCCGCCGCTGACCAGGTCGAGGGTGCCGTAGCGCTTCGCGATGGCGAGCGGGTGGTGGTAGCCGAGGACCAGGACCTGCGTGGCGAGGCGGATGCGCGTCGTTCGGGCGGCGAGGTAGCCGAAGGTGGCCAGCGGGTCCCAGTAGGTGCCGCCGCGCTGCTTCGCGATCTCGGTGGGGACCATGACGTGCTCGCTGCAGGTGAGGAAGTCGAAGCCGAGGGTGTCGGCGGCCTCGGCGATGGTGCCGAGCTCGGCGATGCCGGCGTCGGCCTCCCAGGGGGAGAACGCTCCCGGCAGCTGGACCACGACGGGGCTGTTGATCCCGATCTTCATGTTGCCTCTTCCCTCGGTCGCAGCACTCTGATAGACCAAGTGCTTGCTTGGTAAGAAGAAGCCTAGCCCGAATCCCCCGGAGGCAGCGTTGACCGTCCCACCGCTCGTGTTCTTCTCGTTCGTGACCCTCGAGGGCGCCGGCCCCGCGGAGCACCGCGCCTACAACGAGTGGCACCAGCTCGACCACCGCCCGGAGAACCTCGCCCTCCCCGGCGTCCTCTGGGGCGACCGCTGGGCGCGCCCCGCCGACTACCGCGACGGCGTCGCCTCCGCGGAGCACGCCGCGACGGACTATGTCGCGATGTACTGGTTCAAGGACCCGATCGAGCAGTCGCTGCGCGAATGGTCGGACCTCGGCTCCGACTCCTTCCAGTGGGGCCGCGGGCCGCTCATCCCCGGCGTCCAGCGCAAGCTGCTGTCGTTCTTCCGTCCGGTCAAGGGGTACGCCGCGCCGTCCGCCCTGGTCTCGCCCGACGTCCTCCCCTACCGCCCCAACCGCGGCCTGCACCTCACCCTCTCCCGCCACGCCGAGCCGCACTCCGGCGCGACCCACGAGCACTACGCGTGGCAGGACCGGACCCTCATCCCCGGCCTCCTCGACCTCGACGGGGTCGCGGGGGCGTGGACGTTCTCGTTCGCCTACCACCAGTCGCACCCGTCGCTGCCGCTGGCGACCGAGACGCCGGACGCGGCGGAGTCGCTGCGGATCCGGCTGGTCTACCTGGAGGACGAGCCGCTGGACGTCTCCGCGGCGATCCTCAAGCGGACCGCCGAGCTGGCGGGCGACCGCGAGGTGGGGCTGTCGCCGGAGGCGGCGGCGTCGGAGGAGGTGCTGCTGAGCACGCCGCTGCGCACGATCGTGCCGTGGCAGGACTGGTGAGCCTCGCTTAGCCGACCCGGCACAAACTGGCCCGCGAAATGCGCCGACCCGGCACAAACTGGCCCGCGAAATGCGCCGACCCGGCGGAAACTGGCTAGCGAAATGCGCCGACCCGGCGGAAACTTCTGCCGGGTCGATCATCGGCGCGGATCGCATCAACCAGGTTCACCGGATCCGCGCCAAGCAGGCCCCCGCAGCCCACCCGCGCCCGCCGGCCCCGCCAGTCCCCGCCAGTCCCCGCCGGCCAGGTCCTTCCCCCCGATCTAGAACACGTTCTATTCTGGCCCGGCCGCCGCCACCCGCCGCGCGGCGTACCGAGCCCAGGAGGAACCGCATGACCGAGCAGCCCCGCGCCCAGCGCTTCACCGACCGCCGCGTGGTCGTCACCGGTGCGGCCGGTGGTCTCGGCAAGGTGGTGGCCGAGCTGTTCCGGGCGGAGGGGGCGCGGGTGGTGGCCACGGACGTCGTCGCGACCGACGGCGTCGTCACCTGCGACCTCGCGGACGACGGCGCGCGCGACGTCTTCGTCAAGGATGCGCTCGCCGAGCTGGGTGGGCTGGACGTGCTGTGCAATGTCGCCGGGATCCAGAAGTTCGCCGAGATGAGCACGCTCACGGCCGACCTGCTGCGCAAGCACTTCGACGTCAACGCGCTCGCCCCGATCATGCTCACCCAGGCGTTCGCCGAGGCGCTCGTCGAGAGCCAGGGGAATGTCGTCACGGTGGCGTCCATCTCGGCGCAGATGGCGCAGCCGTACAACGCGCCGTACAACTCCTCGAAGGCCGCGCTGCTGCTCGGCATGCGTTCGCTCGGCGTCGAGCTGGCGCTGAAGGGCGTGCGGGTCAACTGCGTGTCGCCGGGCGGCATCGCGACGCCGATGGTCGAGTCCGCGGCCGCGGGGCTGCCGGCCGACGCCAACTGGGACCTGATCGCGCGCAGCACGTCCGTCATCCCCGGCTTCATGCCGCCGAGCGACGTCGCCGAGGCCCTGCTCTACCTCGCCTCCGACCAGGCCGCGTCCGTCACCGGCGCCAACCTCGTCGTCGACCGCGGCGTCGTCTGGTGACCGTACGACGAGCGGTCGTCACCGGCGCCGGGCCGTCGTCGATCGGGCGTGCGGTCGCGGACCTGCTCACGGCCCGGGGCTGGGACGTCGTCACGACGACCCGCGCGACCCTCGACCTCACCGACCGGAGGTCGGTCGCGGCCTTCGCCGAGCGCTACGCCGCCCGTTCGGAGCGCCTCGACCTGCTCGTCAACAGTGCCGGCATCCACCTCGACCTCGGGTCGCGGTGGAAGGAGCCGCAGCTCGTCGACGGCCACGAGGTGCACTGGCGGACCAACTACCTCGGCACCGTCGACCTCACCACGGCGCTGCTCCCCGCGCTCCTCAACGCGCCCTCGCCGACAGTCCTCCACGTCGTCTCCCAGCTCCACGAGCGCGGCACCACCGACGCGCTCCTGGGGCGCCCGACGCCCTACGACTCGTGGGCGGCGTACGGCACGTCCAAGCTCGGGCTGGTCCATCACGCGGCCCACCTCGCCCAGCAGTACGGCGACCGCGGGCTCCGCGCGCTGGCCGTCCATCCCGGCGCGGTGTCGACCAATATCGCCAACCGCGGCCTCGAGACCCGGCCCGTGCTGCGGCGGCTGCGCAACCTGGCGCTGCCCCTCGAGCGGCGCAGCCTGATGACGCCCGCCGACTCGGCGCGCCACCTGGTGCAGATCGCGACCGACCCCGACGCCGGGTCGGGCTACTACCGCAAGAGCCGCCCCACCGAGCCGGCGCCGGCCGCCGCGGACCTGACCGCCCGCAGCGCGCTGCTGCAGGCGACCGAGGAGTGGCTCAGCGCGCGCTGACGCCCTGGGCGAGCAGCTGGGCGAGGTGCAGCGGCGTCTCGTCCTCGGCGAGCTCGGCGAGCTGCGTCCGGCAGGAGAAGCCGTCGGCCAGCACCACGCGCCGGGCCTCGCCGGCCGAGGCGCGCAGCGCGGGCAGCAGGTTCTGCTCGGCCACCGCGAGGGACACCTCGTAGTGCCCCTGCTCGACGCCGAAGTTGCCCGCCATGCCGCAGCATCCGGCCACCGGCTCGACGCTCGCGCCCGCCTTCTCCAGCAGCGCCTGGTCGGCCGACCAGCCCATCACCGCGTGGTGGTGGCAGTGCGGCTGGGCGACGACGCGGACGCCGATCAGATCGGGCGGCGTCCACTCGGGCCGCAGCGCCAGCGCCTCGGCGAGGGTCAGCGTGGCGGCCGCGACGGCCGCGGCATCGGCGCCCGGCACCAGCTCGCGCAGCTCGTGCCGCAGGACGGCGGTGCACGACGGCTCGATGCCCACGATCGGCACGCCCGCCTTCGCGTCGTCCGCCAGCGCGTCGACCATCCCGCGCAGCCGCTTCGCCGCGCCGTCGAGCTGGCCGGTGCTGATCCACGGCAGGCCGCAGCACTCCTGCTGCCGGGTGATCCGCGGGTCGTAGCCCGCCGCCCGCAGCACCTCCACCGCCGCGTCGGCGACCTGCGGCGCGAAATGGTTGGTGAACGAGTCGACGAAGAGCACCACCGGCGTCCCCGTGCCGGCAGAGCCCCCGAAGGTACGCCGGAAGGTACGCCGCGCGAACGACGGCATCCGCCGCCGGGTGTCGACGCCCGCCGCCTTCAGCGCGACCTTGCGCAGCGGCCCGACGTCCATCGACCGGTTCGCGAACCGCGGCATCGCCGAGCCGACCTTCGCCCACCGCGGCAGCCAGCCGACCGAGTAGTGCGAGCGCGGCCGCAGTCTGCCCTGGTAGGTCTGGTGCAGCACCTCGGCCTTGTAGGACGCCATGTCGGTGCCCGTCGGGCAGTCCGACGCGCAGCCCTTGCACGCCAGGCACAGGTCGAGCGCGTCGTGCACGGCGGGGGAGTCCCACGACACGGCGCTGTCGCCGTTGACGATCTCCTGCAGCAGTCGCGCGCGGCCGCGGGTGGAGTGGATCTCCTCCTTGGTCGCCTGGTACGACGGGCACATCACGCCGCCCGAGCCGCTGTTGTCGGCGCGGCACTTGCCGACGCCGGTGCAGCGGTGCACGGCCTGGCCGAAGTCGCCGCCGTCGTCGGCGTAGGCGAACGCGAGGCCCTTCGTCAGCCGCGCGGTCGAGGAGTAGCGCAGGTCGGCGGTGCTCGACGCCGGCTCGACCAGGACGCCCGGGTTGAGCAGTCCGGTCGGGTCGAAGGCCCGCTTCACCGACGCCATCAGCGACAGCGCGGCGGGGGAGTACATCCGCGGCAGCAGGTCGCTGCGCGCCCGGCCGTCGCCGTGCTCGCCGGACAGCGAGCCGCCGAGCGAGGTCACCAGGTCGGCGGCCTCCTCGAGGAAGGCCCGGAACCGGTCGGCGCCGTCAGGGCGCGCGAACGGGAAGTCCATCCGCACGTGCAGGCAGCCCTCGCCGAAGTGCCCGAACGGCATCGCGGTCAGCTCGTGCGTGGCGAGCAGGCCCTCGAACGCGGTGAGGTACTCGCCGAGCCGCTCCGGCGGAACGGCCGAGTCCTCCCAGCCCGCCCACGCCGGCTTCCCGGACGGCGCCCGCCCGGCCAGCCCGGCGCCGTCGGCGCGGATCTTCCAGAGCCGGTCGGCTGTCCGCGGGTCGTCGACGACCAGCGCGGAGACGCCCAGGCCGGCCGCGGCGAGCAGCTCCGCGCGCCGCCGTACGTCGTCGGGGTCGTCGCCGGAGAGCTCGACGAACATCCAGGCGTCGCCCGCCGGCAGTGCCGGTACGGCGTCCGGCCCGCGGCGCTCGCGGATGACGTCGACGATCCGCCGGTCGAGGCCCTCGCAGGCCGACGGCTCGAAGGCGAGCACGTCCGTGGTCGCGTGGCCCGCGGTCGGGAAGTCGGGGAAGCCGAGCACCACCATCAGCGCCGCCTTCGGCGCGCGGACCAGGCGCACCGTGGCCTCGGTGAGCACCGCGAGCGTGCCCTCGGAGCCCACCAGCGCACGGGTCAGGTCGAAGCCGCGCTCGGGGACCA
The DNA here is from genome assembly GCF_039537225.1 of Nocardioides ginsengisoli. Lineage (NCBI taxonomy): Bacteria > Bacillati > Actinomycetota > Actinomycetes > Propionibacteriales > Nocardioidaceae > Nocardioides > Nocardioides ginsengisoli. The sequence continues at coordinate 50,155 of NZ_BAABAC010000022.1, forward strand.
GCTGGTCGAGCGCGATGCCGGAGACATGCCGGCCGAAGGTGCCGAACTCGGTGCGCGCGGTGGCCAGGTCGCCGGCGATCACGCCGCGCACCCGGTCGAGGACGTCGGAGCCGGTGGCCGTCGCGACCGGCGCGCCCGAGGCGTCGTAGCCGGTCACGAGCTCGGTGCCGTCGGCCAGCAGCGCACGGACGCCGCGGACGTTGTGGGCGGTGCGGCCGTAGGCCAGCGAGCGCGCGCCGCAGGCGTCGTTGCCGATCATGCCGCCGATGGTGCAGCGGGTGCTCGTCGACGGGTCCGGCCCGAACTTCAGTCCGTGCGGAGCGACCGCCTTCTGCAGCTGCGCCTGCACCACGCCCGGCTGGACGACGGCCGTCTCGGCCTCGGCGTCCACCGAGACGATCTGGTTGAGGTGCCGGCTGAAGTCGACGACGACGCCCGGCCCGATCGCATTGCCCGCGACCGACGTACCGGCGCCGCGCGCGGTCACCGTCAGCCCCAGCTCGCGCGCCCCGAGCAGCAGGGCGCGCACCTCGTCGCTCGAGCGCGGGAAGGCGACGGCGGCGGGCGGGACTCGGTAGAGGGAGGCGTCGGAGGAGTAGGCGCCGAGGAAGGCGGCGTCATCGGTGACGTCGCCCGCTCCGTGGCGCTGGAGCTGCTGAGCGATGCCGGACACGTGCGCAATCTAGTCGGTCACGAGTGGCGGCTACGCTCCCGTCCCAGGTCACGAGGACCACACGACAGCCCGCGACAGCCCAGGAGGCGCCATGCGACTCGGCATGATCATCGACTACTCCGGCGGCTTCGCCGAGACCGTGGAGCTGCTGCAGGAGTACGAGCGCAACGGCCTCGACCTGGTGGCCATGCCCGAGGCGTACTCCTTCGACGCGGTCAGCCAGCTCGGCTACATCGCGGCGAAGACCGAGCGGCTCGAGCTGATGTCGGCGATCTTCCAGATCTACACGCGCACCCCGTCGCTGACCGCGATGACCGCCGCCGGCCTCGACTTCGTCTCCGACGGCCGGTTCACCCTCGGCCTCGGCGCGAGCGGCCCGCAGGTGATCGAGGGCTTCCACGGCGTCAAGTACGACGCCCCGCTCGGCCGCACCCGCGAGGTGATCGAGATCTGCCGGCAGGTGTGGAAGCGCCAGCCGGTCGAGTTCGAGGGCCGGTACTACGACGTCCCGCTCACCAAGGACAAGGGCGGCTCGGGCCTCGGCAAGCCGCTCAAGATCATCAACCACCCGGTCCGCTCCGAGATCCCGATCTCGGTCGCCGCACTCGGCCCCAAGAACGTCGCCCTCGTCGCCGAGCTGGCCGACGGCTGGCAGCCGCTGTTCTTCCACCCCGGCAAGGTCGACCGCGCCTGGGGCGCGCCGCTGGAGGAGGGCTTCGCGAAGCGCGACGCCGCGCTCGGCGAGCTCGACATCCAGCTCCAGATCGCGTTCCACCTCGGCGAGCCCTCGCCGGAGGCGCTGCAGGCGATCCGCAACCAGCTCGCGCTGTACGTCGGCGGCATGGGCGCGCGCGACAAGAACTTCTACAACCAGCTGGCCTGCCGCTACGGCTACGAGGCGGAGGCCAAGGAGATCCAGGACCTCTACCTGTCGGGTCGGAAGGCGGAGGCCGCGGCCGCCGTACCGGACGACCTGGTGGAGGCGGTGACCCTGCTCGGCGACGAGGACGCGATCCGCCGGCAGGTGGCCGAGTTCCACGCCGCCGGCGTCCGGACCTTCCTGCTCAACCCGCTCGCCGCCACCGACGAGGACCGGGTCGCGCAGGTCCGCCGGCTGTCGGAGATCGTCACGGAGGTGACCGCGTGAGCGAGCCGCGCTTCACCGTCACCCGCGACGGCGCGGTCGCCACCGTCGGCCTGGCCGGGCCGGGCGGCAAGGCGGTCATGGACGACGCCTTCTTCGCCGAGCTCGCCGCGACCTTCACCGAGCTCGACGCCGACGACGCCGTCCGCGCGGTCGTCGTCGCCGGCGCCGGACCGCACTTCTCCTTCGGCCTCGACCTGGCCGCGGCCGCGCAGACCTTCGCGCCGCTGCGTGCGGCGACCCATGCCGGCGCGCGCCAGGAGCTGCTCGCGCTGATCCGCCGCTGGCAGGGGACGCTGGACGTCGTCGCGAGCCTGCGCAAGCCGACCGTCGCCGCGGTGACCGGCTGGTGCATCGGCGGCGGCGTCGACCTCGCCGTCGCGTGTGACGTCCGGATCGCGTCGGCCGACGCCACCTTCAGCGTCCGCGAGGCCAAGGTCGGGATCGTCGCCGACCTCGGCAGCCTCCAGCGCCTGGTCGGCGTCATCGGCGACGGCCACCTCCGCGAGCTGGCGCTGACCGGCGACGACATCGACGCCGACCGGGCCGCCGCGATCGGTCTGGTCAACCACATGCTGCCCTCGCCGGACGAGGCCCGGGAGGCCGCCGCCACGCTCGCCGCGCGGATGGCGGCCAACTCGCCGCTGGTGCTGCGCGGCATCAAGGACGTCCTCGACGCCGAGCGGGCTCCGCGCGTGGAGGCCGGGCTGCGCTACACGGCGGTGTGGAACTCGGCGTTCCTGCTCAGCGACGACCTGGACGAGGCGATGACGGCGTTCGTGGAGCGTCGTCGGCCCGACTTCACCGGACGCTGACCGCGGGTCAGCCGGGTCAGCCGGCCGCGGCCTCGCGCTTGGCCATGGTGATGGCCGCGACCGCCCGCCCGTAGCGGATCGGCACCGCGCCCAGCGCCAGCGCGCGCTGTCGGGTGGGCTCGGTGACGTCGAAGTGCTCGGTGGCGGTGCCGGCGTTCTGGATCCAGCGGGCCTCGATGCCGAGCCGCTCGGCGAACGCCAGCAGCTCGCGCTGGCCCGCGGCGCCGGGGAGGTCGGAGAGCAGGTGCGACCAGACGCCGTCGACCGGGCCGACCACGGCGGGTCGGCGCATGTCGTCGATGTAGATGGTCACGGGTGGACGCTACCCGCACCCGCTTCGCGGGGAGTCGTGTGCCTGAGAACCCGCCTGGACGGGTTCTCTGGCACACGACCCCGCAGGGGCGTCAGCGGACGTGGCCGTAGAAGACCGACCGGGTCCAGATCCGCTCGCGCTTGACCGGCTGGCCGGGGCGCGAGGCGTGCCAGATCATGTGGTCGCCGGCGTAGATGCCGACGTGGTAGACGTGTCCGCCGCTGGTGAAGAACACCAGGTCGCCGCGGTGCGGGTACCGGATCCGGCGGGTGGCGCCGGCCTGGGACGACGAGGTGCGCGGCAGACGCTTGCCGATCTGGCGGTAGACCCACTGCACCAGGCCGGAGCAGTCGAAGGCGTTGGGGCCGGCGGCGCCGTACCGGTAGGGGTCGCCGGCGCGCGAGCGCGCCTTGCGGATGACCCGCTCGCCCCGCGGGAGGACGCGGCGCGTGGTGGTGGGGGTGCTGGTGGCGGTGACGTGCTCGGCGGCGGTGGCGGTCTGCGTCGAGATCGGCGCCGTGGGCGCGGCGTGCGCCTGCGACGGGAGCAGGAAGGCCGACGCGGCCACGGGGACGACGAGCAGGCGCGCGGCAGCGCGCGACAGGGTGCTGGACATGGAGGTCTTTCCTCAGCGGCGCCTGCGAGAGATGACCTGTCGGGCTTGGGCTGCTGGTGCCCAGGAACCACTGTTCCTTCGCCCCGAGCCGGACCGCGGTCCGGCGTACTGCTCGGGTCTCCCGTGCCCGCGCTTCCTTCATCGGTGTCGATGGCTCCCCATCGTCGAGCGCGGGCCTCGGCGCGAGATGGGCGGCCTCCTCGGGGATCGAGGAGGACTCGGCCATCGATTGCACCCTGCTAGCTGCCGCTAGCGCTGTGGCCAAGATCACGTAACGGGCGTGTCGCTGCTCACTCCAATATGGTGTAACGCGGCCTCTCGAGCCCTCAGGAGAGGCCCTCCGCGGCGTCCTCGTCGGTCACGTGGGGGTCGGCCAGCAGGTACATCGCGAGACGTCCGTCGCGGCTGCGGTGCGGGTGCACGGGCTCGGGGATCATCCGGCCCTCGGCGGTGTCCCAGAAGCGGTCGACCTGGACCGCCACCCGCCGCGCCACCCGCCCGGGGAGGCCCAGGTGAGGGAGGTAGGGGTGCGGGCGGGTGGGGACCCGTCGCTCGGTCCGGTAGAGCCGCTCGGCGAGCTCCTCGCAGTCGTCGGGCTGGGCGGCGCCCAGATCGGCCACCAGGCCGTCCTCGAGGCGCCGGGTCTCCGACAGCTCGCGGTCGACCTCCTCCCAGATCGAGTTCCAGGGTCGGCGTACGACGAACGTCGAGCCGTAGAGCTTGGCCTTGACCTGGCTCAGCGCGATCTCGAGCCGCTTGCACTGCTGGGCGAACTCCTGCGCGCGCTGCGGGCCGCCGTCGAGGTAGCGCTTCGCGGCCGGCGAGAGGACGGCGTTGGCCGCCCCGAGGTGCCGGCTGGTGCTCGCCAGGAACGGGTCGGTGGCGGTGTAGCGGGCCCGGGGGCTCTCGCGGGTCGGCCGGCAGGCTGCCGCGCTGCGCATCCGCGCGTAGAGGACCGCGTGGGTCTGGGTGACGGTGTCGACCAGGGTGTCGGCGCCGATACGGCGATCGTTCATGGTTCTGGTCCCTTCAGCAGCCCTCCGAGCGACGGGCCCCCTCAAAAGCCAGTGTGCGCCGGTCCCGACCCTCGAACAAGGGCGGGACCGGCGCACCGGTGTCACCCGGCACTTCTGTCGGGATTCCTGCGGAAATGCGACAGATGTGCCGGGTGAGACGTGTCAGGCCTGCGGGAAGGTCGCGTACTCGACGCCGGAGATGTACTGCACCGTGCGCAGCACCTGGCAGGAGTAGCCGAACTCGTTGTCGTACCAGACGTAGAGGATGGCCGAGTCGCCGTCGACGATCGAGGCGCCGCCGTCGACGATCGAGGCCGCGCGGGCGCCGATGAAGTCGGTGGACACGGCGTCCGAGGCGGTCGTGTAGTCGAGGTTGCGGGCCAGCGGGCCGGTCAGCGACGCCTTGCGCAGGTGGTCGTTGACCTCGTCGCGGGTGGTCTCGCGCTTGAGCTGCAGCGAGAGGATCGCGATCGAGACGTCGGGCGTGGGGACGCGGATCGAGTTGCCGGTGATCCGGGCGTCGAGGTCGGGCAGGACCTTCGCGACGGCCGACGCGGCGCCGGTCTCGGTGATGACCAGGTTGAGCGGAGCGGAACGGCCGCGGCGGTCGGCCTTGTGGTAGTTGTCGAGCAGGTTCTGGTCGTTGGTGAACGAGTGCACCGTCTCGACGTGACCGCGGACGATGCCGAACTCGTCCTCCATCGCCTTCAGCGGCGGCACGATCGCGTTGGTCGTGCAGGACGCGCACGACAGCACCTTCTCGTCGAGGTCGACGTCGAGGTGGTTGACGCCGTGGACGATATTCGGGACGTCGCCCTTGCCCGGCGCGGTCAGCAGCACCTTGGCGATGCCGGGGCGCAGGTGGGTCGACAGGCCCTCGCGGTCGCGCCAGATGCCGGTGTTGTCGATCAGGATGGCGTCGGAGATGCCGTAGTCGGTGTAGTCGATCTCGTCGGGCGAGTTCGAGTAGATCACCTGGATCACGTTCCCGTTGGCGATGATCTGGTTCTTCTCCTCGTCGACGGTGATCGACCCGTTGAAGGCACCGTGGATCGAGTCGCGACGCAGCAGCGAGGCGCGCTTCTTGAGGTCGTCGCCCTTGCCCTTGCGGACGACGACGGCGCGCAGCCGCAGGCCGTTGCCGGAGCCGGACTTCTCGACGAGCAGGCGCGCGACCAGGCGGCCGATGCGGCCGAAGCCGTAGAGGACGACGTCCTGCGCGGACGGCGCCGGAAGCTTGTTGTCACCGGTGGCGCCGGCGAGCGCGGCGGCGGTGAAGTCGGGGATCGACCGGCCGTCGCCGGAGGCGCGGTAGGCCCGGATCAGCAGGGCGAGGTCGACCTTCGCGGCACCCAGGTCGAGCGCGGCGATCGCCTCGAGGAAGGGGAGCGTGTCGCGCACCGACAGCTCGACGCCATCGATCTGGCGCGCGTAGCGGTGGGTCTTGAGGATGTCGATGACCGACTTGTTCACCAGCGAGCGGCTGTGCAGAAGGATCGTCACATCCTTCTCGCGGTGGAGCTTGCCGACGATCGGGATCATCGACTCGGCGATCTCTTCGTGATGCTTCCAGCGAGTGAACTTGTCTTCGGTGGTGCTCAACGCTTCCCCTATTAGCAGTAGACAAAAGCCGCTTGATCGTAGGCCCCCCGCCCAGGGCGGGGGCTAATCGGGCCGTCCGGTGGGACGGGTGCCGTCGGTCACACCCGGTCGTGCGCTTGGTTGAGCGGCTGGTTGAGCGGCTGGTCGAGCGGCTGGTCGAGCGGCTGGTCGGGCGGGCTGCGGCGGCTACCGGCCGCGCGTCGTACCGGCCTATGCTCGGCGCGGTCCGCAGGAGTGCTGAGCGCGAGGAGGTGATCGGCGATGGAAGGCCAACCTCCCAGTCCCGTTCCCGCCCTCACCGCCAAGGATCACGCATGTCCGACAACCGGTCCAACAAGGTCATTCGCACGCCCATCCGCACCCTGACCGGACGGGTACGACGCCTCCCGCCCGCGGCTCCCGCCGCCACCCCGCCCGAGCGGCCGGCCGAGCGCGCGTCCCGCGCCAGCCTGGTCGACAGCGCCGTCTACGTCGACGGTGACCGGGTCGACTCGCCCACCACGCTGGCCGACAGCTACCGCGCGCTGCGCGACAACGACCGTGCGGTCGCGTGGATCGGCCTCTACCGCCCCGACCAGCACGACCTGGCCTCGCTGGCCGACGAGTTCGGCCTGCACGAGCTCGCCGTCGAGGACGCGATCGTCGCGCACCAGCGCCCCAAGCTGGAGCGCTACGACGACACGCTGTTCGTCGTGCTGCGCGCCGCGCGCTACGTCGACGACGAGGAGCAGGTGGAGTTCGGCGAGGTGCACCTCTTCGTCGGTCCCGACTTCGTGGTCACCCTGCGCCATGCCGAGGCGCCCGACATCGCCGCCGTACGTCGTCGCCTCGAGAGCAACCCCGACCTGCTCCGGCTCGGGCCCGAGGCGATCCTCTACGCGATCCTCGACCGGGTGGTCGACGGCTACCTGCCCGTCGTCGCGGGCCTCGAGAACGACATCGACGAGATCGAGACCGAGGTCTTCCGCGGCGACCCGGCGGTGTCGCGGCGCATCTACGAGCTGACCCGCGAGGTGATCGAGTTCCAGCGCGCGACCCGGCCGCTCGCGCTGGTGCTGCGGCAGCTGACCCTGGGCTTCGCCAAGTACGGCACCGACGACGAGCTGCAGCGTTATCTGCGCGACGTCGACGACCACCTCACCCAGGTGATCGAGCAGGTCGACGGCTTCCGGCAGCTGCTGCGCGACATCCTCACCGTCAACGCCACCCTCGTCGCGCAGCAGCAGAACGAGGAGATGAAGGCGCTCACCGAGGCCAGCCTCGACCAGAACGAGGAGGTCAAGCGGATCTCCGCGTGGGCGGCCATCCTGTTCGCGCCGACGCTGATCGGCACCGTCTACGGCATGAACTTCGATCACATGCCCGAGCTGCACTGGCAGCTCGGCTATCCGTTCGCGGTGGTGCTGATGGCGATGGTGAGCGTCGGGCTGTACGCCGTGTTCCGCCGCCGCGGGTGGATCTAAAGACGCCCGGCAGCGGGGCGGGAGGCGTCGTCTGGCAGCGTGCTGCCCCCTCTGCGCCGAAGACGCGCTCGGTCCGAACGACTCAGAGGACCTTCGTGCCGTACATCTCGCCGAGCGGGTCGGCGAGCAGCTCCAGGCGCTCGCCGTCGGGGCCGGGGAAGTAGATCGAGACCTTCGACTCGAGGTGGTAGGCCACGCCGGCGTCGTCGAGCTTGGCGCGCAGGTAGTCCCACTTCTCGCGGGTCACCGAGATCGCGATGTGGTGGTGGCCGCCGAGCACCTCGGCGTACGGACCGAGGTCGAGGCCGGGCAGGGTGAAGAAGGCGAGCAGGTTGCCGGCGCCCACGTCGAAGAAGAAGTGGTCGGAGCCGGCGTAGTCGCGGTTCTCGAAGATCTCGGTCAGCGGGAACTCCAGAAGCCCCTGGTAGAAGTCGATCGTCCGGCGGACGTCGGAGGAGAGCAGGGCGGCGTGATGGATGCCGCGGGCGCTGCTCTCCGGCCGCTCGCCCTCGGGAGCGAGGTACTGCTTCTTGATGCGCTCGCGGTCCTTGGTGATCGCGTCGAGGTCGATGGTTGCCATGTCAACTACTCTCCTCCGAGATCGTGGATATGTCAACATTCTCCGCTAGAATGGCCGCGATGACCACGACACGCTGGCTCGATGCCGAGGAAGCCCTGGCCTGGCGGGCCTGGGTCGACCTCAACGCGCAGCTGTCCGCCCGGCTCAACCGCGAGCTGCAGGCGGCCAGCGGACTGTCGCTGTCCGACTACGAGATCCTCGTGGCGCTCACCGACGACGACGTCCCCGACCACTCGCTGCGCATGTTCGAGCTCGGCGAGCGCCTCCAGTGGGAGAAGAGCCGGGTCTCCAAGCAGGTCTCGCGCATGGAGGCCCGCGGCCTGCTCGAGCGCCGACACTGCGCCGACGACCGCCGTGGCGCCTTCGTCGACCTGACCGAGGCCGGCCAGGCCGCCATCGACGCCGCGGCGCCCAGCCATGTCGCGCTGGTGCGCGAGCTGTTCTTCGAGGGTCTCGACGGCGAGCAGGTCCGCAGCCTCGGGAAGTTCGCCACCGGGGTGCTCGCCCGCCTCGCCGACGGCTCCTAGGGGCGTCCCCTAGCCGAGCAGGTCCTCGATCGCGAGCGAGGCGAAGGTCATCGCGGCGCCGAGTGGCGCGCCCGGTCCCGGGTACGCCGAGCCGAACACAGACGCCGTCGAGTTGCTCGACGCGTAGAGCCCGGGGATCGGCGTACCGGCGGCGTCGAGGACGCGCGCCGCGGCATCGGTGACCAGCCCGCCCTTGGTGCCGAGGTCGGAGAGCACCAGCTGCGCCGCCGTGTACGGCGCCCGGTCGACCGGGACCAGGGCCTTGTTGGGGTCGCCGGCGGAGGCGAAGAAGGTGTCGTACTCGTCCTCGCCGCGACCGAAGTCCTCGTCCTTGCCGTTGACCGCGAGCTCGTTGAAGCGGTCGACGCTCGCGCGCAGCGCGGCCGGGTCGAGGCCCGCCTTCGCGGCGAGCTTCTCGATCGTGTCGGCCTCGACCCAGGTGCCGGCGGCGAGGTGCTCGGCGCGGTCGCCCTCGGGCATCGCGATCGCGGGCAGCCGGCCCTCCTCGCGCGCGTCGAACACGAACCAGGACGGCGTCCGGTCGGCCGCCTCGGCCATCACCCGGCCGAACCGGTCGTAGGGCAGGCACTCGTTGCCGTAGCGCCGTGCGGCCTGGTCGACGACCAGTCCGCCGCGGAAGCCGAGGGTGAACGCACCGCTGCCGTCGGGCTGCAGCAGGCCGGGGCAGAACCAGCCCTCGCCGGAGAAGTCCGTCGCCGCGCCGATCGCCGCGGCGGCGTCGATGACCTCGCCGGTGTTGGTGCCGCGGGGCGCCATCGTCCAGGTCGCGCTGCCGGGGGTGCCGTGCTCGGCGCGGCGCTCCGGGCTGCCCTCGAAGCCGCCGGCCGCGATCAGGATGCCGCGCCGGGCGCGGACCTCGCGGGCGCCGTCGGGCCCCTCGTAGGTGAGCGTCGTCGCGCGGCCGTCGTCGTCCCGGGCGAACCCGGTGACCTGGCAGCTGGTCGCGATCGTGCCGCCCTCGCGGACCGTGATCGCCGCCAGCCGCGCGATCAGCGCCTGGCCGCCCGACAGCGTCGACCGGCCCGGGCCGCCGACGCGGTCGCGCTCGACCGGCGGGCGGACCAGGGCGGCGACGGCGGGGTCGAGCTCGTCGCGGCGGATGGACTTCGGCTGGATCGAGCGGCCCATCGGCACCCGGCCGGGTGCGTCGTAGTACTCCGCGAACGGGATCCACTCGAACTCCATGAGCGGGTCGGCCTCGAGCTGCGCCACCAGTCGCGGCGCCTGGGCGAGCAGTGCCTCGACGCGCTCGGTGTCGGGGTCGTCGAGGATGGCGGCGAGGTACTCCCGCGCACCCTCGGTCGAGTCGGGCAGGCCGGCCCGCTGCTGGACCGCGCTGCCGGGCAGCCAGCAGGCGCCGCCGGAGTAGGCCGAGGTGCCGCCGATCAGCGGCGTCCGCTCGAGCACCAGGGTGCTCAGTCCGGCCTTCGCGGCCAGCGCCGCGCCGGTCAGCGCGCCGCCGCCCGACCCGACCACGATGACGTCGTACTCCTGCGCCGGGGTCTCGTTCATGGCGAAACGATAACGTGTTCTAGTTAGCCGGGGCGAGGGTCGTCCCGCTGCTCACGCGACCTCCCGAAGGGGCCCGAGCCACGGCTCGAACCCGTCCTCGCCGCTCCGGGCGACCGCTTCGCCGGGGGCGAGCAGCATCGCGGCGAACGCCGAGCGGAGGTGCTCCGGCGCGGCGCCGACCCCGGTCAGCACGATGCGCGTGAACGCCCGGCGCCCGCACCAAGCGGCGTGGTCGCCGATGCTCAGCTGGCCGCCGGCGCCGTCCCACTGGAGCGCGCGGCCGGGCCGGGTCGGAAGCCAGAAGCAGCCCCGGGAGCGGTGGGCGCCCGTGCCGAGGCGGTCGATCGACTCCAGCAGCCGGTGAGGGTGGAACGGCTGGAGCGACTGGAGGTCGACGCGCCAGGTCCCGGTCGCGCGGACGTCGGGCAGCGCCTCGCGCCGCGTCGGACTGATCCAGGCGTGGGTGCGCTCGTGCTGGTGCAGTCGGCCGAGCAGGATCTCGCCGCCGAGTCCGTGCACCCCGTCGACGACGGCGGCGTCGGGCCGGGCGAGGGTGCGGACGAGCCCCCGGGTGACCGGATCCGGCTCGTCGTCGAAGGCGATCACGTCGGCGTACTCGATCATCGCTGCGAGCACCTCGCCCACGCCGCGCCGGTCGTCGTGCGCGCAGTGGTGGCCGCGCTCGGCGAGGAGGTCGTCGCCGAGCAGGTCGTGGCCGGGAGTACGGCCGTTGACGGCGGTGACGACCGAGGCGATCCGGAGGTGGCGGGCGCGGCGGGTGTCCCAGGCCAGGGCGGAGCAGATCTGGGCCGGCGGCGCGGCGACCGGGAGGTGGGCGACGATGCTCTGCCAGCGACCGTCCTGGGCGAGCCGTTCGAGGGTCGGCAGGATGTCCTCGCGGATCGCGCAGGTCACGCACGCGTGCTCGAGGGGGATCTCGACGACCTCGACCGCGCCGCCGAGGTCGCTCACGGTGCGTGTCAGGACACCGCGCTCGACGTCGATCGTGTGGCGGCACGCGACCGTGCCCGGCAGGTCGAACTGCAGGCCGACCATCGTGCGAGCCATCGCGTCCGGGTCGACCCCGGCGAGCAGGACGACGGGGATGCGCGCGACCATATTTCCTCCTGGAATAGAACGATAATCATTATCATTCCACATCTGGCGACGCGCCGCGTCACCGCCTGGAAAGGAGAAGGCCATGGCCAGCAAGAGCAGTGAGGTCCGTCCGGTCGTGAAGCTCCGGTCGACGGCCGGGACCGGCTTCACCTACGTCACCCGCAAGAACCGTCGCAACGACCCCGACCGGATGGTGCTGCGGAAGTTCGACCCCGTCGTCCGGCAGCACGTGGAGTTCCGCGAGGAGCGCTGAGGCCGCGGTGGCTCAGTCGCTGAGGCGGCGGAGCCGGTCGAGGCGCCGGTGGCCGCCCGGATTCGGGTCGGACGCCGGCGCCAGCGCCGTCTCCAGCCGGGCACGTGCGGCGTCGGCGTCGAGGCCCATGCCGATCGCGACCAGCTCGCTGCCGGTGGGGGCGGGCGATGTCGCGGCGACATGGACCTGACGGCCGACCACGTTGACGACGTAGCCGTGGCACCGGCCGGAGCCGTCGACCGCGACCGTCCCCTTCATCCGGTAGGCGCCGTCGGGCGGCGACGCGAGCAGCGCGAGGACGGCGTCGGGGTCGACCGGCCCGTCGACCCGCACCGACGCCGACGCGGCGTGCAGGTGAGGGGCGTGCTCGTGGTCGTGGCGCTCGGCGCGCTCGGCGCGGAGCAGCGCCGCGAGCGGGAGCTGGTCCGGCGGGTCCTCGGCCAGCGCGACGTCGTGCACCAGCGCCGGGTCGATCCGCCCGCGCGAGGTGCGGACGAGGTGCACGCCCGGGTTGACCTCGCGCACCCGCGCCTCGATCGCCGCGAGGGTCTGCTCGCGCGTCTCGTCGGGCAGCCGGTCGCACTTGTTGAGGACGACGAGCGTCGCGACCGCGAAGCGCGCGGGCGGCATGCCGCCGTCGTCCAGGGCGGCGAAGTACTCCACCGCGTCGATCACGTCGATCACCCCGCCCGGCCGCACCCGCGGCACCGCGCTCGCGGCGATCATCTGCGCGAGCGCGCCCGGCTCGGCCAAGCCGCTGGCCTCCACGACGATCGCGTCGAGCGCCAGGCGCGGGTGGCTCAGCTTCTCCAGCGCGTCGTCGAGACCGGACACGTCCTCGAGGCAGCACAGGCAGCCGCCCGCGATCGACGCCGGCTCGTCGACCTGCCCGGTCACCAGTCCGGCGTCGACGTTGATGTCGCCGAAGTCGTTGACGATCACGCCGATCCGCGCGCCGGGGCGCTGCAGCAGGTGGTTGAGCAGCGTCGTCTTCCCGGCGCCCAGGTGGCCGGTCAGGGCGGTCACGGGAACGCGGGCGGTCACCGCGCCATTGTCGCCGACACCGCCCCGGCTGGCAGGCTGAGGTCCCGTGAGCAGGCATCGCGGGCACTCCGGTCGTCGCCAGGGACACGGCCACGGACACGGGCACGGCCACGGGCAGGCGACCCCCGCCCTCGCCATCCGGACGACGTCCCGGACCGCCCTGCTCGCCGGACTCGCCGTCGCCCTCGTCGCCACTCTGGTCGGCCTCGTCGTGTGGTGGCCGCCCGGCGACACCGTGCAGCGCAGCGCCGAGGCAGGTGGCCCGGCGGCGCAGTTCGCGGCGCCCGGGGTCACCTTCCCGACCGGGACGATCGTCAAGGTCGGGCCACGGTGTGCGGGCAGCGGGCAGCCGGACGGCGCGGGATGCAGCACGCTGACCGTCACGGTGGAGGGCAAGCACGCCGCCGATGGTCCGATCCAGGTCCAGGTGCCGCCGGAGGTCATCGACTCGGGGCTCGCGAAGGGCGACCAGGTCGAGCTGCTGCGCACGCCCGCCCCGCCGGAGGCCGGCGCCGGCGCGGCGGCGTCGTACTCCTACTTCGCCACCGAGCGCACCGGGACCCTGACCTGGCTCGCGATCTTCTTCGTCGTGGTGGTGCTCGTGATCGCCCGGTGGCGCGGGCTGTTCAGCCTGCTCGGTCTGGCATTCGGCGGGGCCCTGGTCTGGTGGTGGATGCTGCCGGCGCTGCTCAACGGCGCGCCCGGCGTCGGCGTCGCGCTGACCAGCGCGGCGGCGATCATGTTCGTCGTCCTCTACACGACGCACGGCTTCTCGCTGCGGACCAGCACCGCCCTCGCCGGCACTCTGCTCGGCATCGTCCTCACCGCCGGCTTCGGCGTCCTCGCGATCGGCGACGCGCACCTGACCGGGATCAGCGACGAGGGCGGCGCGGTCCTGTCCACCTTCGGCGCGCTCGACTTCCAGGCGCTGCTCGGCTGCGCGCTCGTCATCGCCGGGCTCGGTGTCCTCAACGACGTCACCATCACCCAGGCGTCGGCGGTCTGGGAGCTGCGCGCCGTCAGCCCGCACGCCAGCCGCGCGCAGGTGTTCGCGAGCGCGATGCGGATCGGTCGTGACCACATCGCGTCGACGATCTACACGATCGTCTTCGCCTACGTCGGCACCGCGCTCATCCTGCTCATGCTGCTGCGGGTCTACGACCGCCCGCTGCTCGAGCTGCTCTCGACCGAGCAGCTCGCCGAGGAGGTCGTGCGGACGCTGGTCACCTCGATCGGGCTGGTGCTCGCCGTCCCGGTCACGACCGCGCTGGCCGCCCTCATCGCCGCCCCCGTCGTACCGGACGATTCGGTCGCCGCATCGGCGATCTGACGACCGAATCGTCCGGTACGACGAGGAACCGGGTCACAGGGACGGGTCGGTCCAGGCCAGCTGGACGACCTCGGCCCCGCGGTCGCGGGTGACCAGCCGGCCGCGCCCGGCCTGGGCCGGGCCCGGGCGCAGGTTGCCGATGAGGATGCCCTCGTCGCGGCTGCCGGCGAGGAGGATGCCGGGCATGGCGAGGTCGCGCATGGTCTGGATGACCGGCTCGTAGAGCGCGCGCGACGCGCCGCCGGAGCGCCGGGCGACCGCGATGTGCAGGCCGACGTCGCGGGCCTGGGCCATCAGCGGCTGGAGCAGCGCGACCGGCGAGCTCTGCTGGGTGGCGACCAGGTCGTAGTCGTCGACCACGACGAACACCTCGGCGCCCTGCCACCACGAGCGGTTGCGGAGCTGGTCGGGGGTGACGTCGGGGCCGGGGATCCGGTTCTGCAGGTAGGTCGCGAGGTCGCTCAGCGCCGGCTGCGCCTGGGTGGCGGAGGTGAGGTAGTTGAGGAGGTAGTCCTCGGGGATCTCACCGAGCAGCGAGCGGCGATAGTCGACCACGATGATCTGCGCCTCGGCGGGCGTGCGGGTGCGCATGATCTCGTGGCAGTAGGTGCGCAGCAGGTTGGACTTGCCCGACTTGCCGTCGCCGAAGAGCAGCAGGTGCGGCTCGGCGTCGACGTCGAGGCCCACCGGGGCGAGCTCCTTCTCGTTGATGGCGAGGAGCAGCTGGCGCTCGGGGGGAGTGCCGGCGAGCGAGCGTACGTCGGCCAGGTCGATGCGGTCGGGCAGCAGCCGCAGCTTGGGGCCGGCCGGGCCCTGCCAGGCGCTCGCGACGGCGGCGATCAGCTGGTCGACGCCGTCGCCGAGCGTGGTGGCCGAGCCGTCGCCGTCGATGCGGGGCAGGCCGCCGAGGAAGTGCAGCTTGCCGGGCACCAGGCCGCGGCCGGGGCGGTTGCCGGGCACGAGCGCCGCGATCTTGCGGTCGATCTCGGAGTCGATCGGGTCGCCCAGGCGCAGCTCGAGGCGGGTGCCGATCAGGTCGCGCATGGCCGCGCGGAAGTCGGGCCACCGGGCGGCGGCGGTGACGACGTGGAGGCCGAAGGTGAGGCCGCGGCCGGCGAGCTGCTGGATCTCGAGCTCGAGGTCGTCGAAGTCGGAGCGCAGCGTGCCCCAGCCGTCGATGACGAGGAAGACGTCGCCGTAGCCGTCGTCGGCCCGGCCCTGTCCGCGGCGGGTGCGGTAGGTCTCGATGGAGTCGATGCCCTGGCTGCGGAAGTAGCGCTCGCGACGGTCGACGATGCCCTTGACCTCGGCCACGATCCGTCGTACGACCTCGGGCTCGGAGCGGGTGCCGACGCCGGCGACGTGGGGCAGCGCGGCCAGGGGAGCGAACGTGCCCCCGCCGAAGTCGAGGACGTAGAACTGCGACTCCAGGGGCGTCGTGGTCAGCGACAGGCTGGTGACGATCGTGCGCAGCAGCGTGCTCTTGCCGCTGCGCGGGCCGCCGACGACGGCGACGTGGCCGGCCGCGCCGCTGAGACTCACGGTCAGGGTGTCGCGACGCTGCTCGCGCGGCCGGTCGACGGTGCCGAGCGGGACGGTGAGCGTGCCGGCGCTGCGCCACTGCATCGACACCAGGCCGAGCTCGGGGTGCGGCGCCAGGTCGGGCATCAGCTGGTCGAGCGTGTCGGGGGCGTCGAGCGGCGGCAGCCAGACCTGGTGGGCCGCCGGGCCCTGGCCGTCCATCCGCGCCACCGCGATGTCGAGCAGCGAGGCGCCGCCCTCGGTGACCAGCACCGGCGCGACCTCCTCCTGCTCCGGCTCGTCGAAGGTCTGCACCTCCGAGATCGTGAACGGCAGGATGCCGCGGACCTTGCCGCCGTTGCCGCGGCTGACCCGCCGCCGTCCGGACTCCGCCGGACCGGAGACGTAGGCCGCCTTGAACCGGGTCATCGTCGTCGGGTCGGGCTTGAGATAGCCGAGGCCGGGGACGGCGGGCAGCTCGTAGGCGTCCGGCACGCCGAGCACCGCGCGCGACTCCTGGGCGCTGAAGGTGCGCAGGCCGATCCGGTAGGACAGGTGGGACTCGAGCCCGCGCAGCCGGCCCTCCTCGAGCCGTTGCGACGCGAGCAGCAGGTGGAGGCCCAGGGAGCGGCCCAGCCGGCCGATCGCGACGAAGAGGTCGATGAACTCGGGCTTGGCCGACAGCATCTCGGAGAACTCGTCGACGACGAGGAACAGCGACGGCAGCGGAGCGAGGTGGGCGCTCGCCGGGTCGCCCGACGTACGGGCCTTCTCGTAGTCGCGGATCGAGGCGAAGTTGCCGGCCTCGCGGAGCAGCTCCTGGCGGCGCACCATCTCGCCGGACAGCGCGTCCTGCATGCGGTCGACGAGGGTGAGCTCCTGGGCCAGGTTGGTGATCACCGCGGAGACATGGGGCATCTCGGCCATGCCGGCGAAGGTCGCGCCGCCCTTGAAGTCGACGAGCACCATGTTGAGCTGCTCGGGGGAGTGGGTCATCGCGAGCCCGAGCACGAGGGTGCGGAGGAACTCCGACTTTCCGGAGCCGGTCGCGCCGATGACCAGTCCGTGCGGGCCCATGCCCTGCTGGGCGGACTCCTTGATGTCGAGGTGGACCGGCCCGGCGCCGTCGCCGACGCCGATCGGCACCCGCAGCCGGTCGCGCGCGGGACGCGGCCGCCACGCGGCGCCGGGGTCGAAGCCGTGGACGTCGCCCAGGCCGAGCAGGTCCATGAAGTCGGTGGGCGCGGTCATGTCGGCGGCGTCCTCGCCGACCGCCGCACCGGCGCTCGGCGTGAACAGCGGCGTCAGCCGGCGGGCCAGCGCCTCGGCACTGGCCTGGCCGCAGAGGTCGCCCTTGGCGCGGACCGGCTCGGTGCGCAGTCGTACGGCGACCAGCGGGATCTGCTCCGCCGTGCGATCGGCCGGGGCATGGTCGCCGAGCTCGAGGCGCAGCGCGGTCGGGCTGTCGAGCTCGCCCCAGCGCGCCGGCAGGTCGATCACGGTGACGCCGTGCAGGCCGTCGGAGGGGATGAGGTGGTTGCCCGGCGGCAGCTCGGCGCCGTCGGTGACCAGGATGATGTGGGGGATCGCGGGCCGCTCGTCGGCGCCGAAGCGCGGGCGTTCGGTGAGGTCGGGCGGCAGCATCGCGGCCAGGTCGGTGAGCGAGGTGGTGACCATCCGGGCCGGCCCGACGGCGTCGTTGACGTGCTGGCTGTGGGCGTGGGGGAGCCACTTCGCCCAGTCCCAGTGGGCCAGGGTCGCCTCGCCGGCGAGGACGGCGATCTGCAGGTTCTCGGGCGAGGAGAAGGTCGCGGCCGAGCAGAGCAGCGCCCGGGCGAGCGAGCGGGCGTCGTCCTCGTCGCCGCAGACCTCGATTCGGTCGAAGGCGCGCAGGTCGATGGACGCGGGCAGGTCGGGCTGGAGCCGGTGGACGACGAGCAGCCGGTGCAGCGCCGACGCGGAGGCCGGGTCGACGTCGTCGATGGGCGCGCTCTCGGGCGGCACCAGCTCGAGCGCGAGCGGCTGGGCGCAGACGCCGTAGCGGACCTGGAGGAAGGCGGGATCGGACGAGGACCGCTCCCACACCCGCGAGCGGTCCTCGGCGATCGACGGCAGCGCGGACGGCGACGGGTGGAGCCAGGTCAGCGCGCGGCGCT
Source organism: Nocardioides ginsengisoli (assembly GCF_039537225.1). Lineage (NCBI taxonomy): Bacteria > Bacillati > Actinomycetota > Actinomycetes > Propionibacteriales > Nocardioidaceae > Nocardioides > Nocardioides ginsengisoli. The sequence goes on from NZ_BAABAC010000022.1 coordinate 67,860, forward strand.
GCTGGTCGGCGGCGTCGCGGGCGATCTTGCGGACGCTGGCGAGGTAGCGGAGGTATTCGGTGCGGGAGCCGCTGACCTGCTGCTGGCGCTGCTTCCGCTGTCGGTCGATCTGGACCACGATGAAGCCGAGCGTCGCGAACAGGAACATGCCGGCCGCGATGAACCGCAGGCCCTGGTTGCCGCCGCTGTTGCCGAGACCGGCGACGAGGACGATGGAGCCGAGGCTGCCGAGCATCGGGATCGCGTTCATCGCGACGCCCGCGGCGCCCTCGCTGGGCTGGATCTGCGGCGGTGGCTGGAGCTGCAGCTGCCCGCTGGGCAGGTCGGGCCGATCGCCCCGCCCGCCACGCTGCGTCAGACTGCCCGGCGCGGGCTGTGCCGCCCGGCGTCCGCCGCCCTGCTCGATCCCCACGGTCACGCTTTCCCCTGTCGTCGATGCCCGGTCATGCGACGGCCCCGATGATAGGCGCAGGGTCCGACGAGATTGGATGGCACGGAACAGGGTTACCCTGCCGACGACGGCCGTGAACCTCGGTCGCCCATCCATCTCTCGGGAGGTCCGATGTCGGGTACGACGTCCCGTCCGCCGGCGGCCGGCGCGGTCACCGCGCTCACGGTGCACGGTCCGCGCGGCGTCCTCGACCTCACCGTGCCCACCGACGCGACGCTCGGCGACGTCGCCCGTGCCTATGCCGCCGAGGCCGGCCTGCCGGCCCCGCTGCCCCTGGTCAGCCGCTCCGGTGAGCCGCTGCAGCTGACCACCGAGGTCGGTGCGGCCGGACTGGTCGCGGGATCCGTCGTCGTCGCCGTCGACCCCGCCGCCCAGCCCGCGCCCCCGCGGCGCCGGACGCTGCGCGGCGCGGGCGAGCGGGCCGACGGCGTCGTACCGGGCTCGGGATCGGCGGCCTGGCTGTCGAAGGCGGTCGCCGTGGCGGCCGTCGCGGGCTGGTGCGCGGCGCTGCTGCCCGACGA
>NZ_BAABAC010000022.1:68897-82465 GCF_039537225.1 Nocardioides ginsengisoli
CCGGCGCTGGCCGGTCGCCGCCGGCCTGCTCGCCGCCGCCGTCGTCGGTGCGGCCCCGATCGGCGCCCTGGCCGCGCAGCGGGTGCTCGCCGCGCCCGCGTTCGCCGCCGCCGGAGTGCTCGCCCTCGTCTGGGATCCCCTGCCCGAGCGGCTGCCCACGGTCCTCGGCACCGCCGCGCTCGCCGCCGCCGTCGCCGCCGCGGTCGGCCGCGCGCTCGCCGATCCGGAGGACCGGCCGGTCGACGCGCTGCGGGTGTGGATGGTCGTCGGTGCCGCCTGGTTCGTGATCGCGGGCCTGGGCGCCCTGACCGGCGCCGAGCCGCAGGTGGTGTGGGCGATCCTCTTCCTGCTCGCGGTGCTCGCGGCCCGGTTCGTGCCGGAGGTCGCCGTCGACGTCCCCGACCAGTACCTGCTCGACCTCGAGCGGCTCGCCGTCACCGCGTGGTCCGCGCGCGAACGTCCCAAGGGACGGCGCGGGCGGATCGTCGTACCTCCTCAGGCGGTGCAGGCCGTCGCCGCGCGCGGCACCCGCACGGTGACCGCCGCGACCGCGGCGATCCTCGCCGTCGTCGCGGTGAGCGCGCCCCTGCTGCTCGCCACCGCCGACCTGCCGCTCGACCGGACGGGTGCCCGCTGCCTGGTCGGCTTCGGCGGCGCAGCGCTGCTCTTCGCGGCCCGCAGCTATCGGCACGTGCTGGCCGGGCGACTGCTCCGGCTGGCCGGCGTCTTCGCGCTCGTCGTCCTCGCGGTGGTCGTGCTCGGCATCGCCGGCCCCGGGACGACGGGCCCGGTGGGCCTGATCGCCGTCCTCTCTATCCTGCTGGCCGCGGCCCTGGTGCTGGTCGCCGTCCTCGTCGGCCGCGGGTGGCGCTCGGCGTGGTGGGCGCGCCGGGCCGAGATCGGCGAGGCGATCTGTGGCGCGGCGGCCGTCGGCTCGGTCGTGGTCGCCGTGGGCTTCTTCCGGTTCCTGTGGGAAGCCACGAGCTGACGTCGGCCTGAGGGCGGCCGACCCGGCACAAGCTGGCTCGCGAAATGCGCCGACCCGGCAGAAACTGGCTCGCGAAACGCGCTGACCCGGCGCAAGCTGGCTCGCGCCGACGAGCCTGTTGGGGGCTGGTGTGGCGGGGTTGGTCGGCGGCCGCTGCCGTCCTTGACGGCGGGTCCCGGCCGGTCGGCTGGGCGGGCGCGACTTGCCGGCGCTCGCTGCGCTCGCGCCGGCGCTGACGCGGCCGCCCTCCTGGCTCGCTTCGCTCGGCCGGTCGGCTCGCAGAGGGTGATCGGCGTGGATTGCATCAACCTGGTTCACGCGATCCACGCCGATGTCCGGAACCCGCACGCGGAAAACTGTGGACGCAGGTTTAGCCCCCTCCGGCCCACGGGTAGCACCCCTCGCGTCGGCTCTTTGGCAGTGCTCGGGAGCCCGTCAAGAGAATCCGAGGCGGCCGGACCGCCCTGACCCAAGGAGCAGGACATGACTGGAGGAGCCCCTGACTTCGGCCACGGCGCCGGGGCACTCAAGAAGATGGCCGAGCGCGTGCAGCAGGCCAAGGAGGAGTTCGCGCGTCACTCGCAGACCCTCGACGGGCAGATCGGCGAGATGCGCGGCAAGTGGGACGGCGCGGGCGGCCGGGCGTTCACCCAGCTCCACGTCGCGTGGACCGAGAAGCACAAGGTCGTCAACGACGCCCTCGACGGCTTCTACAACTCGCTCGTCCAGACCGAGGCCGACAACGTCGCGTCCGACGAGCAGGTCGGTGGCGGCTTCGCTCAGCTGAGCAACCGCCTCGGCCCCCAGTGACCGCCCTCTGACCCGCAAGGAGAACCACGATGACTGACAACCTCGACGCTCTGCGCGTCAACCACGCGGCCCTCGACACCGCCGCGGAGAACATGTACGCCACCGTCAAGCGGATGGACGAGAGCCTCAACAGCCTCGAGTCCGACCTCGAGCCCTACCGGCGCGAGTGGAGCGGTGAGCAGCAGCAGTCCTACACGCAGGCCAAGCAGGCGTGGGACTTCGCGATGCAGGAGATGCGCGACCTTCTCGACAAGAGCAAGGAGACCGTCTACCAGTCGAACGCCGAGTACCAGGCGGCCGACCGCCGCGGCGCCAACCGCTTCATCCACTGAAGCGCTTGCACCGCATCCCGACAGCAGGAGGGGCCGACCACGCGGTCGGTCCCTCCGTTGCTGTCCGGATCGGTGTTCCGTCCTGGGGTGTCCCTAGGATCGGTGTCCCTAGCTCTCGGGAAGGGTTGAGCAGATGACGCAAGCGCCTCGCGCGACCGGCACGGTCGCCTCCGGCCTGGTCCGGGTCACGGTGACCTCCGGCACCCGCCGGGTCGATCTGGTGCTCCCCGGCGCGGTCCCGGTGGCCGAGCTGCTGCCCGAGCTGGCCCGCAGCGTCGGCCTGCTCGACCCGGCGACGGTCCACGGCGGCTACCGGGTCGGCACGTCCGACGGACGCCGGCTCGCGCTCGACACCGGCCTCACCCTGCAGGGCGTCGAGGACGGCGGCCTGCTCACCGTGACCGCGGGCGTCGACGACCCGTCGCCGCGCGTCTACGACGACGTGGTCGAGGCGATGACCGACGTCGTCGAGCACGACCTCGAGCCGTGGCGCCCGGCCACCGGACGCCGTACGGCGCTGGTGGCGGCGGGCCTCTTCCTCGCGCTCGGCGCGGCCTCCCTGCTGGTGCAGCGTGGCTCGACCCTCGCCGCCGCCGCGACCGCGCTCGTGGCGCTGGTGCTGTGCGCCGGCGCGATCGTGCTGTCCCGCGCCCAGCGCGAGCCCGAGGCCGGCGTGGGCGTGGCCTGGCTCGGCGCGGGCTATGCCGCGGTCGCCGGCGTGATGCTCACCGCCGACGGCGAGCACTGGTTCGCCGATCCGCTCGCGGCCGCGGGCGCCGGCGCCCTGGTCGCCGGCGTGGTCTGCCTGATCGGCCTGGGCGGCGGCCGCACCCTCGTCTTCCCGCCGATCGTCGTCGGCGCGCTCGCGCTGGCGGTCGGCCTCTACCTGCGCTCCTCGCCCGACGGGTTCGCGCCCGCCCCGCTGCTGACGACGGTGCTGGCGCTCGTCGTCCTCGCGGGCAGCGTCTTCCCGTGGCTCGCGCTCGGCGCGACCTCGACCCGCATCGACCAGCTCTACACGCCGGCCGACATCACCACCGATCCCGACGACATCGAGCCCGACCTGGTCGCGGCCGATGCGCGGATCGCCCACGAGATCCTGCTCGCGATCTCCGGCACGGTCGGCCTGCTGCTCGTCCTCGTCGCGCCGCTCTCCGTCAGCCTCGGCGTCACCGGCACGCTGCTCGCCGTCGACGCCTCGCTCATCGTCATGCTGCGCACCCGTCAATACCGCACCGGCAGCGAGGTCCTGGTCGGCCTGTGCTCCGGCATCGCGGGCATCGCGGCCACGGCGCTCGCCGTCCTGGCGCTGCACCCCGACTGGCGGCCCACGCTCGCCGTCGTCCTCGCGGTGATCGGAGCGGTGCTGCTCGTCGCGACGCTCAGCCCCGCCGCCCCCTCCGTACGACGGGGCCGGCTCGGCGACGTCCTGGAGTCGACCGCGCTGCTCACCCTGCTGCCGCTGCTGGTCGTCGCGATCGGACTGTTCGGCCGGGTCCACGAGTGGGCGAGCTGACCGGTGGCCACCAAGAAGGACCTCGTCGAGGCGTACTCGTTCAGTCGCCGCCGACTCGTCACCGCCTTCGTCTCCGGCGCGCCCGGCGGCCGTGAGGTCGAGCCCGCGCGGCCCGGCCGGATGGTCGTCGGTGGCGTGGCCCTCGCGATCCTGCTCGTGGCCGCGGCCGCCATCGCCGGCACGCTGGCCAAGCGGGCCGAGGTCGAGTGGGACAAGCCCGGCCTCGTGACCGACGACCGGGGCGCGCTCTACATCATCCTCGACGAGTCCTCGATCCCCGGACAGCCGCGGCTGCGACCGGTCATCAACGTGACCTCGGCCCAGCTGATCCTCGGCGCCGACGTCAAGACCCGCAAGGTGCCCGAGCAGGAGCTCGCCGACCGACGCAAGGGCCCGCCGATCGGCATCCTCGACGCGCCCGCGACGGTGCCGCGTCCCGATCAGCTCATCGAGTCCGGCTGGACGTCGTGCACGGGCACCGGGCTCGGCCTGAAGACCGCGGTCCAGGCCGACGCGCTGGTCACCCGGATGCCGACCCGGGCGGTCCTGGTGCAGGGCGCGACCAGCAAGGCGCGCTATCTGATCGCCGAGGCCGACGTCGCCGGCCACCCGCGCCGCGCCTACCGCTACCCGATGCCCGACGACGACGCGCTGGCGTTCTCGCTGCACGTCGCGCCGAGCAGCACGGTCACCGTCCCCGACGCCTGGCTCGAGCTGTTCCCGACCGGCGGCCCGCTCAGCAAGGACGGGATCGGCCTCACCGGGCTCGGCGGGCCGGCCGGCCAGGAGGAGTTCCCCGGCGGCCGGGTCGGCGACTGGTTCCACGACGACGCCGGTCAGGAGTTCGCGCTGACCCAGCGGGGCGTGGTCGAGCTGACGCCGGTCGCGGCCGCCGTCCTCAAGCGGATCGCGCTCCCCGGCGGCGGCGCGCCGAAGGAGCTGACCTACACCTCCGGCATGTCCTTCCACGCGGTGCCGGCGCCCTACGCCGCCGCGATGTGGCCGCGCGCGCTGCCCACCGGCACCGTCGAGGCGCAGGACCAGGTGTGTGCCGAGCTGGTCACCGGCAAGGGCGACACACCGGCCGCGTTGCTGGCCACCGCGCCGCAGGGCGCCGCCAGCGCCGAGGGCGTCGCGGCCGACGAGCGCGACATCGACGTCGAGTCCGGACGCGGGGCGCTGGTGCGCTCGGCCGACTGGATCACCGCGACCGGCGGCTCGCCGCACCTGGTCGACGACCGCGGCTACAGCTACCCCGTCGCGGGTGACGTCGAGATCGGCAACCTCGGCTATGCCGACGTGCCCGCCCTGGTCGTGCCCGACGTGTGGAACAAGCTGTTCGAGCCCGGCCCCGAGCTCTCGCTGGACGACGCGCTCTGCCCGCCGTCGAGGACCCAGAAGTGCGGCTGATCCCCGGACGCCGTACCGCCGCGGGGGCCGTGCTCGCCGGCGTCCTTCTGGCCCTGCCGACTGTCCCCGCGTCCGCGGGCGTCGCGCGTGCGGCCGTCGAGGGGCCCGACTGCCTGAGCCTGCGCTCCGACAGCGACGAGCGGACCGTGAAGGGGCCCAACACGGCCAACGAGACACTGCAGGTCCCCCGCGCGCAGGAGCTCGCGCGCGCCCGGGGCGCCGGCGTGACGGTGATCGTCGTCGACAGCACCGACCAGAGCGCCCACGGGACGGCGGTCGGCGGCATCGTCGTCGGCCGCGACCAGACGGCGCCGACCGAGGTCGGCGTCGGCATCGCACCGGAGGCCGGCCTGCAGTCGCGGCCGTTCTACGACGTCCCGGCCGGCAACGGCGGCGGTGACAACGGCCGCGAGCCGTCGTCGAGCGCGCTCGCCGGCGTCCTCGACGGCATCCACCCCGGCAAGCGGACCATCGTGCTGGTGCCCACCCAGGTCGCCCGGTCGGCGGCGCTCGAGAACGCCCTCGACCGGCTGACCCGCGCCGGCGCGCTGGTGGTCGCCGCGGCCGGGGACCGGCCCGCGGAGGGCGTCTTCCCCGACCAGCTCGCCACCCGCAAGGCCGGTGAGGACGCCGCCGGCGTGATCTGGCCCGCCGCCCACCCCGGGGTGCTGTCGGTGAGCGCGTCCGACCCCGGCGCGTGGGACCAGGGCACGGTGCTGCGCAACTCGGGCGTCGACCTCGCCGCCCCCGGCGCCGACACCGTCTCCATCGGCCTCAACGGCGGCCACTGCGCGCTGACCCAGGCGTCGAGCGCGTGGGCCGCGGCCGAGGTCGCGGGCGTCGCGGCCCTGGTCTGGAGCGCCTTCCCGACCGACGACGCCGCCCGCCTGACCACCCGGCTCGAGCAGACCGCCAGCGGCAACGGCGGCCCGACCAGCCCGCGCATCGGCTACGGCGTGGTCCAGCCGGTCGAGGCCCTGCAGCGCCGGCTCGACGCGATGAGCCGGCCCCGCGCCGAGCCGCCGGTGCCCGCCCAGGCCCCGCGGCCGGCCGCCGACGTCCTCGCCACCACGCGGTCGCGTGCCGTGTGGTGGGGGCTCGGCGGGGGCGCGGCGCTCGTCGTCCTGGTGGTGCTGCGGCCGCTGCTCGCGCGGCGGCGCTGAGCCTTAGACATTCGCACAAAGCGCTGGTGCGAAGGTGTGGCTCCCCACGCCTGTCCCCAGGTGACGCCGGTCACCCAGAGTGAGGCCGTCTCGGACCATCACCTCGAGGAGGCCATCGCGTGGGACTGCAGAGCCCGGAGAACACCGCGGACCCGCGGGTCGCCGTACCGACCGACAGTGGACCCGAGACGCTGAACCGGGGCTTCGGCTTCCGTGCGGCGCTGTCGCTCGCGTTCGCCGACATCTCCCCGATCGTGGCGCTGTACGCGATCTTCGCGCTCGGCCTGTTCGCCGCCGGGCCGCGCTTCTTCTGGGCGTTCCCGATCGTGCTGGCCGGGCAGCTGCTCGTCGCGCTGGTCTTCGGCGAGCTCGCCTCCCGCTGGCCCTACGCCGGCAGCGTCTACCAGTGGGCCCGCCACGCGCGTGGCACCACGTGGGGCTGGACGGCGGCGTGGGCCTACATGTGGGGCCTCACCCTGACGCTGTCGACGATGGCGTACGCCGCGGCGACCTTCCTGCTCGAGGTGTTCGGCGTCGCGTCACCCAGCCGGTGGCTGCAGGTCGCGGTCGCGCTGGCGATCATCGGCTTCGGCACCGCGGCCAACATGATCGGCCGCCAGTTCCTCAAGGTGATGATCGTCGCCAGCATCCTGTGTGAGCTGTTCGGCTCGGTGGTGCTGGGCGTCGTCCTGCTGGTCTTCCACCGGGTCAACCCGGTCTCGACGCTCTTCGACGGCCTGCCCGATCAGCACGGCGGCGGGCTGAGCACGATGCTCGTCGCGGTCGCCTTCGTCGGCTGGGCCTTCCTCGGCTTCGAGTCGGCCGGCTCGATCGCGGAGGAGGTCGAGGACCCGGAGCGCAACGTCCCCAAGGCGATCGTCGGTGCGCTGCTGCTGGTCGGCACGATCGTGATGTTCTCGGCGGCCGCGGTCATCCTCGCGATCCCCGACCTCGGCGCCGTCCTCACCGCGAAGACCGGCGACCCCGTGTCCGCGACCCTCACCACGCAGCTCGGCGCGTCCATCGCGAAGCCGCTGCTCGTCATGTTCGTCATCGGCTTCGTGTCGGCCTTCCTCGCCGTCCAGTCCGCGGTGTCGCGGGCAGTCTTCGGCATGGCCCGGGACGGCGCCCTGCCGGGCTCGGCCGCGCTGGCGCAGCTCGGCGGCCCGGAGCGGATGCCGATCCGCGCGATCGGCCTGACCGCCGTCGTCTCCGCGCTCTTCCTGCTGTTCGCCGGCTCGGACCTCTACAACGTGCTCGTGAACTTCTCGGTGATGGGCCCCTACATCGCCTTCGCGGTGCCGGTCTTCGCCGCCGCGCTCGCCCGGCTCGGCGGTCGCTGGGTCCCGGGCCGGTTCTCGCTCGGTCGCTGGGGAGGCATGGTCACCTACGCCGCCGCGCTCTGGCTGGCCTTCGAGATCCTCAACGTCCTCTGGCCGCGCACGCAGCCCGGCCAGCCCTGGTACATCGAATGGAGCATGGTGATCAGCTTGGTCGGACTGGGCATCGTCGGCGCCGTCGTCTACGCGACGTGCCGGCACCGGATCAGCGAGCCGGTGGGGGAGCGGTCATGAGCGCCGCGGCTCCCGTCGCCGTCGTCACCGGCGCAGCCTCGGGCATCGGCGCGGCCGTGTGTCGCGCGCTGGAGGCGACCGGCTGGACCGTGGTCGGCGTCGACATGCGCCGCCCCGACCACCTCGCGCACTCCTTCGTCTGCGACGTCTCCGACCCGCACGCGGTCAAGGCCGCGTTCGCCCGGATCGAGGCCGAGATCGGCGCGGTGGGCGCGCTGGTCACGGCCGCGGGGCACTACGAGTTCGCGCCGATCGGCGAGATCACCGAGGACCAGTGGAGCCGGATGATGCGGGTCCACATCGGCGGTCTGCTCAACCCGCTGCGCGCCGTACTGCCCGGCATGATCGAGCGCCAGGACGGTGCGGTCGTCGCGATCTCCTCCGAGCTCGGCATCGGCGGCACCGAGAGCGAGGCCCACTACTCGGCCGCGAAGGGCGCGATCCTCGGTCTGGTGCGGAGCCTCGGGTCGGAGGTCGCCGGGCACAACGTCCGGGTCAACGCGGTCGCGCCTGGGCCGACCGACACCCCGCTGCTGCCCGCAGCACAGCGGACGCCGGAGTACCTGGCGTCGCTGCCGGCCCGCGCCCTCGGCCAGCCCGAGGACATCGCGCAGGCCGTGCAGTTCCTGGTCGACGAGGGCGGCTTCTGCTTCGGCGAAGTGATGTCCCCCAACATGGGAGCGGTGATCTGATGAGCGAGTACGTCCTGCCCCGGCACCAGGAGGGCCGGATCGCGGTCGTCACCGGCGCGACCCAGGGCATCGGCCGCGCGATCGCGCTGCGGCTCGCCGCCGAGGGCGCCCGCGTCGGCGTCAACGGCCGGGCCGACACCGAGCAGATGCGCGAGGTCGTCGAGCTGACCGGGGGCTTCCCGGTCGTGGCCGACATGGCCGACGCGGCGTCGGTGCGCAGCGCCTTCGCGACGGTCGAGCAGGAGCAGGGGGTGGTCGACGTCCTGGTCTGCAATGCGGCGTACATGTCGATGAGCCCGATCCTCGAGCACCCGCTCGACGACTGGTGGCGCAATATCGACACCAACCTGACCGGCACCTACCGCTGCGTGCAGTCGGTGCTGCCCGGGATGCGTCGCACCGGGCGCGGCAACATCATCGTGATCACGTCCGAGTGGGGCGTGGTGGGCTGGCCGAACGCCACGGCGTACGCGTCGTCCAAGGCCGGGCTGATCGCGCTGACCAAGTCGCTCGGGCGCGAGCTGGCTCCGGAGAACATCACCGTCAACGCGGTCGCGCCGGGCATCATCGACACCCCGCAGCTGCAGGTCGACGCCGACGACGCCGGGCTGACGCTGGAGGAGATGCACCAGCAGTACGGCGCCGAGATCCCCGCCGGCCGGATCGGCCGTCCCGAGGAGATCGCAGGCACCGTCGCGCTGCTCGCCCGGCCCGGCCTGAAGGCCTTCGTCGGCCAGGTCCTCTCCGCCAACGGCGGCAGCACCCGCGCCCGCGCCTGACCCACCCGCACCCTCGAAGGGACCCCCGCATGACCACTGGCGACGCCACCCAGCCCGCCGCCCCCGTCGCCTGGCCGAAGGGCTTCCGGGCCGCGGCCAACCTCGGCTTCGACCTCGACTCCGAGGACGTCGCGCTGACCGTCGACCGCGGCACCCGCGACCGGCTGTCGGTGATGAGCCACCAGGCCTACGGCGCCCTCACCGGCGTCCCGCGCGTCCTCGACCTGCTCGACCGCTTCGACCTCAAGGCCACCTTCTTCGCGCCCGGCTACACCGTCGAGCGCTACCCGGACCTGCTCCGCCGGATCCGCGACGCCGGCCACGAGATCGCCCACCACGGCTACCTGCACGAAGCGATGGCCGGCCTGTCGTACGACGAGGAGGCCGCGATCATCGACCGCGGGCTCGAGTCGCTCGACAAGGTCCTGGGCGTGCGGCCCGTCGGCTACCGCGCGCCGCTGTGGGAGACGTCGTACGCGACCCCGGAGATCCTGCTCGACCGCGGCTTCCTCTACGACTCGAGCCTGATGGACTCCGACCTCCCCTACGAGCTGGCCGAGCGCCCCGGCGACGGCGCCCGCTCGATCGTCGAGATCCCCGTGTCGTGGGCGCTCGACGACTGGGAGCAGTTCGCCTTCGTGCCGGAGGTCTTCGGCCCCGGCGTCATCGAGGACCCGGCCAAGGCCCTCTCGATGTGGACCGGCGAGCTCACCGAGGCCTACCGCTACGAGTCCTGCTTCACCCTCACCATCCACCCCTTCCTGAGCGGACGGCTCGGGCGGCTCCGGGCCCTGGAGTCGCTGCTGGAGACGATGGCGGGGATGTCGGAGCTGTGGGTCACCACGTGCGGCGAGATCGCCGAGCACGTGCGTTCGCTGGACCTGACGCCGCGGGTGTTCCCGAAGCCGGAGATCGACTGAGCCGGCCGACGTGCCGGCTGTGGCCGGTGTGACCTGAGTGAAGTGGGAGTCGCCCGGTGGGCGGCTCCCACTCGTCTTGGTACGTGCGGCGGCCCGGCCCCCACCAAGCAGAACGGCCCCCACCAAGCAGAACGGCCCCCACCAAGCAGAACGGCCCCCACCAAGCAGAACGGCCCCCACCAAGGTCGGTGCCGTTCGGATGGCGGAGCTGGGGGGATTCGAACCCCCGAGGGCTGTTAACCCAACCCGCTTTCCAAGCGAGCGCCATAGGCCACTAGGCGACAGCTCCGTGGGAGAGGTTACCGGCAGATGGACGAGGGCGTGGAATCGGGACGCACGCCGGACCGGCTAGGCCCGGTGCCAGAGCCCCAGCGGATCCCGCGGCGCCCGGAAGCCCACCGTCTCCGCCATCGCCGCCGCCTCGCGGAAGCCGTGCGCGACCAGGTCCGGCCGGTGCGCGTCGGAGGCGAAGCTGATCGCCTCGCCGCCGAGCTCGTGCCACCACTGCAGCAGAACCACGGGCATCGGGAGGCGGGTGTTGACCTCGAGGGCCTTGCCGCGGTCGCGGAGCAGGGTGAGGACGTGGCGGTAGCGGTCGGCGAAGTCGGCGGCGTCGAACGCCAGGTCGGGCGGCCAGCCCCGCACCGGGTAGTCGATGTGGGCGAGCACCTGGAAGTCGTCGTACGACGTGACCAGGCGGGCGAGCTCGTCGAGATAGTCCGCGACCACCTGGTGCGGCGGGACGTGCGCATAGTGCTGCCCGGTGTCGACGTGGCCGGCGGCGACGGGCGCGGAGTGCAGCGACGCCAGCACCCGGGTGAAGGCACCCGAGGCCACCAGTTCGGAGACGGCCGCGGCGTGCCAGTGGGGCTCGCCCAGCTCGACCCCGGTGAGGATCGCGAGCGACGGGTAGCGCGTCCGGCACCGCTCGACGGAGGCGAGATAGCCCTCGACGTCGAACGGCGGCGGGCGCAGCATGCCCTCGACCAGGCCGTGGCGGGTCCAGTCGGCCGGGAGCTCGTCGCCGTCGGCCACGGTCCAGGCGGTGTGGTCGACGTGCTCCGTGAACGCGATCGAGGGCAGGCCGAGCTGCGCCGCGCGGGCGCAGGCGGCGTCCATGTCGCCGGCGGCCGTGTCCCACGACCACTGGCTGTGCACATGGTTGTCGCCGGGGAGTCTCACGGCAGGGCCGGCCTCGTGCGCGGCCCCACGCCGAGCGTCTCGGCAGGGCCCCGGCCGGTCTCGTCCACGGCCTCCGACCCCAGCGTGCCCATCACCGTCACATTATGGAACGCCGCTCGTGCGTGACGCTGATGTGAGGCTGCGCGACCCCATCCTCTAAAGTGGTCGGCAACCCCCCACGTGGCGGTATCTCACCCAACTCCCCCAGGGCCGGAAGGCAGCAAGGGTAAGTGAGCTCTATCGGGTACGTGGGGGGCCTTTTGCTTGGCTCGCGCCAAGCCTCGGCGCCGACGTTCGATCGGCGGGTTGGTCGGTGGTCACGGTTCGGGCGGGTGACCTGGGTGATGTCGGACCCAGTGGTTAGTGTTCTGACGTGGACTCCCCGCTCGCGCTCTACCGCCGCTACCGGCCCGAGACCTTCGCCGAGGTGATCGGGCAGGAGCACGTCACCGAGCCGCTGCGCGCCGCCCTCGCCGGCAACCGGGTCAACCACGCCTATCTCTTCTCCGGCCCGCGTGGCTGTGGCAAGACCACCAGCGCCCGGATCCTGGCCCGCGCGCTCAACTGCGAGCGGGCGCCGATCGCCGACCCGTGCGGCGAGTGCGAGAGCTGCCGCGACCTGGCCCGCAACGGTCCGGGGTCGATCGACGTGATCGAGATCGACGCGGCGTCCCACGGTGGCGTCGACGACGCGCGCGACCTGCGCGAGAAGGCGTTCTTCGCGCCGGTCAAGAGTCGCTACAAGGTCTACATCATCGATGAGGCCCACATGGTCACCACGCAGGGCTTCAACGCCCTGCTCAAGCTGGTCGAGGAGCCGCCGCCGCACCTGCGGTTCATCTTCGCCACGACCGAGCCGGAGAAGGTCATCCCGACCATCCGCTCGCGCACCCACCACTACCCGTTCCGGCTGATCCCGCCGCGGCTGCTGACGTCCTACCTCACCGAGCTCTGCGACCGCGAGGGCGTCGCCATCGAGCCCGCCGCGCTGCCGCTCGTGGTCCGCGCGGGCGCCGGCTCGGCCCGCGACACGCTCTCGGTCCTCGACCAGCTGCTCGGCGGCGCGGGGCCCCAGGGTGTCACCTACGACCTGGCCAGCGGACTGCTCGGCTACACCCCCGACACGCTGCTCGACGACGTCGTCTCGGCGTTCGCGGCGGGCGACGGCTCGGCGGTGTTCGGCGTGGTCGACAAGGTGATCGAGACCGGCCAGGACCCGCGCCGCTTCACCGAGGACCTGCTCCGCCGCCTGCGCGACCTGGTCATCATCTCGGCCGTCCCCGACGCGGCCGCCTCCGGACTGCTCGACGTCTCCGGCGACCAGGCCGACCGCCTCGTCGCCCAGGCCAACGCCTTCGGGCGCGCCGAGCTCACCCGCGCTGCCGACCTGATCGCCGCCGGCCTGACCGACATGCGCGGCGCCACCGCGCCGCGGCTGCTGCTCGAGCTGATCTGTGCCCGGGTCCTGCTGCCCGCCGCCGACCACACCACCGAGGGCGTCCTCGCCCGGCTCGACCGGCTCGAGCGGCGCGCCTCGATCAGCGGTACGACGTCCGCCGAGTCGGCCCCGGCCCCGGCTCCGGCCGCGATCCCGGTCCAGGACCGCCCGGCGCCCTCGCGCGCCGAGCGGGCCGCGCCCGAGCTGGCCGAGGACCGCCCGGCGGCTCCTGCGCCGACCGCTCCCGCCCCCGCCCCGGTGGCGGCGGCCGAGCCCACCCCGGAGCCCCCGGCTCCCACCCCCGCGCCCACGCCGGCGCCGGAGCCGGTCACCCCCGCGGCCTCGGCCCCCGCTCCGGCTGCGGCCGCCCCCGAGCCGGCTGCCCCGGCCGCCGCGGCGGCCCCGACGGGCAGCGGACTGACCCTCGTCGACATCCGCCGCCTCTGGCCCTCGGTCATCGACCGGGTCAAGAGCGTCAAGCGGGTCACCTGGATCCACCTGACCCAGAACTCCCAGGTCGTCGGCTTCAACGGAGCGGTCCTGAGCCTCGGGTTCCAGTCCGACGGCCCGCGCAAGTCGTTCGAGACCGGCGGCCACGCCGACATCGTCCAGCAGGCCGTGATCGACGAGATCGGCGCGACCGTCCGGATCGAGGCGATCATCGACCCGGGCGCCGACCCCAACGCCCGCCCGCCGGCCGCGCCCCCGCCGGCCCAGGCCCCCGCCCCGGCCGCCGCGGCCCCGGCCGGACGCGATGCCGGCGG